>JBCCVR010000210.1:0-11797 GCA_039194995.1 Cyanobacteria bacterium P01_E01_bin.42 | reverse complement strand
TGGATGATGTGGTACAGCGACCTTTTAATTATTGCGTAATTGACGAGGTAGACTCGGTTTTAGTGGATGAAGCCAGAACGCCTTTAATTATTTCCGGGCAGGTGGAACGCCCCACGGAAAAGTACATGAAAGCTGCCCAAATTGCGATAAATCTCATCCCTCAAGACGAGGATGGCGAGGGAGATTATGAGGTTGATGAAAAGGCGCGCAATGTTTTAATGACCGATGAAGGATTTGCCAAAGCCGAGCAACTGTTAGGGGTAACGGATCTCTACGATCCTAATGATCCTTGGGCGCATTACGTGTTTAATGCGATTAAAGCGAAAGAATTGTTTACCAATGATGTGAATTACATCGTTCGTAATGATGAAGTGGTGATTGTTGATGAATTCACCGGACGGGTACTGGCAGGACGGCGATGGAGTGATGGTTTGCATCAGGCGATCGAAGCCAAGGAAGGGGTCAAAATTCAAAATGAAACTCAAACTTTAGCCACGATTACCTATCAGAATTTCTTCCTTTTGTATCCTAAATTGGCGGGTATGACGGGAACGGCAAAAACGGAAGAGGCAGAATTTGAAAAAATCTACGATTTGCAAGTGACGATCGTGCCGACGAACTTACCCCCGAAACGGCAAGATTTATCCGATGTGGTCTACAAAACCGAACCTGCGAAATGGATGGCAGTAGCGAAGGAATGCGCGGAAATGCACGAGGAGGGTCGCCCAGTATTGGTGGGAACGACCAGTGTAGAAAAGTCGGAATTCCTCTCCCGCAATCTCCAAGAGTTAAGCGTTCCTCACAATATTCTCAATGCCCGCCCGGAAAATGTGGAACGGGAATCGGAAATTGTCGCTCAAGCGGGTCGCGTCAGTACCGTCACGATCGCCACAAATATGGCGGGTCGCGGTACCGATATCATTCTGGGAGGCAATGCCGAATTTATGGCGCGGTTGAAAGTGCGAGAGTATTTAATGCCCCGAATTGTCATTCCCGAAGATAAACAGTTAGTTGCAACTGTTCTGGGGGCGAAACCCAAGAAATCCGCCCAAGGTTTTGGGGATGGGGAGAAGAAGAAAAAGACGTGGAAAGCCTCTCCGGAAATTTTCCCGACGGAGTTATCGGGAAGTACCTTCGAGAAGTTGAAAGAGGCGGTGAATTTTGCCGTGGAAACCTATGGGGAACAAAGTTTACAAGAACTGGAAGCGGAGGATAAACTGGCGATCGCCTCGGAAAATGCCCCTATTGAAGATCCAGTGTTGTTGAAGTTGCGAGAGGTCTACAATCTCGTTCGCGAGGAATACGAGGCATTTACGGGGCAAGAACACGATAAGGTGGTAGAGTTGGGCGGCTTGCACGTCATTGGTACCGAACGCCACGAATCACGCCGCATCGATAACCAATTGCGAGGACGCGCCGGACGACAGGGAGACCCCGGATCCACTAAGTTTTTCCTGAGTTTGCAGGATAATTTATTGCGGATTTTTGGCGGCGATCGCGTGGCTGGATTAATGAATGCCTTCCGAGTTGAGGAAGATATGCCCATTGAGTCAGGAATGCTCACCCGTTCTTTGGAAGGGGCGCAAAAGAAGGTGGAAACGTTCTATTACGACACCCGCAAACAGGTGTTTGAATACGACGAGGTGATGAACAACCAACGTAAGGCAATTTATGCCGAACGTCGTCGGGTCTTGGAAGGATTGGACTTAAAAGAGCAGGTGATCGGTTATGCGGAGAAAACGATGGATGATATCGTTGAGGCTTACGTGAACCCGGAACTGCCCCCAGAAGAATGGAAATTGGAAGAGTTAACGGGGAAAGTGAAGGAATTCATCTATTTGCTGGAGGATATGAAACCCGATCATCTCGAAGATATGACCGTGGGGGAAATTAAAACCTTTTTACATGAAGAAGTCCGCAAAGCCTACGATCTCAAGGAAAATCAAGTCGAACGCATTCAACCGGGACTGATGCGACAAGCGGAACGCTTCTTTATTTTGCAGCAAATCGATACGCTTTGGCGGGAACATTTACAAGCGATGGATGCGTTGCGAGAGGCGATCGGCTTGCGGGGTTACGGTCAAAAAGATCCGTTGATTGAATACAAGCAGGAAGGTTATGAGATGTTCTTGGAAACCATGATCGATATCCGTCGGAATGTGGTTTATTCTCTCTTCCAATTCCAACCCAATCAACAGTAGTTTAATCCCCCCTAACCCCCCTTTGTAAGGGGGGGACAAGATTTCGGGAGGACGATCGCGACCGCGAAAAGAGCCAATTGCATCATCACAATACTCGGGCCCGACGGCAAATCGAAAAAAGCCGAGAGAATAATTCCTAAAATTGCGCTCAAAGCCCCTAATCCCATGGAAAAGAGAATATGAGTGGTAAAGTTATAGCTGATTAAGCGAGCGGCACAGGCAGGAACGACAATGAAAGCACTCACTAATAATACCCCGATCGCTTTAATCGAAACGCCCACAACTAACGCCAACAAAACAATAAAAGCCGTGCGATGTGCTGCTATTGGAATACCTCGAGCGATCGCCATCGGTTCGTGTAAGATTAGCATCATCTGCGTTCGCAAGGTGAGACCGATACAAACAACACAAACACATAACAACACCCCACCAACGATCAAATCCTCTCTTGACACTGCCAAAATATCCCCGAAGAGCAAGTGGTTAATACCGCCCTTATATTGACCGCTAAAACTGAGAATGATAATAGCACTTGCTAAAGATGCTGAATGAACGATATTCAACATTGCATCAGTCCAGAGTTGCGTTTTTTCTAATAAATAGCTGACAGCAAGGGCAAATAAGACGGCAAAAGGAAGCAAAACCGTTGAAGGATTCAAGCCGAAAAGCAAGCCCAAACTAATCCCCAATAATGCCGAATGTCCTAACGCTTCACCAAAGAAAGAAAGTTGGCGTAAAATCGTCAAACTGCCCAACAATCCCCCCATCAAACCGATTAAAATTCCCCCCCTTGCCGCCCGTTGCAGGAAGGGAAATGTAAACAACTCTAAAACATCTGCGATCGCTAAAACCATTGATTTTGACTAAGAATTTGAACCACACCAGACGCAGAGGAACACAGAGAGAAGAAATGTGTTGAGTTTTGTCTAAAATCTCTCTTTCCCTGTTCTAGAATCACCTTTCGCAAGAATGTTCGTAGCGAATGAATTCCGAACCATAGGCAGTCGCCAAGTTATCTGACGAAAGAGCGAATTCGGGAACGCCTTCGCAGAGTAAAGTTCGATTCAGGCAGAGAACGCGATCGCACTGTCGCCGCACCATATCAAAATCATGAGAGATTTGTAAGATCGTCCAATTTTGCTCCTTTTTCAACTCGGAAAGTAAGTAGTAAAACTCTGCTTCTCCACGAATATCCAAACCTGCGGGAGCCTCATCGAGAAGCAGCAATTGTCGGGGACGCACGAGACAATAAGCCAGCAAGATTCGCTTAGTTTCTCCCCCAGAAAGGCGGCTGATGGGTTTATTCAATAAATGCCCCGCACCGACCCGCATCAGGGCTTCTAGCACCGCCAAACGCCGTTTCCGAGCATGAGACCAAGGCCATTGCAATCCGAGAGAATCCCATCCCAGTCCTACTAATTCCTCTACTGTCATGGGAATGCGGCGATCGAATAGAAAATTTTGCGGCAAATAGGCAATCTGCTGGCGCACGGAAACAGGAAGATTGCCGTTGCGCCTTAGAGATTGTCCCAAAATCCACACTTCCCCCGATCGCCTCGGCAAAATTCCCAAAATTGCCTGCATGAGGGTACTTTTCCCCGCACCATTCGGACCGATTAGAGCGGTATCTGTACCAGCGATGAGAGAGAAAGAAACATCTCGCACGACTCCATTTTGTTCGCGATCGACGCTCAATCCCTTAATTTCTAATACAGTGTCGCTCAATTCTCATCTCCTCAAACAAACTCATTAATCGCCAAAGGCTTCTGCAAGATTTTCTGCGTTTTGGCGCATAATTGTGATGTAAGATTCGGAGTCGGTGGAATCGATATCTCCTGTTTCTAAGGGATCGAAAACGCTCACTTCAACTTGCAAATCTTTAGCGATGCTATCAAAAGAATTTTGACTCGCTTGGGGTTCTGTAAGCAATGCTTTAAGATTTTCCGTCTCTACGGTTTCTATTATACGTTGTACGTCTTTTGGAGAAGCATTTTCTTCAGGAATACCCACCAAAGATTCAGACTTGAGATTATAACTCTCTGCAAAATAGCGAGCGAAATCGTGAAAGGAAATGAAGACTTGTCCTCTGTAGGGCTCGAGTTTTTCTGTAATTTCTGCGTCTAATGCTTGCAATTGTTCGATGAACGCGGCTGCATTGGCCGTATATTCTTCCTCGCCTTCGGGATCGGCAGCAATTAAACCATCGCGAATATTCTCCACTTGCGCGATCGCCCGTTTGGGATCGAGCCAAATATGGGGATCGAATTCGCCGTGATGGTGATGATGGTGTCCACCCCCGTGTTTTTCATGGTCGTCATGTTTTTCATGGTCGCGATCATCATGCCCTTCATGGTCATGCTCTTCGTGGTCGTGCTCTTCGTGGTCGTGCCCTTCGTGGTCGTGCCCTTCACGATCGTCATGCCCTTCATGGTCATCATGTTTTTCTTCTTCAGAAGCAATAGTAGCAATTCCCGTGCTAGAATCAACGATCGCTAGATCTTCATTCTCAGCATTCTCGATGAGATCCTCGAGGAAAAACTCGAATTCTAAGCCATTTTGCACCAACACATCGGCATTGGCGATCGCTTGCACGTCGGTAGGTTTGGCTTGGTAGTCGTGAGGACCAACATTCGCGGGCAAGAGTTGGGTTACTTCAGCGCGATCGCCAGCAACCGCATTAGTAAACTGCGTTATAGGTAAAAATGTCGTGACCACCTGCAATTCCTCAGTTGTTTCCCCTGAAGGTGCGTCAGCGTTATCGGTTGCCTCCGGACTCGAGGTACAACCTCCCGAAGCGATCGCCGCGGTGGCAACGGTCATTAGCATAAATCGTCGTAACAATTGCTTTGCTTGCATCACACTCAATCCTCATCAATTGCGATCGAACTTTACTCTCTCGGCAGGAATGATAATCATTCTCATTCCGAACGACTATTATTATCGCTTTAAGCAAAAAATGCAATCCTTTTGCGTTGGGAATTCAGAAATGATATATTTGTTCTAACATAAGGTGTTTTTCATAAATTTTTCAATGAGGAGGCAGGCAAATCATGGCTAATCGTTCTTATTTGTATACTTACGATTCCAATAGTGACGCTTATCGAGATCTATCTGAGTGGAAAACCCATATTCCCCTGATACATCTACTATTAGTTGGATTTGAAACGCAAACCTGTGAATCTGCACTCTGGAAAGTTCCGTATCCCCTTGCAATTCGAGGGAAAGCAGAGCCAGCAAGAGAACTCCTCAAACGTTTTTTAGAATGGATTGCCACTCAACTTTCTTTTGAGGATGACGCTTGTAAAACTAGATTTGACAAAGAATATCAACGAACTTTGACACTTTTATTCCAGGCCGATCGCCAGAGCGATCTTTATCATCTAGAAATTGGTGAAATTCTCGACTTGATTGGCGATCCGCCGGAAAAAGAAGCGGAATCTGTCAAAATGTATGCGCGAGATGCACGAGAAGTCGTTACAGAAGTTCAACATCTGTTAAATACAGAAAGTGCAACCTTTGCAGCCAGTCAAAATTGGTATTTTCAGCAGGCGTATCAAGACTGGGAAAAATATCTCGGTCTCTGGTTTCCCGGTATTCTTTTCTTCCATTTCAAATGACTATTTTTTCGCGATTGATTTGAAGCCTATCTGGGAATTCGTAACAATTCTAACTGTCGGGGATACTTGTTAAAGATTAACCTAGAAATGGGTTGCTCATAGCAATGTTAAATCGTTGTTAGGGCAACTTTACGCTTTATTCTTTTGACAACTCCTTGATGTGACACTTATGAGACTTAAATCTATTCGCCAAGAACCCGCGATCGAAACCGATGGAGTCGTAACCATTGCTACAATTTCAGATGTTCCCAGTTCTTGCATTCTTGCCAGACAAGCTATTGAAGTATTGGGAAGACCCGGTAAAGATAGCGATCTGGAAATGATGGGAGGAGATGGGACATGGATGATTATTTGGAGCAAACCCCAACTCACCCTTGAAGAATCAACCCGTTTGTTGGAGCAAGCGATCGCTTGGGGATCGTCATCAACAGCGATTTCCACTCAACCGCAAGTGGATTTGCTGGCGGCGGAAGAGCGATAAATCATTCTTTAAATTATCTTGTTTTCCTTGCTAAAGAACGGCGATTCATTATGCGATCGCCTTTTTAGATATCGCCTTTTTAGATATAGTCGCCGATTTCAATCTCGAGGGTGCAATCAGAAGTCGGTTTTGCAACACAAGTCATGACGTAACCTGCGGCGATCTGCTCTTCATCTAAAAAGATTTGTTCGGATTGATCCACCGAACCGGATAATAACTTGCCTTCACAAGCAGCACAAGCCCCAACCACACATTCAAAGGGAATTTTGATCCCATGTTCGAATGCTTCTCCTAAAATTGCTTCAGTCGCCGGGACATCAATCGTCCGCTCAAAATTTTGGCTTTTGTTAATTAACGTCACTTTATATGTTTGCACGAGTCATACCTCTAAATCTAACTTCACGATCTCCCATCGATTCAACAGATTTCTGTATTCAGAAATACGCGGGACAACTACTTAATATTTTTTTCTCAATTTGAAAGGTTTTAGTATACAACAAAAATATAAAAACTCTTAAAATTCCTTAACTTATATTTATAACTTTGTTTTGAACAAAGTATTGTAAAGACTGTAAAGAAATATTTTGAAAATGATAATAAAATTTTCTATTTAAGACTTGACTAAAAAGAGGTCTTTTTTTTAAAATTCAAAATCGAACACCGTATTTATCTCTGAAATTAGAGGAGGTAAGAATCATGCCCTTTGCTCAAATCAAATCGTTCTCTGAAAAAGCCAAAGCCGATCCAGAACTGCAAGAAAAACTGAAAACTTGCGAACGCGCCAAGGAATTAGTTGTTTTGGCTGGGGAGTACGGATTCAAGTTTCTTGAAGACGAACTCTATCCCCCCAACGAACCTGCTTTTACAGAAGATCAATTGCATGCCAAGTTGGTAAAACTGCTTCTACGGTCGTAGTCAAACGTTAATTTTGCATCAAGTGACAATGCGCGATCTCCAAAAGAAACTCGGTTGAATCTCAACGAAACAAAAATTCAACCGAATCTTAACAAGGGAAGGTCAATAAATGGCGATCGCGTATTGTTCCGAGTAATGTCCGAGCAATGAGAGAATCAAGATATATTGTCAGGATGCGGAAAAATATGTCAAAATCGCAAAATTGGGTATTGTTAACGCCCCTCTGTCCTTAAATCCCATTTTTGCTGCAATGAGTGCATCTTCCGAGCGATCGACGACAACTAAAGCCGCGAAAACGACCCCTCACGAAGACTACCGACCCTTGGATCGAGAGAAACTCTCGCCCATGATGCAGCATTATATCGCTACAAAAGAAGAGTATCCCAACGCACTTTTACTCTATCGAGTCGGGGATTTTTTTGAATGTTTCTTTCAGGATGCCGTTAAAATCGCGCAAGAATTAGAATTGGTTCTCACCAGTAAAGAAGGTGGCAAAGGAATTGGTAGAGTTGCCATGACGGGAGTTCCCCATCATGCCTTGGAACGCTATACGGCTATGTTAGTCGAAAAAGGTTACGCCGTCGTCGTTTGCGACCAAGCGGAGGATGCCTCCATTGCGGCTGCGGAAAAGCGCATGGTGAAGCGAGAAGTCCAACAAATTCTCACTCCCGGTACTTTAACCGATGACGGAATGCTGACGGCAAAACGGAATAATTATCTTGCTTCTGTTGTCATTGCGAAAACCCATTGGGGACTTGCCTATGCTGATATTTCAACGGGAGAATTCTGCACCACGCAAGCTCAAAATTTGGAAGCGCTCGGGATTGAATTGCAACGCTTGCATCCTTCGGAAATATTGTATCCTGTCGATGCGATCGATATTGGTCGTTTATTGCGCCCGGGAGAGACAGCAGAAGAACTTCCCGATTGTTTTCCCGATGACTTTTGCTACTCTTTGCGGCCGCAAAAATACTTTCACGCGACTGAAGCCAAAAACCGCCTTTTAGAAACGTTTAACGTTCGTTCTTTAGAAGGAATGGGATGCGCGCATTTAACATTAGGAATTCGGGCGGCAGGGGGGTTATTACAGTATCTTGAAGATACCCAAAAAGCCAATCAAGTTCCCCTGCAACCTTTGCGAACTTATTCTCTTGCCGATTATCTCATTCTCGACCCACAAACTCGTCGCAATTTAGAGATTAATCAAACTGTGAGAGATAGCAGTTTTAATGGTTCTTTATTATGGGCGATCGATCGTACAAATACGGCAATGGGAGCAAGGGCGTTGCGGAGATGGTTTGTCGAGCCTTTGTTAGATATTAAAGGCATACAGGCACGTCAAGAAACCATTCGCGAACTGAGTGAAAATCATTCTTTACGGGACGATTTACAGCAAATGCTACGGCAATTTTACGATTTAGAGCGTCTTTCGGGACGAGTCGGATCGGGACGGACGACGGCGCGAGATTTAGTTAATTTAGCCGATTCTTTGGTGCGATTAGCCGACCTTGAAGAACTCGCCTGTTTGGGAAATTCCCCTTATTTGCGAAGATTGCACAAAATTCCCCAAGGGTTGCAAGAATTAGGTAGGCATGTTTTAGCAAATATGGTGGAATCTCCTCCCCTCCACGTGAAAGAAGGAGGATTGATTCGCGATGGTATTAATCCCCTGTTAGACGAACGCCGACAGCAGTTAGAAGAGGATCGGCAATGGTTAGCAAATTTGGAAGTTACGGAACGAGAAAGAACGGGCGTAACAAAACTAAGAGTCGGATACAATAAAACTTTTGGCTACTATATTAGTATGCCCCGCAGCCGAGCAGAAGATGCGCCAGAAAATTACACTCGCAAGCAAACTTTAACCAATGAAGAACGCTACATTACTTCTGAATTGAAAGAGCGGGAAACGCGGATTTTGAGTGCGAGGGAAGACCTCAATAATTTAGAGTACGAAATCTTTACGGAGTTGCGCCTGGAAGTTGCAGAAAAAGCGCAAGAAATTCGCAATATTGCGCGTGCGGTTGCGGCCGTTGATGTGTTGGCTGGACTGGCAGAAATTGCGATTTTGCAAGGATATTGCCGCCCGGAAATTACACAAAATAGAGCGATCGCAATTGTTGAAGGTCGCCATCCCGTTGTCGAAAAAAGATTAGGGCAAGGATTTTTCGTTCCCAATTCTACGCAAATGGGATATAGCAAAACAGAGTCAGAAAATCCCGATCTAATTATTTTAACGGGACCGAATGCAAGCGGAAAAAGTTGTTATCTCAGGCAAATTGGTTTAATTCAAATTATGGCGCAAACTGGGAGTTACGTCCCAGCAACTTCGGCAAAATTAGGAATTTGCGATCGCATTTTTACCCGCGTCGGTGCGGTAGACGATTTAGCAACGGGACAATCAACGTTTATGGTAGAGATGAACGAAACGGCAAATATTCTCAATCATGCGACTCCGAAATCATTAGTTTTACTGGACGAAATCGGACGGGGAACGGCTACTTTTGATGGATTATCGATCGCTTGGGCGGTGGCAGAATATTTGGCTTCTGAAGTTAAATCTCGCACAATTTTTGCTACGCACTATCACGAATTGAATGAGTTAGAATCAATCCTACAAAATGTGAAAAATTATCAAGTGACGGTCAAAGAATTACCGAATAAAATCGTATTCTTGCATCAGGTTCAACCCGGAGGAGCCGATCGCTCTTATGGAATTGAAGCGGGAAGATTGGCAGGTTTGCCGGATTCTGTCATTAATCGTGCCAAGCAAGTCATGGGACAGATTGAAAAACACAGTAAAATTGCTTTGGGACTGCGAAAAGGAATTAAGAAAAAAGAAGATAAGGGAACATTAGAAAATGGGAAAATCATGGAACAATTGGATATTTTTGAATGAGGAGCTTTGTTATGTCTCAATCTACAGATATTCTCTATCGTTCCGGCGTTATTCCTTATCGGTGCGATCGCGGCAGAATAGAAGTTTTGTTGATTACTTCCCGCACGAATCGACGTTGGATTATTCCTAAAGGCGAAATCGAACCGGATCTCGATGCGGCTGATTCAGCAGCAAAAGAAGCATGGGAAGAAGCGGGGGTTATTGGGGAATTGGATAAAACGCTTAGAGGGACTTATCTTTACGAGAAAAAGGGTTATCCCTGTCAGGTGCAGGTATTTTTATTGCGCGTGACTGAAGTTTTCAGCTATTGGTTGGAAGCCAGTTTCAGGAATCGCCAGTGGATGAGTTTGGAAGAGGCGATCGCCGCAGTTCAAGAACCGGGACTCAAAGAAATTTTGCAAGATTTACCGACTTTATTGAAGGGTTGAAGGATGGCGATCGCGACATCAAATCCCGGATCGCCCCCTGTAATCGCGTTGAAAGCCAATCATAATATTGAGGGTAAACGGGCAAGCGAGGCTCTAATTTCCACCCCCTCGGCTCGATAATACTGGCAAGGAATTCTGGCGTAGGATGATCGTAATCCGGATTGACTTCATCTTTGGGACTCAGACCGCCTAAATCTCGCGCGCCCGCTTCCAAACAAGCCAATAAAAAGTTAGCATCGGGAACTAAATTGGGGGGAATTTGTATGGCGATCGCTGAGGGGAGAATTTCTCGTGCTAATGCGATCGCATTTAGTAAATCTTCCGGTTGCAGTGCTGCTGCGTCGTAAATTTGTCGCGTGCCGGGGCTGTGGGGTTGTAAGATGACTTCTTGGACGTGACCGTATTGGCTTTGTAGACGGGCGATCGCTTCTAAACTCTCTCGCCAGTCTGCCCGAGTTTCTCCCAGTCCTAATAATAGCCCCGTCGTGAAGGGAATTCGCAATTCTCCCGCCTGTTCCAATTGTTGCAAGCGCATTGCAGGGACTTTGCTCGGGGCGCGTTTGTGGACGGTTTGCAGTAAGCTGGGCGTAACCTGTTCCACCATCAACCCTATCGAAACATTGACCGCTTTCAATCGCGCCATTTCTGCAAAACTCAACGGCCCGGCGTTGGTATGGGGGAGAAATCCCAAGGTTAGGGCTAAGTCGCAGAGGTCGTAAATGCGATCGCACCACTCCCGACGACGGGGACTTTGGGGATGGACTTCGCCACTCAGGATCAGAATCTCAATCGTTCCCGTATCCCGCAGATCGCGCAATATTGTTTCTGCTTCTGGTAAAGTCAACCACTCGTCACCCTCCGGATCGACCCGAAAATTGCAATAACTGCAACGATTGAAACATTCATAGGTAGGAACGAGGGTGTAAGCCGGACTGTAGGTTATTGTGGGATTCATAAGTTTTTGTTATTGGTTACACCAAAATTCTTTATTAAAAATAGTTTACGAAATGTAACAACTAGAGCTATCATTCAGTTAATGAAGTCAAACAGCTTCAGAATCTATTCTCGCAATAATCATAAAAATGACCACAACAATTCAAACCCAACAAGGCGCGTCTTTGTGGGAACGTTTTTGCCAGTGGATCACCAGCACCAACAACCGCCTGTATGTAGGCTGGTTCGGCGTACTCATGATCCCTTGCCTGCTCACCGCAGCAACCTGCTTCATCATCGCCTTCATCGCAGCACCTCCCGTTGAC
>JBCCVR010000209.1:0-11911 GCA_039194995.1 Cyanobacteria bacterium P01_E01_bin.42 | reverse complement strand
GTAAATTTAAACACAAAAATGAACTATCAACACAAAACACAATTTTTATGCCCCTATCAATCTAGGGAAATTACCTTCTTATTACAAGAAAATGTAAAGACTCATACCCTTCATGAAGATTGCGTAAAAATTGTGAAAACAAATCACGGAAATGATTGACAGAAATCACCGAGCCTGTTACTCTAAGTGTATGAACAAACCCAATGAAAATCTACCTGTCTCAATTTCAAAAAAATATACTATTCCCTATAAATTGCGCCCCTTTGAATAACAAACGCAGGTCATTCAAAAGAGCGTGCTGTAAGGGTAAATTTATGAAGTCGGGTGTGCGTGGGCAAGTCATCTAAAACTAATGGTGAGACTGCGAATCAAACATATTAGTTTTAAATCCTGACCCTTTTCAGTATTCTCGTACTTCACAATCTATTTTTTTGTTTTTCTGCCAGTCTACTCATCTATCCCACCAACCTAGATTGATTATTCGGCTTTAAGAGTTGAGAGATAGTAATTAAATAGTAACTTCAGTTGGAAAGCATTACTTTTCTATCTGTGTAATTTCCAGTTGCTATTTGACTGGGCAAGATTTAATTTATGATTGGTTTACGTTTGGTTTACGTTCAATCAAGTTCAATCAAGTTCAATTAATGGGGTTTGTGAATAGGGTCTGTGTCAGATATTAGTTATATAGATACAAGGTCAAGCTAAGACAATTTAAGCTGACTTTATATTTCACTAATCTTTCACAGCATTACCCTAGCATCGAAATAAAGGCAGTGGAAGTGACTGCGATCACATTAACAAAGAAAAACTTGCTTCCAGGAGAGAAACAATGACGATTTCAGTTTCATCGCTACCATTTGTTCGCAGTGCATCGGGCATAGCATCGGGTAATGTTGTTGTGGGCGAGAAGCGATTGACCATCGACGACGTTGCCAATGTTGCTCGCCATCACGTTCAAGTGCATCTGAGTCAAAAAGAAGAAGTACAATCGCGCGTACTGGCTTCGCGAGAGTATATCGATAATGCCGTCAAAAATGGTAAACCCATCTATGGCGTGACCACGGGCTTTGGCGGCATGGCCAATCAAGCGATCGCCTCGGAAGAAGTGGCAGAATTGCAAAGCAACTTAATTTGGTTCTTGAAAGCGGGAGCGGGAAAGCGCTTGCCCGATGCCGACGTGCGCGCCGCCATGCTCTTGCGAGTTAATGCTCTCATGCAAGGCGCATCGGGAATTCGCCCCGAACTCATCGAGCGCTTGACGACCTTTCTCAATGCCGGAGTGACCCCCCATGTCTGCGAATTCGGTTCCATTGGTGCGAGCGGAGATTTAGTTCCCCTCGCCCATATTACTGGAGCAGCGATCGGGTTAGACGAGAGCTTTACCGTTGACTATAACGGTCGCGAAATGTCTGCCCTGCAAGCCTTGGAAATGTTAGAGCTAGAGCCTATCGACCTGCTCGCCAAAGAAGGACTGGCCATGACCAACGGCACTTCGGTCATGACCGGAATTGCCTCATTATGCGTTCGCGATGCTAAAGTCTTGCTTTCTTTGGGGATGGGCGCTCATGCCTTAATGCTCCAAGGACTCGGAGGCACCAACCAATCGTTCCATCCCTTCATCCACCAACTCAAGCCCCACTTCGGACAGCGCTGGTCGGCACAAAAAATGATCGAACTGCTCGAAGGGTCTGGGTTGAGTCGAGATGAATTGGATGGAACTCATGACAATCGCGGTCATGAGTTAATTCAAGACCGCTACTCCTTACGCTGCTTGCCCCAATACATTGGACCGATCGCCGATGGCATTCTCGATGTGGCTCAGCAAATGGAAGTCGAACTCAACTCCGTTACCGATAATCCCCTAATTGATATCGAAAAAGACAGCAGCTACCACTGCGGCAACTTCCTCGGTCAGTACGTAGGAGTCGGCATGGATCGCGTTCGCCATCTTCTCGGACTGCTCGCCAAACACCTCGACGTGCAAATTGCTCTCTTGGTCGCGCCTGAATTTAGCGGTGGTCTAACTCCTTCCTTGGTGGGCAATACCGAGCGGAAAGTCAATATGGGACTCAAAGGATTGCAGATTGCCGGCAATTCCCTGATGCCTCTCTTAACGTTCTACGGCAACTCCATCGCCGATCGCTATCCCACCCACGCCGAGCAGTTCAATCAAAATGTCAACTCCCAAGGATTTGCCTCGGCCAACTTGGCTCGCACGGCGATTGAAATCTTCCATCAGTACATGGCGATTTCTTTAATGTTTTCCGTCCAAGCGGTTGACTTGCGAACCCATCTGATTGCCGGACATTATAATTCTCCCGAACTGCTTTCCCCCGCTACGTTGCCCTTATACAACGCCGTCCGGGAAATCATTGGCAAACCCGCTTCTGACGATCGCCCTTACATCTGGAACGACTGCGATCAAGCCCTCAACGAGCATATCGCCCTCATTGCTGCTGATATCGCCACCGAAGGCAAAATCGTCATGGCCGTGAAAGATACCCTATCGAGTCTTTCTACTATCTAAATCTGCATTGCATTCAGGTTACTTTCCGTCCTTATCTTATTTTCAGCTCCATATTTCTGCAAGTCACAATGGTTCAGCACAACATCTACCTTAAGTCCGCACCTACATCTTATTTCACTTTTGAGGAAAGCAAGGAAAACGTTGTCTTTCTCAGAGGAGAGCGCGCACAACAACTACAAGAAATCGGTCGGCAATGTCTCGCGATCGCTCGTTTGAACGCAGAAGATTGGCAGCAAATCGGCATAACCGTGGCTCCTATCTCTACAGATTCCCTTCACCGTCGCGTTCGGCGTTCGCTTTTCCCTTCCCTACGAGTTTTCCCACAAGCCGCGATCTCCATCGGTCAATGCTTGAAGTTGCTGACCCTTCAGAATGAAGATTGGCAAAACATGACGAATTTGCTCTCGCGCAACTAAACGCGAAGAGAGCGAGAAATTCGGACAAATTTTTCAGAGTTTGCGATCGCCATTGGGGTACATGAGCGCGATCGTCCCATTACCAAATTACAGAGTTCGCCTTGAGTCCGAATTATCTTGCAAAGATCGCTACAAAATGCGATCGTCATGTTATCCAAATGAAAACCTGGGGGTGTTACCAATGGTTATGAATATTGCTCAAAACATCGAACGTGGTGCTAAATTTGTTCCTAACAAATCCGCCATTCTGTTTGAGGGCAAAACCTTTACTTATCAAGAATTAAACGAGCGGGTTAATCGTGCTGCCAATGGTTTGCGTGCTTTAAATGTCAAAAAGGGCGATCGCGTGGCTCTCTTCCTGCCCAATATTCCCGAATTTGTCATTGCCTATCTCGGCATTCAAAAATTGGGAGCGATCGCGGTTTCCGTGAGTGCTGCGCTCAAAAGCGATGAAGTCAAATTTATTCTCAACGACTGTACGGCCTCGGTTGTCGTAACCACCGCAGACCTCGTCCAACAAGTTCCCGCCGACGATCTTGCCCATCTCCAACACATTCTCATTGCAGAAGGAGAAACAACAACCGGCCAGTCTCTCCACGATTTAATGGCCGATTCCTCTCCCGACCTGCAAGCCGAGAAAATGGAGCGAGACGATCCGGCAGCTATTCTCTATACATCGGGAACGACAGGATTTCCTAAAGGTGCGGTATTGAGTCATGCGAATGTCATCTCGAATATGTATTCCGTAAACTATTCTTGCGGCATGCGTCACGATGATAAGCTCTTGCTTTATCTCCCTCTCTTTCATTGCTTCGGTCAAAATTTCATTCTCAACGCGGGTTTGAATGCTTGTTCCACCATCGTTTTGCAACGGCGCTTCGTTCCGGAAAAGGTCTTTGAAGCGATTACGCAAGAAGGGATTACCATGTTCTTTGGGGTACCGACAGTGTTTATCCGCATGTTGGAAATGTTCCCCGACTATGACTTTAGTTCGATTCGCTTCAACTTCAGCGCGGCGGCTCCGATGAGTCCGGAAATCGTGCGTCGCTGGCAGCAAAAACACGGTCATGTCATTTATGAAGGATATGGATTGACGGAGACTTCGCCTTTTGCCTCCTACAACCATCCCATGCAGTATAAGTTTGGTTCGGTGGGCATGCCCATTCCCAATGTGGAAATGAAAGTGGTCGATGACAATGATAATGAAGTCCCGTTAGGGGAAATTGGCGAACTGATCATTCGCGGTCCCAATGTCATGCTGGGTTATTGGAATCGTCCGGAAGCTACTGCAAAAGCGATTAAAAATGGCTGGTTTTATAGCGGCGATATGGGTTGGATGGATGAAGACGGCTATTTTTATATTGCCGATCGCCTCAAAGATATGATCAATCTCTCCGGGTTTAAGGTCTATCCCAGTGAAGTCGAGCGGGTGTTCTATCAGCATTCGGCAGTGGCAGAAGTAGCAGTCTATGGCGTTCCTCACCCGACGCGAGGAGAAATGGTGAAAGCCAGCGTACGTCTTAAAGAAGGTTGTTCCGTGACGGTGGAAGAATTACGGGAGTTTTGCGAGCAACGCATGGCAAATTATAAAGTGCCTCGGGCGATCGAATTTATCGCGTCTTTCCCGAAAAATCCGACCGGGAAGATTTTGAAGCGGGTTTTGCGGCAACAGAATATTCGCAAAATTGCCAACAAAAATAAACCCGTCGCCGTAGCTAGTTAATTGGCCCGATCGGACATTCAGGGAGATTGCTTTTCTCCCCACCAATTTTCTGAAGAACTCCGAGATTACCACTTGTGATGGTAAGGAGTTCGACTACCCAAAAATTTATTGCCCGCGATTAGATTTAAGAGCAAGAGATCATCATGACGACTCCAAATTCTGCTTTTCTGCAAAAACATCCCGAACTCGAACTTCCCCTACAATCAACTTCGACTTCTGTTGCTGAAGCTACCGTTACCATGCTCCGCAATTTAGGCGTAGAATACGCCTTTGGCGTGTCCGGCGGGGCGATCGCCCCTGTGTGGGCGGCCTTGGAAGCCAGCGAAATCGAAGTCTTGCATTTCCGTCACGAATCGGGAGCGGCTTTTGCAGCAATAGAGGCATACTTTACCAGCGATCGCCCCGTGGTCATTTTTACCACCACAGGACCCGGCCTCACCAATGCCATTACTGGATTAATGGCAGCGCGCTGGGAAGGGGCTAAAGTGATTTTTGTCTCGCCTTCGACTTCAGCACCCCAACGAGGACGCTGGGCATTTCAGGAAACCAGTAGCTACACCATGCCCTTATCGGGTCTATTTACTTCTGGTTCTCTCTTTCATTACGCCCATACCATCGAATCCGGGGAGGAATTGCCCCAAGTGGCGCGACGGTTGGAAGTTGGACTCGAACAGCCCGGGGGATTTGTGGCTCATGTCAGCATTCCTACAGGCGTTCAATCAAGTCAAACCAGTGCGATTCCTTCAGTTGGGCGTTTAGCGGTGGGAACGGTGACGGCAAGCGAAGCACAAATTGCCCGGACTGCAACCCTGCTCTCAGAAGGAGAATTTGCCATTTGGGTTGGCTTTGGAGCGAGAAAAGCGGCGGACGCAATCCGTCAACTGGTCGAGCGAACAGGTGCTCCCATCATGTGTTCCCCTCGAGGCAAAGGGATTTTTCCGGAAGATCGTCCTCAGTTTCTTGGGGTGACGGGATTTGGAGGACACGGTTCGGTGCTGAACTACATGCAGGAATATTTGCCGAAACGGGTTTTGGTGTTGGGAACCCGCTTGAGTGAATTTACTTCTTTTTGGAGTCCGATGATGGTGCCGGAGCGGGGATTCGTTCACGTGGATCTCGATCCGACGGTGTTTGGAGTTGCCTACCCCCATGCGGAAACTTTTGGGATTTGCTCGGATATCGGCGAATTTGTCAACAAGTTATTGCCTTACTTTCCAGAGAATTCGGGTAAATGTCCTCTAGGATTGCAACCAGAATCTTTAACGGTGCGAGATCGTACTCAAAATCCGGTACGTCCGGAAGTGTTGATGGCAGCGATCCAAGAAGTCGTGGTCGATAACAGCGATGCGGTGGTAATAACAGAAGCAGGCAACTCTTTTGCTTGGGGAACTCATACTTTGCGGTTTGCTGACGCAGAACGCTATCGCACCAGCACGGGTTTCGGTTCAATGGGTCATGCCGGAACGGGGGTTTTAGGTGCGGCTTTGGGACGCAAAGGTAAAGCTGTAGCGATTCTCGGAGATGGGTCTATGTTGATGAATAGCGAAGTGAGTACAGCTGTTAAGTATCGCATTCCGGCAGTTTGGATCGTTCTCAATGATGCTCGCTACAATATGTGCCATCAAGGGAATAATCTACAAGGTTACACTGATATCGATACGGAAATTCCCAAAGCAAATTTTGCTCAAATTGCACAAGGTATGGGCGCTCGAGCCATTCGGGTGGAGCGAGAATCCGATGTAGAAGAAGCCTTGCGTGAAGCGATGACTTCTCCGGTGCCTTTAGTTATCGATATTGATACCGATCCCACACCCCAAGCTCCAATTGGCAGTCGAGTGCAAAGTTTAATCGACCAAAGAGCAGCAGAATAAAACAATTGCTCTGAAATGGATAGGGAGAGGAAATCGCCCTTATCTATCAATCACTTCACTGGCGATCGCGAGATATTGAAGTAATTGTGTCCAAGTCTGCCTGAAGCCATAATCCATTTACTGTCGAGCAGTTTGTAAAAATGCGTAAATCTGTAGAAATTCGAGCGCCAGCTTCTAACTTTTCTAGTGCTAATTCCCATCGAGAAAACAATCTTAAACAGATCGATCTAGGACAGAAAAAAAGTACAAAAATTACTTTTTGTTCTACTCAATCTAACTCTTCTTCCCCATCAATTCTCTCACCTTCAGTCGATTTAGAACGCTTTCTCTGGAAAGAGTTTCTCTAAAGTAAAGATTGACTAAAACAATATTTCCAATCCATTTTCTAATTAGGAGATCTCCAAAAATGCGTCAACCTGTCGGTATTAAATCTCTTGCAGTCAGTGTCCCCAGCGTGATTCGCACCAATGATTTTTGGCGGGAAAATTACCCTGACTTAGTTGCTCGTGCCGAACAAAATATTGCTAAAAAAAATCAAAAAATTGCCGACAAAAATCAAAGTCTGTCGAAAGTTTTCACCTCTGATGGATTCGATCCCACGAATGCTTTTGATATTGAAATGAAACCCTACTTGTCCGATCCATTTCGCGGCATGACCCAACGCTACGTTCTCGGTTCTGACGAATCGGCTTTAACAATGGAATCAGAAGCTGCACGCAAGGCTTTAGCTGCCGCAAATATGAAGCCTGAAGATGTGGATTTGATGATAGTAACGTCACTTTTTGCGGATAATATAGTCCCTGGTAATGCAGCTTTTTTGGCAGGTGAGTTGGGATTAAAAGGGGCTGCATGGAATCTTGAATCTACTTGTTCGAGTGCTTCTGTGATGCTGCAAACTGCTGCAGCATTAATTCGTTCTGGAGAATATCGCAATGTTTTAGGTGTTGTCTCGGTTACCTACTCTCGTTATGCACCGGAAGAGGATACACTGTCTTGGTTTTTAGGAGATGGTGCGGGGGCTTTTGTTGTCGGCGAACTCAAGGAAAATCAAGGTGTAATTGCTACTAAAATTCTCCATACTCACGAAACTTGCGGGACTTTTTATACTGAACTCGATAAGGATGCTCTCGGCAATCCCAAATTGGTTATGCGAGGCAGTCCGCGAGCATCCAAAATGTTCCGCCAAACCACGGAAAAATTTATTCGTGATTGTTGCAAAGGTGCAGCAGAGATGGCAGGTGTAACTTTAGATGAAATTGACTTTTTTGCTTTCAATACCCCAACAGTTTGGTACGCCAATGTTGGCACTCGTACTCTAGGAGTCGATCCTTCCAAAACCATTAATCTGTGTTCGCGCTACGCCAATATCGGCCCGGTTCTCCCTTTAACCAATCTTTACCATGCTGCTGAAGCGGGACGGATTTGCGAGAACGATTTGGTTCTGGTCTATACCATTGGCTCTGCTTCTAATGCAGGCGCAACGGTAATGCGATGGGGTGATGTTGCTTTAGGTTCTTCTCCTCATTCTTCATTAACTAAAGATAAGATTCCTGTTGGTGCAACAATGTAGAAAAATTTGAAAGCGAATAACCCATTCGCACGGCGATATTCGCTTTCGATCGCATTTTCACTCTTTTTTATAAACTATAGGACAAGAGCAATGATACATTTTGATTTTGATGATAAAGTTGCCTTTGTAACAGGTGGCTCAAAAGGAATTGGCAAAGCAGTTGCGAAAGCTTTTGCTCGAAGTGGGGCAAAGGTAGCGATCTGTGCCCGAGGAGTTGAGGCTGGAGAAGAAACTGCTCATCATATTTGTGACAGTGGCGGTAAAGCTATCTTTATCCAAACAGATGTCAGTCAAGACGAACAGGTTAAAAACGCGATCGCGAAAACGTTGGATGTCTATGGCCGTTTAGATTTTGCCGTGAACAATGCAGCAACACCAGTCATTTTATACCGTCCTCTTATTGATATCTGTTTGGACGATTGGCAAAAAATGATCGCTTGCAACTTGACGAGTGTTTTCTCCTGTCTCAAGTATGAGATTTTAGAAATGCTCGAGGGTGGTGGAGGCTCGATTGTCAATATTGCTTCACCTGCTGGGATAGTTGGAGAACCGTTTTTTGCAAGCTACTGTGCGAGCAAAGCCGGGATTATTGGACTGACCAAGTCCGCAGCAGTTGAATATGCCCCACATAACATCAGAATTAATTGTGTGACCCCAGGAAGAATTGAATCCGAGATCGCCCTACCTGACGACGATCCCAACCTGCAAGTATGGCTCGATCAAATCCTGCAAAAGCATCCTATTGGCAGGATGGGTCAACCCGATGAGGTTGCTCATGTGGTACTATCTATCTGTAGCTCTACTTTTACTCTGGGAGCTAACTGGCTTGTTGATGGTGGCGCTACGCGCTTGGGTTGACTAGATAAGAAATCTTCTCCCAACAAAAACTTCGTTCTCATATACCGCATTTCAAGATATCGTAGGCAAATTGCGATCGCAAAGTTTGTAAAAGATCGAAAATCTCTTAGGTGCTTTTACCTAAGAGATTTTTCTTGCAATGTTTTTTAAGTGATAAATTTATTCGTTTTACTAAAAACAGAAAACTCAAAGATAGGTATTGAATGACTTTTTTTTTGCTCTGGTTTAAAAGGATATACAAAGACATCTCTATTATTTTTTTAAAGAAGGTATTTAGGGGACACGAAGCGATTGCCTAAGATACTCACAAATAGATATCGTTCGGAATTCGGATTCTTTTGATAGGATTGGGGTATAGTATAGGATATGGAGATAAAGAAAATTTCCTGTATCTTAAAATGTTTCTGAGGAATAATAAAGGCTAACAGCAACAGTCCTTTATTATTTGAATTGGCTATCCCCTATTTTGGAGAAACTCCATGATAACATCCTTACCCGGCCATCAAATCTTGCAATCCATCCATCAAGGAACGAAAACAATTATCTATCAAGCAAAAAGAGAAGCCGATTCGACCTCGGTTGTTATTAAAACACTTCAAGCCGATTATCCTACCCTTGAGGAAATTACCCGCTTGCGTCATGAGTACCAAATTCTTCAGTCATTGAATATTGAAAGTGTTATCAAAGTCTATAAACTTCTCAATTACGAACACAATATTGCCTTGATTTTGGAAGAATTTGGTGGAGTTCCTCTAAAACAAGCGATTGTGGCCAATAATCTCTCTATAGAAAAATTTCTCATTATTGCCATTACTCTCATTCAAACCTTAGAAGAACTCCACGCAGCTCGAGTAATTCACAAAGATATAAAACCGCAAAATATTCTTATTAATCCCCAGACAGGACAGGTTAAACTTATTGATTTTAGCATTGCGACACGTCTCGAAAAAGAAACGCAAATTCTGACGAGTCCCAACCAACTCGAAGGAACTTTAGCCTATATGTCTCCAGAGCAAACGGGACGCATGAATCGAATTCTTGACTATCGTACTGATTACTATTCCTTGGGGATAACTTTTTATGAAATGGTAACGGGTCGTTTACCTTTTATTACAAATGACCCAATGGAAATGGTTCATTGTCATATCGCGAAAACACCAATCTCTCCCCATCAAATAAATCCAGCAATTCCCACAACAATTTCGGAAATTGTCATGAAATTGCTAGCCAAGACAGCAGAAGAACGCTACCAAAGTCCCCAAGGTCTTAAAGCCGATCTTGAAGAATGCTTAAAACAATGGCAAAAGACGGGACAGATTGAAAATTTTACTCCAGGGACGTTAGATCGAGTAGGACGCTTTCTTATTCCTCAAAAGCTATACGGTCGAGAAAGAGAAGTGGCAACTCTTTTAGAAGCCTTCGATCGCGTCAGCATGGGATCGGCAGAATTGATGTTAGTTTCTGGTTATTCTGGAGTCGGAAAAACAGTTGTCGTTCAAGAAATTTATAAACCTATTACGCGACAGCGAGGGTATTTTATCGCTGGAAAATTCGATCAATTCCAAAGAGATATTCCTTATGCAGCAATCATTCAAGCCTTCCAAGAATTGATTCGCCAAATTTTGACCGAGAGTTCTCAAAAGATCGAGGAATGGAAAACAAATTTGCAGACTGCCTTGAAACAAAATGGACGAGTTGTTACTGAAGTCATTCCCGAACTCGAACTCATTCTTGGCGAACAGCCAGAGATCCCACAATTGGGAGCGGCAGAATCGCAAAATCGCTTCAATCAAGTTTTTCGAAAATTCGTTGGTGTATTTAGCAATCAAACACACCCTTTAGTGTTGTTTCTCGATGATTTACAATGGGCTGATGGCGCTTCTCTCAAGTTGATTGAGTTATTAATCACAGATTCGGAAAGTCATCATCTTCTTGCGATCGGAGCCTATCGAGATAATGAAGTTAGTCCCACCCATCTCACCATTAAAACGATTGAGAAAATACAAGAAGTAGGAGCGAGTGTTAATAATATTGTTCTTCAACCACTGGAACTTGGTCATATTCGCCAATTGGTTTCTGATACCCTTGACGAACCAGAAAAATCAAAGTCTTTGGCCAATCTCTTATTTAGTAAAACGCAGGGCAATCCCTTCTTTTTTATTCAACTGTTTAAGACGCTTTATGTAGAAAATCTCTTGAGTTTTGATTTTAATCAAAGGTGCTGGCAATGGAGTCTCGAAACAATTCAAGGTTGGGGAGTGACCGATCTGGGTGTTGTCAATTTAGTAAGTCGAAATATCCAAAAGTTACCCAAACAAACTCAAGATCTTTTAAAACTTGCGGCTTGTATTGGTAACAGATTCTATTTAGATATTCTCAGTATTGTTTATGAAAAATCACTGGTTGCCACAGCAGAAGATTTATGGAATGCAATTCAAGCAGGATTAATTTTACCCTTAAGTCAAGATTATAAAATTCCCCTGTCTTTTAGTTCCGAAACAACGGATTTATCAACCTTAGATAAAAATCGCATTTCCTATAAATTTTTGCACGATCGCGTTCAACAAGCGGCTTATTCTCTTATTCCAGAGGAACAGAAACAAGAAACCCACTTTAAAATTGGTAACCTATTATGGCAAAAAACAACTGCATCAGAACTAGAAGAAAATGTTTTTGATATTGTCAATCAACTCAACATTGGTATAGATTTTCTGAACCATGGAAAAGAGCGAGAGGAACTTGCGAATCTCAATTATATTGCTGGTAAAAAAGCAAAGCAAGCTAGTGCTTATGAAGCTGCTTTAAAATATCTAGAATTAGGGAATACTTTAACACCAGAAACAGCTTGGGAAACATCTTATGAATTCAAGAAAAGTATTTCCATTGAACTCTTAGAGTGTTTGTATCTAAACTCTCAATTTGAACGAGCATCTCAATTATCAGATG
>JBCCVR010000208.1:0-12023 GCA_039194995.1 Cyanobacteria bacterium P01_E01_bin.42 | reverse complement strand
TCTCAAGTTCTTAAACATCGATGTGCATATCTCAATAATGCCTTGTAGTTTTTTAATATATCTGTTCTTGCAAAACTGACCTGCTCCCGATTGCTTTCAAGTCTTTTTAAATTTAATAGCTCGCGAATATGAAGACTGTTTATTAATTATTCAGCTTGATAATGGTGCATTTCACAAAGCGAAACGCCTCCAGATTCCCAAAAATATCATTCTCATGTTCCAACCCCCTCATTGTCCAGAATTGAATCCCAAGGTTGCTGAGCAGTGCCGAAGCATTGAGCAGGTCTGGCAAACCGGGTTCCTCCAGATCTTCGCTGGTTAAATCGTACATTGTGGGCAAATGGGGATAGCACGCACCCATGGAAGAACGTTGAATTTGAAACATAATGACGAAAACCTCTCGTTTTCCCTTAAAACAAGTGTATCCTAATCGCAGGCGATCGCGGCGAACTCCTCTGTTTCTAGTTTTCTTCTAAAATCCGCTTGCGACGCTTGCGGGCAATTTCTTGTAAATCTGCCGTGCGATCGGTTTCATCAACGATTTCCCCCGTTAAAACTTCGAGGACATCTTCGAGGGTGACAACACCAGAAACACCGCCATATTCATCGGCAACTACAAATAAATGCTCCCGCTTTTTTTGAAACTCTTGTAATAACTTATCCGCCTTCATTGTTTCTGCGACAAAACGAACCTCACGGCTGAGATCGGTGATTTTAATCTGGGTTTTCCCCTCTAGCAGCGCCAACAATAACTCATTTTTTAACGCCAAGCCGATCGCGTCATCAATCGTTTCATCAATAACAACAATACGGCTGTGTTGCGAGGCAATAATATCTTCTTTGACTTCCTCTAATGTCGAGTTTCCTCGCAAATAGGTCATCACTGTTCTCGGAGTCATAATCTCATGAGCTAAGAGATCGTTTAAGTTAAAAACGCGCTGAATCATGTCGGCTTCATCATCCTCAATAATTCCTTCTTGATGTCCGATTCTGGCTAAAAATTTAATTTCTGCTTCATTCGTTGTTGGTTTTCTCTTCCCTCTCAAAAACGGAATTGTTGCCCGTTCGACAAACCAAACCACTGGTGCTAAAATAAAGACTAATCCCTTAACTGGCAAAGCAATCCAGAGGGCAATTGCCAAAGCATGACGTTCTCCTAGAGTCTTGGGAATAATTTCCCCGAACATGATAATGAGTAGCGTTAGGAAGGCAGAAAAAATCCCAAAACCAGCATCGCCAAAAACATTGGTTGCAATCCCGCCAATGATGATACTGCCAACAATATTAAAAATATTATTTAAAATAACAACAGTGGCTAGGGAACGATGGATGCGAGCGCGAAGAGAAAATAAAGCAATTTCCGATCGCTTCTTGGACTGTGCCAGTTGTCGCACTTTAATGGGAGAAACAGATAAAATCGCGGTTTCCGAGAGCGCGCAAAATGCCGAGCCGAGAAGGACGAAAAGAACGACAAGAATTAAGGGCAACATAAAGAGAGAGTTATGGGGAATCCGTAATGGTTAATAGGAGATTGGCAAGCTGGCGATCGCGCCCCTCGCAATTGTAAAAACAGAGTTTCTAACAAAATTTCTATATTGCTTGCACTAACTTGCAGATTGCTCCGAAATTTTGAATTTTGAATTTTGAATTTTGAATTGTCAAATCGGTTATGTCGCAAAAAACTTTCGATCGCCTCGCTCCCTTTATCCAAGAATATATTTACAATCAAGGCTGGCAACAATTGCGAGACGTGCAAATTGCCGCTTGTCGGGTTATGTTTGAAACGAATGCTCATCTCTTAATCGCTGCCGGAACGGCATCGGGAAAAACGGAGGCTGCATTTCTACCAATTTTAACCCTTTTGGACGAACAACCCGCACAAACAATTGGCGTTCTCTATATTAGTCCGATTAAAGCCCTCATTAACGATCAATTTGAAAGACTGAACGATCTCCTCCAGCAAAGCCATACTCGCGTTTTTGCTTGGCACGGGGACATTCCCTCCAGTCGCAAGCGAAAATTGCTCGAATCTCCCTCCGGCATCTTGCAGATTACGCCGGAATCCCTAGAAAGTCTATTAATCAATCATTATTCTACCTTAATGAGACTTTTTTGCGATCTTCGTTTTATTGTCATTGACGAAATTCATTCCTTTATGGACTCAGAACGAGGCTATCAGATTTTGTGCCAACTGGTTCGCCTCTCGCGAATGATTAAGAAAATTCCCCGTCGGATTGGTTTATCCGCAACTTTAGGCGATCGCGAACTGGCAAAACAGTGGTTAAAAATGGGGACAACTTTACCTGTTATCGCCCCGGAAATTGAAGAGAATTCTCGCAAAGTTCGCTTGGCAGTCGAACATTTTTTTCTCCCTTCCGAACTCGAACCCAACGATCGCTATTACCGCTATTTATTTGAGATTACCAAAGCCAGTAAATCCTTGATTTTTGCCAATAGTCGCACCGATACGGAAGCCGTTATTGCAAATTTGCGTTCTTTGGCGCGATCGCAACGAGAACCGGATATTTATCACGTCCATCATGGTAGCATTGCCTCGGCATTGCGGGAAGATGCAGAAATGGCCATGCGATCGGATCTCCATGCAGTCACGGCAGCAACTTTAACGTTAGAATTGGGGGTCGATCTCGGTCAACTCGAGCGGGTAATTCAATTAAATTCTCCCCTATCCGTCGCCAGTTTTTTACAAAGATTGGGACGCACGGGACGGCGAGAAATGCCCGCAGATATGCGCTTTATTTGCTCGGAATCAGAGCGATCGGGAGATGAATATTTACCCGATGAAATTCCCTGGCAGTTACTACAAAGTATTGCTATTATTCAACTGTATATCGACGAAAGCTGGCTCGAACCCATCCAAGTGCCTCAATATCCTTATAGTCTTTTATATCAGCAAACCTTAAGTATTTTAGCCGCTCGAGGAGAGCGATCGCGCCGAGAACTTGCTGAAGAAGTTTTGAGTTTGCCAGCTTTTACCCACATCTCTCCCAGAGATTTCCAGCAATTGATGAATTATTGGGAAAGTTTAGAACACCTTGAAGAGACAGAAAATAATACTTTGATTTTAGGAATCGTCGGGGAAAAATTTGCTCGCAACTATCAATTTTATGCGGTCTTTGATGCCCCGATCGAGTATATTGTTCGAGGAGAAGCCGGGGAAATTGGCAGTATTTTTACTCCTCCTCCCCTCGGAGAAAGATTTTCTTTAGCTGGGAGAACGTGGCAGGTTATTGATGTAGACTATGGGAAGCGGAATATTTGGGTAAAACCCGTTTCCGGAATCAGTAATATTGCTTGGCGCGGTCGCGGTGTGGGAAAAATCCATACAAAAATCTTGCAGAAAATGCGATCGCTCTTATTTGAAACAACTGATTATCCTTATCTATTACAAGGTGCAAAAATAAGATTATCTGAAGCCCGCAATTTAGCACAACGCACCGGACTCGATCGCGAAATTATCCATCCTCTCGATCGCAATCTTTACTGTATTTTTCCTTGGATGGGAACAAAAACCTTTAATACCCTAGAAAAATGGATCTACTTTGTGATGGGGGATTTTATGAATGTCAAAATTGTTAAATCTTTATGTCCTTACTATCTAATTGTAAAATTGGACGAGAAAACGAACGCGATCGAACTCAAAGAGACCATTGTAAATTTATGCCAACAGGACTTGACACCGGAAGATATTACTGCATTCACTGATTCTCCCCAACGACAAAAATACGATCGCTTCATTCCCGATAATCTTTTGCGAAAAGCCTTTGCTTGGGATTATTTAGATATTGTAGAATTGCAACAGATTGTCAGAATGTGGTAAGTATAAAAAACTCAAACTGTCCCGATCGGTGATATAAAGGACATAGTTCACTGATAACTGCTCACCGATAACTGATAACTGAAATGACTCAGATTATTTGGATTGCCAGACACGCAAATCGATTGGATTTTGTCAATCCCGAATGGTTTAATACAGCAGAGCGTCCTTACGATCCGCCGTTATCGGAAGATGGCTTGATGCAGGCAAAAGAACTGGGAAAACGCTTGCAATTAGAGAAAATCAAACATATTTTTGCTTCTCCTTTTCTACGCACGGTACAGACTGCCAATGAGGTTGCTTATTCTCTCGATTTACCGATTAAATTAGAAGCGGGATTGAGTGAATGGTTAAACCCTGATTGGATGCCAAAAATGCCCGATCGCTTACCCTTAGAAGCGCTAGTCAAGCAGTATCCTAGAGTCGATCCGCGCTACGAATCTCGCGTTATTCCAGAATATCCCGAAACTGATGAAGATGTTTTAGCCAGAACTGCGCGAACCGTGCGACAATTGGTTTTAGAATTTCCTGAGGATATTCTCTTAATCGGTCACGGTGCATCGGTATTAGGAACAACCCGAGGATTAGTTGGAGGTGATACCGAATATCGGGTTGCACTGTGTTCGTTGTTTAAGGTCGTTAAAGCGTCTGAGCAGTGGGTATTAGAGTTAGAAGGAGATACCTCTCATCTCAGTCAGAGCGAAAACAAAGTTCGTTTTAATTAATCGATCGAGAGGAGCGATCGCACTGCAAAATTCACAGGCGATCGCTTTTCCTTATGTTTTAAGCAACATCAGATAATTGTTTGCTATCGCGAGAATCTCCTGATAGCAATTCTTTTATTTCCGACTCTCCCAAATGGCGTAACTGTCGCGTCATTTGTAGATTAATTGCTACGATCGCAATTCCTTGACCGACAAGAGATAGCAAAATAGTTGGCAGGATATTGGAGCCAATGGAGGTTATTAACAAAACAGGTTTAACGAGAACAATATCAGTCACTGTGGCAATAACTGGATGTAAAGAGAAAAGAGTGAATAGCGCTGCGATCGCGACAACAAGCCGTTGCTTAAATTTTTGTAGGAATATCCACTGCACGAGACTCGAGTAGAAGAAAATAACGCCACTGTTGATAAACAAACAAATTGCGAATGCGATTCGATATTTATCAAAGTTGTAATCTTTTGTTAGAGAGGATAGGAAAAGCGCGACCAGTAAAATCGTGGACGTGAGAATTGAGTTTAATAAAATTGCTAGATGTGCGGGACTTTTTTCTTCTAAGATCAGATCCCACAGTAATTTTTTTGAAGTGATTTGATGGCGATAGCGCGACCAAACCTGTAACGTTGTCCGATGAGGACTTAAAATAATAATCAGTCCGCAAAGGATAAAAAATTGAACAATTAAAATTACCGATAAGTTTTCCATTAAATATCTACGAGCTTGAATGTTTTCCAAAGAAAAACCCATCAAGACAAGCGTCAGAATACCACTCAGCCAATAACTCTGTTTTTTGCTGAGACCAGTATTTGTTCGGTCGTGGAAGCAGCGCTCGAGTCCGTTCCAGATCCATGAGATAACGAGAAAATAGTTGACAAGGGTACACAGAAATGCTGAGATCGCATTACTCCACAAAGGCAAACCAAACCAAGTTATCTGTTTGATAAAATCAGCATTTGACGGATAAAATAAATCGGAAGCATGAGGAGTTTGACTGAGGAGAAAGTGAAGAAAATAACCGGGATAAAAGAAAGACACCCAATTAAAAACACCGATAGGAAATGGCAAACTCGGACTGAAACATACAATCGCAAAAATAGATGTAAAGAAAAAAACAAAAATACTGCCAACAAATCCGAGGGAGCCTTTCAATGCAGGGGAATAGCCAAACAAGGTGAATAAAAGTGCAGCACTGTAAAATAGAAAGCAATTTACTGCAACAAGAATGTAAAATGCGACAATATGATGTGTGGGGATTGCGGCATAAATTCCCAAGCAAATATGTAGTGGAATCGCTAATAAAATGCCTAAATAGACTAAGATGGGAACGCCAAGTATCTTCCCACATAAAATGCTTCTGCTAGTCTGTGGACTCAGGCGAATAAAATTAAGCGTTCCTCGTTTTTCCTCTCGCTGTAGGTCATCCATCAGTACATATACTCCGCCAACCTGTAAAATAATGATGCCAACAATACTCAGAGTAATAAATAGGTAGAGAACCCAAGACGGAAAACTGTTTCCATAACTATTACTGCTAAAACCGAGATAGAATAAAATCTGTACGACAAGGGAAATCCCCACAGCAATCAGAATATTTTTAAGGGTTAATCGTCCTTTGAGTTCGCGTAAGAGTTGGGGATTCCAATCTCCTATTTTATCCAGTAATATATCTATCATGGAAACTATCCTTTTTTGTAGTCATTCAAAACAATAACAAAACGGAAAGGAGCGATCGCGATCGCTCCTTCTATTATCTAAAAAACTCCCGATAATTGTTTGCGAGAGCGAGAATTTTCCGAGAGCAGTGCTTTCACCTCCGATTCTCCCAAATGCCTGAGTTGTCGCGTCATTTGCACGTTAATGGCAGCGATCGCAATTCCTTGACCGATGAGCGCAAAAAGGGTTGTTACCTGTGCGTAGTCTTCTCCCAATAAAACAGGAAAAACCGAAACAATTGATAACAGTATTGTATCGATTGTTATGAAGTCACTGTTACTCGATAAGATCCCTAAGATAGAGACAGCAATAGGAAGTAAAACTGATAAAGTTATGATAGTCGCGATCGCCCAAAGAACTCGCTGTTTTGTCTTTTGTAGTAATAACCATTGAGCCAGACTAGCATAAAGCAAGATAACACCATCGCTAACAAGCAAACCGACGATGAGATAAGAGCGATAAAGTTCAAAGTAATGGTTATCTAAAGCTAACAAAGAGATTGTAACTAGAAAAATTGTGGAAACACAAACTAAATTTAAAGCGATCGCTAAAATTGCCGGACTTTTTTCTCCCCAGAGCAAATCCCAGCGTAAGTTCTGTTTTGCGGTTTGATGGCGATAGCGAGACCAAGTTTGCAGGGTTTTACGATGGGGGGTCAACGCCGCAATTAAACAACAGAACAAGAATACTTGTAACACCAAAACCCATAAAAAATTTTCAAAAATAGAATAAGCTATCTGCTGGGAAGAAGAATACACGGGGTGTTGAATAGCAAAGCCAATCAGAACGAAAACGATACTGCTACTCAACCAGTAGCTTTGCCCTTTACTCAACGGGGAAATACTGTGATTGTGGAAACGGCGATCGAGTCCCTTCCACAGAACAAAGATTCCCAAACCGTAGTTAACTAAAGTAAACGCAAAAGCTGCGACTGAATTTCGCCACAGTTCGAGGTTAAACCAAGTTAAATAACCCAGTTCGTTGACATCCAAATAATCGACAACACTGAGATCGTTAGGTGTATGAGCTACTAAATAGGGGAGAAGATAACCGGGATAAAAAATCGTCAACCAATCAGATAGACTCAGATAGGAGGGCATAAAATTACTATAGTTATCCAAGGAATAATCTACCATAATCAGTAGAAATCCAAAAACAAAACCACTGCCTAACCATGCTTGTAATCCTCCCAGACCCGTACAGGTAAGAGCAAAAAGTAAAGCGCTACTGTAGAAAAAGAAACAACTCACTACTACAATTCCGTCAAAAGCTAGGATAAGATAGGGAGGAATATGAGCGGTAATTCCCAAGCCAAAATGCAGGGGAAAGAGGAGGAGAATGGCTAAATAAACCAGTACGGGAACGCCAAGGAGTTTTCCGAGGAGAATATTTTTGCTATTCTGAGGACTCAGGCGAATAAAATTGAGCGTTCCTAGCTTTTCTTCTCGGGCGAGATCGTCAATGAGCAAATAAATACCTACAACAAATAAGCCAATAATCCCAATAATCGTTAAGGTGGTAAAAAAGTCTAGAGACCAGATGGAAAAATTAATGTTAGTGCCTCCCGTTCTATTATGAATACATTGGGGCATGGAGGCTTTTATGGTATTAACGTAATGGATTTTTGCACAATAGCGAAGTATTCTTGGCAGCGAGCGCTCCGTGAGGCTTAAACGACTTTGAAAGAGTAGGTAGAGAAAAATTTGACTCACTGCAGAAATTCCCGCAGCAATGACAATATTCTTAGGAGTTAAGCGTCCTTTTAATTCCCGCAAGAGTTGGGGATTCCAATCTCCGATTTTATCGAGTAGCGTATCGATCATGGTGACTCTACTATTTTGCAATAACTCAAAAAAATAAGAGAAGGAGCGATCGCGATCGCTCCTTCTCTTATCTAAGAAACTCCCGATAATTGTTTGCGAGAGCGAGAATTTTCCGAGAGGAGTGCTTTCACGTCTGACTCTCCCAAATGATTGAGTTGTCGCGTCATTTGCACGTTAATGGCAGCGATCGCGATACTCTGACCGATGAGAGAGAATAGGGTTGTAAACCGTGCGTATTCGTCTCCCAAGAGGACGGGAAAAGCAGAAACAATCGATAATAGCGTCGTATCGATAATCGAAAGACTGTTGTTACCCGAGAAAGGAATCCTCAAAACGCTGACGGCGATCGGCAATAGAACCAATAGGATTGTCACTGACGCGATCGCAAAAGCAACGCGCTGTTTTGTCTTTTGCAGTAACAACCATTGAGCCAAACTAGCATAGAGTAAGATAACACCATCGCTCACAATCAACCCGATCGCGAGATGAAGGCGATAGTTATTCAAAGGCACCAGCGCGATCGCGGTTAAGAAAATGATGGAAGCAGAAACAACATTTAACGCGATCGCCAAAGTTGCCGGACTTTTTTCCCCCCACATCAAATCCCAAAGTAAGTTCTGTTTCGTCGTTTGATGGCGATAGCGAGACCAAGTTTGTAAAGTTTTTCGATGGGGTGTTAACGCGGCAATTAATCCACAGAACAAGAGTAATTGCAAGATCAGAACAACTAAAAAGTTTTCAAAAATATTTTCGGTCGGATCTCCATAATAGCCATTATTTTGGATGGCAAAACCAATCAGAACGAAAACGATACTACTACTCAACCAGTAGCTTTCGCCTTTACTTAAAGGGGAAATACTGCGATTGTGGAAGCGGCGATCGAGTCCGTTCCACAGAACAAAAATTCCCAAGCCGTAGTTAACTAAAGTAAATGCAAAAGCCGTGACTGCATTCTCCCAAAGGTTGAGTTCAAACCAAGTTAAGTTGCCAAGCTCTTTAACATGCAAATAATCCACAAGACCGAGATCGTTAGGCGTATGAGCCACTAAATAGGGGAGGAGATAACCGGGATAAAAGATCGCCAGCCAATCAAAAGGACTCACTGTAAAAGGAATATGATTTTCTAAAGAATTGATGGAAAGAATCAGCAAAAATCCGAAAACCATACCACTTCCCAACCATGCTTGTAATCCTCCCAAACCCGTACAAGTGAGGGCAAAAAGTAAAGCCGCACTGTAGAAAAAGAAGCAACTCACCGTTACAATGCCGTAAAAAGCAAGAATAAGATGGGGGGGAATGCGGGAGGCAATTCCCAAGCCAAAATGTAGGGGAATGAAGAGGAGAATTGCTAAATAGACCAGTGCAGGAACACCGAGAAGTTTTCCAAGTAAAATATTTCTACTATTTTGAGGACTCAGACGAATAAAATTAAGCGTTCCTCGCTTCTCTTCGCGAGCTAAATCGTCAATCAGTAAATAGATGCCGACGACAAATAAGCCAATAATCCCAATAATAGTTAAGGTGGTAAAAAAGTCTAAAGACCACAGAGAAGAGTTGATTTCAGAGCTTTGCGTTCCATGAGGAATACATTCAGGTAAACGTCTGTAATGATAACCCCTGAGAGATCCGGTACAATAGCGATTTCGCCCTCCCAATGAGTGATGTGCTGAGATTAAACGACTTTGAAAGAGTAAATAAAGAAAAATTTGACCCACCGCAGAAATGCTGGCAGCAATTACCATATTCTTAGGAGTCAATCGGCCTTTTAATTCTCGCAAGAGTTGGGGATTCCAATTCCCCACTCGATCGAGTAGATTTTCAATCATTGGCGCTATCCTATAAAAAAAGATTGTTAGAGATGCACTGGCATCCGTTTGTCCTATCCTAGCCCAATTATTTTGTAATTTGGTGATGACCGTACCGAGATTTTTGCATTTTGGGGTAATAGCGATCGCCAGCACGATCCTATTGATGGGATGTCAGTCCCAACCCGAACAATTCCGGAAAGTTCGGGGAAATATTTCGCCTTTTTTACAATGTCGCCTTCCTCACTGGCCTGCAGATGCGCGGTTTACCCTACAACCCACCCCCGAAACCCATCTCAACGACTGCGACGAGTTAACCCAACCCTTGGGACGAGATGAAAGGTTGTGGGAAGTCCCCGATCGCGAGACGCTTCTAGTGGCGATCGATCGCAGTTTGCAATATCTTAATTCTCCCCCGGCCATTCGCGCCTATCGCAACTATCCCATCCCGGGAATTAGTCGCGATCGCGTCCTGCGCAGTTTGAGACGCTTTCGCACGCTCTTGCTAGAATCGAATTCTCCAGAAAAATTGCAAGAAAAGGTCAAACAAGAGTTTGTTTTTTATCAATCTGTAGGGAGCGATCGCTTTGGTAGAGTGTTATTTAGCGCCTATTTTGAGCCGATTTATCAAGCCAGTCCCGTTCCGACTTCAGAATACCGCTATCCTATTTATCAACGCCCTCCCAATTTAGCATCCTGGTCGCTTCCCCATCCCCCGCGCAAGGAATTAGAAGGGGAAGATGGTTTACAAGGACCCCAAGGAAGATTAAAAGGATTGGAGTTATTTTGGCTGCGATCGCGTTGGGAAGCCTACCTCATTCACATTCAAGGATCGGCAAAATTAAACCTCACCGATGGGACGCAAACAACGGTGGGTTATGCGGGAAATACGCGAAAAAATTACACGAGTGTCGGGGGAGAATTGGCAAAAGATGGCAAAATTTCCCTCGAAGAATTGACCTTACCGCGCATTTTTCAATATTTCGAGGAATATCCCGAAGAGTTGAACGATTATCTCACTCGTGATGAAAGTTTTGTCTTTTTTGTGGAAAAACATGGTACGCCAGCGACGGGAAGTACCGGGGTATCTTTGAGTGAAAAGCGATCGATCGCCACGGATAAAAAATTAATGCCTCCCGGTGCTTTAGCATTAATTCATACTTCGATTCCCGAATTTAATGATGAAGGAGAATTAGAGGAAACTTATTTCAGTCGCTATGTTTTGGATCAGGATGCAGGAGGTGCGATTAAAGGTGCAGGACGGGTTGATTATTTTGTCGGGAGTGGAGAACAGGCGGGAGAAATTGCAGGTTTAACGCGCAGTTACGGACAGTTATATTATTTATTGCTTAAATAATTTTTTTCGTGGAACAAGCATCACTTCGGCTTTGCTCAGTGACCACTTGCTTGTTCTTAATTACTGGAAACACAGGCAGGATGCCTGTTCCACAATTAACTCAAATCGACTTACTATATACTATATAAAAGTCCATTATCTTCCCCAAATACATCTTCTATTGTCAATACTTCTCCAAATTCATAATCTTGACAAGCTCTTTCAATATCGGGTAAGAGATCGGGATCTTGAAGTAACTCAATTGTTTCTTGCCATTCATCCAAATCTTCAAGATTTCCTGTTGATAATTGTTTGTGAAGTAACTGGGTTGCTAACATTTCTGGAGTTGCTCGCACTTGCTTCGCTTGTTCTTCGAGAAAATTCCAGTCTTCGCTAGATAATTTAATCGTGATAGTTTGCATTGTGAGAGAATATATCGATAGAGAATTTTGTTTATTTTGGGTGCATCTCAAAGTTGCAGATGTAATGTAGATTTCGATCCCCCCTAACCCTCCTTAATAAGGGGGGAATTGAGCTTCCTCCTTATTAAGGGGGACAGGAGGGAGATCGCCTTTATTGTAAAACTGAGATGCACCCTCTATTTTATTATATTTTTCATGCAATTAATGTACATTCACTACTTATCAAATAATCGATAAGGATATTCTCTTTTTTCTGGTGGTAGAACTTGGATATTCTTTTGAGTTTCTGCTAGATCGACCTTGAGTCTATGCCAGATCAATTCATCATTTCCACCAAGAACAATTGTGCCATCATACAACTGAAAT
>JBCCVR010000207.1:0-12166 GCA_039194995.1 Cyanobacteria bacterium P01_E01_bin.42 | reverse complement strand
GGAAGTGATGATAAAACAGTAAAAATTTGGGATATGAGAAAAAGTTCTTTTCCCTTCATATTGAAAAATAGAGAAGAAGTGCTTTTCAATATGAATAGTAATGTTAGGGAAAATACCTCAATAGAAGATATTGTCTTTGATCCAAATGGCCCTATTATTATTTCTGTAAATCGTTTTGATGGATTTGATTGGGACTATGGAATAAAAAAATATAGAGCTAGAATATGGTTGAATAAAAATGTAATAGATCAAGTCGATAATAGCAATAACTTTTCTATCTCTTCAGATTCAAAAAATAGATTATTAGTATCTTCAAAACAAAGTAAAATCATACAAATTTTGCACACAAATGGTCAATTCTTAAAGCGAATCCAAAAATATTATTTTAATTCTAATAGTCAAGACCTTGCAATAGTTGATCTAGATAATAGTGTTGAGGTCTGGAATAATAAAACTCAAATGTTTAATCATATCAAAAAATACAGAAAAAAAATCAACTTTGTGAAATTTAGTCGAGATATTAATATGATTATCATTGTTACTCAAGATAACATAATAGAAATTCGGAAAAAAGATGGGACTTTGGTTGCCAATATCCCAACTAAAAATGGTGTTATCCAAAATATATCAACCAATTTAGATGTTACATTAATAGCAATTAAAAATTTGGATGGAATTATTCAACTTTTGAAAAGAGATGGTACAGTGATTAAGACGATCAGAGGAACTAAAGGAAAAATACCAAATATGGATTTTAGTTCGGATGGAAAAACATTAATTATTCTAGGAAATGAAAATACTGTAGAATTTATACAGAAAGATGGAACATTGAAAAAAGTTGTGAAATCAAGACTTCCTTTAAAGATAGATTTTAGTCCTAACAAAGAAATAGTTGTGATCAGAAATCAGAGTGAACCTAACGACCCAGAGAATGAAATACAAATCTGGAACAGCAATGGAGAGTATTTATCTACATTAAAATTTGATAACTTAAACAGAGAAGACTATCTTATGCACCAATACCTTAATATTAGTTTTCTCAATAATAGTCAACTCATTCTTCTGCAAAGTTTTGGACGTTCTTTCGTGTTCGATCTTCAAGGAGAACTAATTCCATCTTTGAGTAAGATACCAATCCATGATTCTAATTTTAATACAATTGTTACAACTGAAGGTAAGAATAATATCAAAGTTTGGCAGAGACGTGGTAAATCAAAAGTTTTACTTAATAATTTTCAGATAAAAAATAGGGAAGTCAATTTTCTTACCCAATCATTTATACAACAGTTGAGTTTAAACGGAAAAATTTTAGCAATTCAAATTGATGATAGTAAAATAGGTCTTTGGAGAATTGATGGAGAGCAATTAACTATAATAGAAGGAGTTGCAGATAACAATATTAAGCGTTATTCCTTTCAATATCCACAAAGTCAACCATCTAGAAGGATTCCTTCTAAACTTATTGGGGACGAATTTTTTATAATTCGCAATCAAGAAAACCAAATTCAAATATGGGATATAGAGAATGAAAAATTCATAGAAATATCACCAGAAAAATTCAGAGGAAATTGGATTAATAGAATAGAATCTTTTTCTGGAACGGGTATTTTTGCACTTCATGGAGGAGAAGATACTGTAAATATGTGGCAATTTAATGCTGACGGTAAAAAGGGTATTAAATATAAAAAAAACTTACGAAAACATAGAAGTGTAATCACAGATATTGAAATTAGTCCGAATAATCAAATCATTGCTTCTGCTAGTTTAGATAAAACTGTAAATCTATGGGACTCTGATGGTAATTTTATTAAAACAGTAGAAAAACATACTGAAGGAGTGAACACTATCGCATTTAGTCCGGATGAGCGGTACAATCAATGGATTGCTTCTGGTAGTGATGATACAACAGTTAAACTCTGGAAAGCTAGTGATAGTAGTAATGATGGGACTTTTATTAAATCTTTTGAAGAACATGGAAATGGAGTTACCGACATTAGTTTTAGTCCTGATGGAAAACTGATTGCCTCTGCAAGTAAAGATAACACAGTAAAACTGTGGAATCCAGAAAATGGTAAAGTATCAGTAACTCTTTCTCACAATTATCCTGTTTTGAGAGTTACGTTTCACCCAGAAAAAAAACTTATTGCTACAGCAACCGACAAAAATATAACACTTTGGAATTATGATGGCGTTTTAATCAAAGAATATCAACGCCTTGGCAGCCATGATGTAGAGTTTACACCCGATGGTAAAAGTATTTCTGCTGGTGGAAATAACTATATTCCCATTTGGGACTTTGACCTCGATCGCCTGATCGAAAAAGGTTGCAATTGGGCGCGAGATTACCTTAAAAATAATATCAACGTCGAGAAACGCGATCGCAATCTCTGTGACGGAATAGGAGATGAATAAACGGCGATCTGAGGCAATGCGATCGCGGTTTTTAAAAACTTGAGAAGTGCGATCGCCTCTCCTCAATTATTTTCCTCCTCTTCTTCCCTGCTAAATCTTATGAGTAGCTCTTCGCGAGAGAGTTGTAAAAGTAAAGGTGTAAACTCTTCCGAAGGACACGACGCGATCGCCTCAATAATAGCCGTGAGATTCTCATCAACCTCCTCAAAACGAACCCGGAGAATATTGGTAATTAAACGGCGAGTCGCTTGTTTTTCTGCTTCTTCTCGCAATTCTGCCACTGCTTCTTCATACATTTGGGTTAAAGTCACAATTAGCTCCAGATCGTCGCGATCTAATAGTGGTTTCTGTCGTTGGGCTAAAATTATTAGCAATTCATACACTAATTTTACGACATTATTCCGCCATCGGTCAGTTTTGGGTAAGGCTTCCAATTCGAGAATTGCCTGTTGTTGTACCCTTCCCCGTCCTAATAGCCTTAACCATAAAGTTTCTGACGTTCGGGGTAATTGATGAATGACAACGATCGCGGTTTTCAGGATATCTCCTAAAAAATAAATGCCTTGCGGCCAGCTTTTTTGCGGTTTCGCACGAACGCGATCGAGTAAATTAGCCGATGCAGTGGGAGTTAAAAGCCAAAGTTGCGGCAATTGACTATTTTTGACATTAACATTTTCTCGTTCCCATTTCCCTTGCAAGACAAACAGTTTGAGCATACAGGTGCGAATATCATTAGCAGTAATGGGATTGCGGAAAGGCTCAAAAATGGCGGGAGTATTCGTCAATCGTCCCAATAATCCTAATTCGTCGGGAGAAATAGAAGGTGAGGAAGAAGGAATAAAAAATACATCAACTTGGCGCACTTCCGCAGCAATATCTTTGCTAGTTTCCACCTTACCGAGAGAAGAAAGCAATTCGCTGAGATATTGTTTTGCAAATTGGTCGTGAATAAATCGCGCCACAAGGTTGAAAAATTCAAGAGAACAAATATATTCTATCAAATGGTTAGGAATGCGATCGCAATTTACGCTATATTTTGAGAGTCGATCATTGATAATTGATAATTGATATCTGTTCCCTATCTCAATCTGCTTGGCGTTTATCGCGATCGCGATCGCCTTCTTTCTACCATCGCCTCGGTTATTGACTCGGGCTGGTATATTTTAGGGCGAGAGGTGGCGGCATTTGAGGCAGAATTTGCGGCATTTTGTCAAGGGGAATATTGCATCGGGACTGGTAACGGGTTGGATGCCTTGCGTCTGATGCTGCTGGCAGGGAATATCGGTGCAGGAGATGAAGTTATTGTTTCTGCAAATACCTATATTGCTACCATTTTAGCCATTACTCAAATTGGTGCAATTCCCACTCTTGTGGAACCCAACTGGGAAACCTTGCAGATCGACTGCGATCGCATTGCCGAAAAGATAAGCGATCGCACCAAAGCTATCCTTGCCGTCCATTTATACGGCCAACCCGCCCCAATGGACAAATTAGCGGCAATTGCGCGTCAATATAACTTACTCCTCTTTGACGACTGCGCTCAAGCTCACGGGGCAAAAATTGGCGATCGCAGGGTCGGATCTTGGGGGGATGCCAGTGCCTTTAGCTTTTTTCCGACTAAAAATCTCGGTTGTTTGGGGGATGGGGGGGCGATCGTGACTTACAATGCACAAGTCGCGGAAAAAGTCAAGCTATTGCGCAATTATGGTTCGGGGCAGAAATATTACAATCAGTTGGCAGGTTGGAATAGTCGTTTAGATGAAATTCAAGCGGCGATTTTGCGGCAAAGATTGCCAGAATTAGAGACAAAAAATGCGGAAAGGAGGCGTTTGGCGCAACGATACGCGGAAAACTTACGCAATCTGCCAATTTATTTGTTACCCTATAATGCCAATGCCGTTTATCATATTTTTCCGATTTTAACGGAGGAGCGCGATCGCCTGCAACAATTTCTTAAAGCGTCGGAAATTGGGACGCTCATTCACTATCCCATTCCTTCTCATCAACAAGAATGCTATCGCGATCGCCCTTGGGCAAACGTTGCTTTACCCATAACCGAAAAAATTGCCCGAGAAGAACTCAGTTTACCGCTTTATCCCAGTTTAACCCCCGAACAGCAAGATTATGTTATCGACCGAATTAAAACTTTTTACGAACGAGGATGAATTAAGAAAAGCAGAGGCGGCACTTTTGCTGGAATTTCCTCAGATTGGTTCGGAAAAAGAAGGATTTCTTGCTGTTGCCGAAGCGGAACAAATTTGCCCATTTCCCATCAAAAGAACTTACTGGGTTTACGGTTGTCCCGATCGCATGAAACGAGGCGGTCACGCACATCACGATCTGCATCAAATTTTAATTTGCGTTGCGGGAGAGGTTTTCGTTACATTACACGATGGTTTAAACGAATATAATTTTACCCTGAATCGTCCCACAATAGGACTACATCAAAAACCCATGTTTTGGGGGGATTTAACTTATAACAACGATTCGGTTTTACTCGTTCTGGCATCCGAACATTATTTAGCCGAAGATTATATCCGAGATTATCAAGAGTTTCTCAAACTTGCGACGCAAAATTATCAATCATCGCCCAACGGTCATCAATGAGCAATTATCGATTATCCCTGCCGGAAAATACCTATATTCATCCCCAAGCGCTTGTTGAGACAGAAGAGATCGGCGATCGCACGAAAATTTGGGCATTTGTTCATGTTTTGCCGGGGGTGAAAATTGGAGATGATTGTAACATTTGCGATCATGTTTTTATTGAATCGGGGGTAAAAATTGGTGATGGTGTAACCGTTAAAACTCACGTTTCCTTGTGGACGGGGATCGAAATCGAGGACTATTGTTTTATCGGCCCGAATGTTGCTTTTACCAACGATATTTATCCGCGATCGCATCGCAATCCCGCCCTGAAAAAGCGCTATTTTGAAGATAAGGATGAGAGTTGGTATCGCGGTAAAACGATCGTTGCTGAAGGTGCAGCGTTAGGAGCAAATGCAACGATTTTGTGCGGGTTAACGATTGGAACTTATGCGATGGTTGCTGCGGGTGCCGTGGTGACGAAAGACGTGCAACCTTTTGAATTAGTGGGAGGCGTTCCCGCAAGGCATATGGGATGGGTCGATCGCGAAGGCAGAAAAGTAGAGTCACAAGCGATCGCAAATCATGAATAAGCCAAAAATTTCGATTGTTATTCCCCTATATTACGCTGAACGACTTTGGCACAGTTTGCCGGAAGAATTGGAGAAATTAGCCGTTGCCAATCAAGTATATTTTCAGACCGAAATTGTTTTTGTCGATGATGGTTCAAAGGATAAAACTTTTGCCCTCGTGCGGGAGTTACAGCCGCGAAATTTTACGTTTCAAGCCATTCGCTTGGCCAGAAATTTTAAGTCTTATATCGCCATTTTAGCCGGGATTCAAACTGCCACGGGGGATTATGTAACATTTTTACCGCAGGATTTGCAAGAACCGTCGGATTTGGTTTATCGCTTGTTCTTAGAAATTCAACAAGGTTATGATGTGGCTTGGGCAGTGAGAAGGACGCGATCGGATCGGTTTTTAGATAAGATATTCTCCCATTTATTTCACCGTTTAATGCACTTTGTCTGGCCGGAATGGCCAAAAACCGGGGCGGATATGTTTATGATTTCTCGTCCGGTCGCGGATGTTTTATTATCCATGCAGGAGAAAAATTCTCATATTACCGGCCAAATTTTATGGAGCGGTTTTCGACAGACTCGAATGAGTTACGATCGCCAGCGTCGCAAAACGGGGAAATCCGGTTGGGGTTTTTGGAAAAAGGTAGAATTAGCCATCAGCGTGATTACTCAGTTCTCTTATTTGCCCATTCGTGCCTGTACCGTGTTAGGAATGGGGTTGGCATTGTTAGGATTTCTGTATGGCATTTTAATTACGTTTGAGCGTTTAACGCGGCAAATCTCCGTAGAAGGATGGTCGGCATTAATGGTCGTTATTTTGCTAATTGGTGGCTTTCAATTGATTTTTTTAGGGGTCATTGGCGAGTATTTATGGCGCATTTTCGATGAGGTACGCAAGCGTCCGGTTTATATTGTTATGGAGAAATTTGATTCGGGAGAGCGGGGGGAGTAGGGGAAGCATCGGGAGCGGGGGGAGAAGAATTTTGTAGTAAAATCTTCAGTACGGATAATTTCGGGATTTGAGCTTAGAGTACGATCGCGCAACCGTCGGCGCGAGGTTCGGATGCAGCCATAAAAACATCTTCTTCTTTTAAAATTGCCTGACCTTTACCAAAATGCGTCGAATTGGTGACGGCGACTTGATGACCTTTGCTTTCCAATTCTGCCGCGACTTCTGAGGGAACGCCGGACTCTAAAATAATATGGTTATCCCGCAGGAAACGCCAGCGAGGCGCATCTAAAGCCGCTTGAGGATTCATGCCATAATCGACGAGGTTGGTCACGACTTGCACGTGTCCTTGGGGCTGCATTTGTCCCCCCATCACCCCAAACGGTCCCCAGGGTTTGCCATCCTTGCTTAAGAAACCCGGTATAATCGTGTGAAAAGGACGCTTGCGAGGGCCGACGAAGTTCGGATGGTCGGGATCTAGAGAAAAACAAGTGCCTCGGTTGTGCAGGGAAATTCCCGTATCGGGAACGAGTAGACCGCTTCCAAACCCCTCATAATTCGATTGGATTAAAGAGACCATTAACTCGCCATCCGAGGCGCAGAGATAGACAGTACCGCCTTGAGGAAACCCCGGTTTTGCACAGGCGATCGCGCGATCGCCGATTTCCTCTCGCCGTTTTGCCCCGTACTCTTTCGCCAACAACGCTTCCATCGGTAGGTGCATAAAATTGCGATCGCTGACATGACGGTGGATGTCTGCAAAGGCCAGTTTCATGGCTTCAATTTGCAAATGATAGCTATCTGCCGAGTCTCGCGGAAAGCGAGCCAAGTCGAAGCCCTCCAAAATATTCAATGCCATCAACGCCCCTAAACCTTGAGTATTGGGGGGCATTTCCCAAACGGTCACATCGCGATAAGTGGTCTGAATGGGATCGACCCACTCCGCTTCGTGAGCGATTAAATCTCCTAAATTGATCAAGCCCCCTGTATCGGCAGAAAAATGAGCGATTTGTTCCGCCATTTCCCCCCGATAGAACTTTTCGCCGCCATGTTTGGCAATACTTCTCAAAGTATAGCCGTGAGCATCGCTCTGCCACGTTTCTCCGGCTTTCGGGGCGCGATTGTTGCGAAAGAAGGTATTTTGAAAGGCGCGGTATTCCGGCGCGGTGAGGGGCAAATACTTGCGTTCTGCTCGCTGCCAAGCCGCAGCAACATGGGGAGAAACAGGATATCCCTCTTCCGCGTAGCGCACCGCCGGCTCGAATAAATGCTCGAATGCCAGTCTCCCCCAACGTTCCCAGAGTTTTTGCCAGCCCGATACCGCTCCCGGAATGGTGACAGTCAACCAGCCGAGATCCGGGATTTCTGTCAGATCGCCAAAGCGATCGGGGGTGAGTCGCAGAGGACTTTTCCCGGAGGCATTGAGACCGTGCAATTTTCCATCCCACACCAGCGCAAATAGATCGCCGCCGATGCCATTCGCCGTCGGGTCCACCACCGTGAGGGCGATCGCCATCGCTACGGCTGCATCCACGGCATTTCCTCCCGCCAAGAGCATCTCTAACCCGGCCAAACTGGCAAGAGGTTGGCTGGCGGCGACAGCCCCTCGTTTGCCCATCATGACCGTTCTGGAGGAAGGATAGGGATAAGCGGTCGGGTTAGCATCTCGCATAATATTTTCGGGAGGAAAACTATTATTAATTATCAGTTATCAATTATCAATTATCAACTCTTGTAGAGACAAGGCATGCCTTGGACTTGCCCCTCGGATGCAGCAAGAGTAACATTGAGCGAAGCGATCGCTACCAACAGCCCAAAACGTCTCTCTGATGCTTCCCTTCTCGGCAAAACTCGTCCGTGCAAGATTGGCAATTGCCACTTGCGTAAACTCATGTACTTCCCCGCTTTGACGGCTATTCGATATTGTGAGCCTTTTCAGGCTTATCGTCAACAACTTTTGGATACTGGCAAAACTAAGATACAGTTTGTCGTTACTGGATTTGATATAACTTAAATGCAATCCACGAATAATGCGATCGCCCATGAATGTCAATAACAGCAGCCAATTCTTAGCACGAGAAGCTCTCGAAAACTCCAATATTGTTGCCAATTGCACCATGAATCGGGAGCGCAAATTACTCGCTGAAAATAGCTATTCTCAAGAATTGGGATTCAATCTCTTAGAGTTTTTGCAAGCAAGATTACAGGGGCAAAATCCTGCGATCTGGCTCGATCTTTGCTGCGGGACGGGACGTGCTCTTATTCAAGGGGCAGAGTATTTTTACGGACGAAATTTGGGCGATCGCATGACTCTAATTGGTGTCGATCTCGTCGATTTATTTTATCCTCATCCTACTGAATTTACTTTTCTTCACTTGACAAATTGCTCGCTATTTGATTACCAATTCGATCGCGAGTACGATCTCGTGACTTGCGTGCATGGGTTGCATTATTTAGGAGATAAATTGCAAGCGATCGCGAGGGCGGTTGCCGCACTCACCCCACAAGGATTATTTATAGCCCATCTCGATCCCAATAACTTAAAATTCCCCGGAAAAATGACGGGACGAAAGGCGATCGCGCAACTCCAGCAGCAAGGATTAAATTATAACCCCGAAAAGCATCTCCTCTGCTGTCAGGGAAAGCGAGAACTCGAACTCAATTATGAGTATTTAGGGGCAAGGGATACTGCGGGAAAAAACTATACCGGACAAGCGGCGATCGATTCTTACTATAACTGAGTTTATTTATTGTTAGGTTTTGAGTGCTGTGGATGGGTTGCATAACCCTCTTCAAAGTTACTCAATTTTTGCATAATTTCGTTCGGAAGTATAATTTTTTTTGCTTGCCAATTTTCTTGCAAATGCTCTCGTTTTGAACTTCGCGGGAGGGTCATAAATCCGCAATGAATAGACCAAGCTAAGAGTAATTGTGCTGGCGTGCATCCACAATCGTAAGAGAGCGCGCGCAACTCCAGATTGTCGAATTTTCTCCCCTTCACCAAAGGAGAATGAGCAATGATATGGATGTTATGGCGATCGCAATACCGAACCAGTTCCCGACGTTGCAAAAAGGGGGAAATTTCGATTTGATTCCACCGAGGAGGAGAATCCTCGATCGGTTGCAACTGTCGAATGTTAAAGTTACTCACGCCAACATCCGCGATCGCCTCCCAGTTTTTAATTTTGAGCAGGGTTTCCCAAGCCGATCGCGGATCGGGTCCCGGTGCGTGCAACAGCAGTAAATCGATCGCCCCCAATCGTTCCAAAGAACGTCCGGCTGCATCTTCGAGACAACCGGATTGGATGGCTTTTAAAGGAATCTTAGAAGTTACAAAAATCTCCTGTCTGGGAATGCCCGAATCCGCGATCGCCCGAGCAACTTCCGCTTCATTGCGATAGAGAGCCGCCGTATCCAGATGCCTGTAGCCCAATTCCAGAGCCGTCCGACAAGCAAAATAAGTTTGCTTGCCCAGACGATAAGTTCCCAAGCCAATCGGCCCGGCAGAATCAATGACGGCTCTCATCTCACATATTATTACGATAGATACTATCGATAAAGCGAATTTGGTCGGAATGCTTGATTTCCCGCTTGAGCGTCCCTTGAAACTCCTGCACGGAAATGCCTAATTGCGATCGGATATTGCGCTCTAACAACGAATGGATGCGATGTTCTAGTTCTTTGGGCAGTTGAGAGCGAAATTGCTCGTATTGCAAATCGAGAAGCATCTGATTTTTGTCCAGCGCATCGGCAATGAGTGCAAAGCCTCCTTCGCGAATATTGGTATCCCGAAGACCGAGAATTTGCACTGTATTATTGTTGCGAATAAACTCGGCAATTAGATCCGCACCGATCGCATCAAAATAGTTGGGCAGTTCTTTGAGAGCGGAAGTTGATTTATACAAACCCAGCCCCAAATAAACCAATTCAGGCAATGTTTTGCACTGTTTCAGTAAAGTTTCGAGACCCGCAGTTTGAATGCGATTTGAGGACAAATCCAATTGACGCAAAGGAGAATAACCCGCGATCGCATTGGCAATCAGTTCCGCACCCGCATCCCCCAAACGGTTCATCGCCATAAACAATCCGGTTAATCCCTGCCGATTCTCCGATTTGAGATGGGTGAAATAGTCGGCGATGTAACCCGCACCAATCTCGCTAATCCCGTTCGCATCAATATACAGGCGGCGGAGGGTGCGATTCTTTTTCAGGCTGGCAAATAAAACCTCAACCCCTTCATCCAACATCCCCACATTAACCAAATCTAAGGTCTGAATGCTTGCATTTTCTTCCAGCATCTTGGCAATTTGTGCCACACCGCCCACCTTGAGGGGATTTCGTTTCAACCACAGAGATTCAGCATGGCGATCGCCGCTCAAAGCCCGAGCCAGTTTTTCTGCACCCTTCTCGCTGATGCAATTCCCAGCTAAATAGTAGGTTTTAATGCGGGGTGTATAATCCTCTCTAGCAAGGGCGGCAATTTTACCCGCCCCTTCATCGCCCACGATATTATTCCCTAACAGGAAATGCTCAACGTGGGCATTGTTGCGAATAGATTCGACAAGATTGCCGATATAGCGATCGCCCACGACTTGCTTGCACATATCGATGCGCCCGTCATTGTAATAAGCACCACGAACAAAGGCCTGGCAGGGCTGATTTGCCGCTTCTCCCGTCTGCATCTGGGTGAAAAACGGCTCGAGTTCCCCGTAGGGGGCAATTTCCACGGGCATGGGTTGGGGATTGAGGATTTCATCGGACAAAGGAGCCGCAAGCAGTTCCTCGAAGATGGCGCGACCCCCCAACATTCTCGCTTGTCGATAGCGATCTCGTTCCGCTTTTCCCGTATCGACTTCGGCAACTTGCGATCGGTAAGCGCTGCGGAGTTGGGACAGCAAGCGTCCGTAAGCGATATAACTCCCCACCCGGTTTTCCTCGGCTGCGGGGAAGAGTTGGCGAGCCAATTTGCGCCCCAAACCCGAGCGCTTATCTTCGCCGCTATTGATGCGGGGAACATCGAAGGCAATATTTCCGACAGGTTCCCCCGCCGATAAGCGTTGCTCGTCTTCGCGAATTTGGCTGATAAGAGTCTGTAAGTTGCGATCGCTCGTCTGATCAATCATGTTCTGTTCGCCTCGCTAAATGGGGGGATCGAGCCGTTCTCTAAACGGACTGTCGCCACATTGTAACACAGCGTAATCTTGAGGGGGTATCGAGGCGATCGCTCTACCGATGATTTTTAAGAAATGCGATCGCGCTTTTCTAAGCAGCACCTGCAAATTGTTGAGAATTGCTGGAGTTTAAGCCTTCTAATTTAGTTTTTAGTTTTTTGATAACGAGTTCTTCTAACTTATCATCTCCCTTACAACAATCGTATAATGCCCACAAGAAATCTTGGATTTTATTTGAGTTTTTCCTTACAGGCTCTTCCCGAAAAAATCTGTTCCAAAGACCTTTATCGATTCCATTTTGTTCGATTAGATATTGTGCGGCAAGATATTCTGCTAGGGGATCGAGAGAAAACACAATTTCCTCTTCACGCACACCAATTGTTTTGATTAAATGAAGACGATGCTCTAAATAATTCAGTCTTTCAGATGCGCGATCTCCTTGCAGAACTGCGATCGCTTGTTCTTTT
>JBCCVR010000206.1:0-12406 GCA_039194995.1 Cyanobacteria bacterium P01_E01_bin.42 | reverse complement strand
GTATGATTTTGTCTCTCAGGAGATTCGGGCAGCAGAAGACCCCGAATTCGAGACGTTCTACACCAAGAACATCCTGTTAAATGAAGGTCTGCGAGCTTGGTTAGCTCCCCAAGACCAACCCCATCAAAACTTTGTATTCCCAGAGGAGGTATTGCCGCGTGGTAACGCTCTCTAGTACGTCTATTGCAGGAGCGGGTCGCGATCTAGAATCGTCCGGTTTTGCATGGTGGGCGGGTAATGCCCGTCTGATCGAACTCTCCGGTAAATTACTCGGTGCTCATGTCGCCCACGCCGGATTGATCGTGTTTTGGGCTGGGGCAATGACCCTATTTGAAGTTGCCCACTTCAATATCGATAAGCCCATGTACGAACAGGGCTGTATTTTGATTCCCCACATGGCCACGTTGGGCTATGGTGTCGGACCCGGCGGTACGGTTGAGGATTTATTCCCTTACTTTGTCGTTGGCGTACTGCATATCATTTCTTCCGCCGTTCTCGGCTTGGGAGGAATCTATCACGCCATTCGCGGACCCGAAATCTTAGAAGAATATTCCGATTTCTTCGGGTACGACTGGGCTGATAAGAATCAAATGACCAACATCATCGGCTATCACCTCATTCTTCTCGGTTGCGGTGCCTTGTTGTTGGTGTTCAAAGCCATGTTCTTTGGCGGCGTTTATGATACTTGGGCACCCGGTGGCGGTGATGTCCGGATCATCAGCAATCCGACCTTGAATCCTGCTGTTATCTTTGGGTACTTGTTGAAAGCTCCCTTTGGTGGCGAAGGTTGGATTATCAGCGTCAACAACATGGAAGATATTATCGGCGGTCATGTTTGGATCGGTTTGATCTGCATCGGCGGCGGTATTTGGCACATTCTCACCAAGCCTTTTGCATGGGCGCGTCGCGCTCTGGTTTGGACGGGAGAAGCCTATCTTTCTTACAGCTTGGCTGCTGTATCCTTGATGGCTTTCATCGCTTCTTTCTACGTCTGGTTTAACAACACGGCGTATCCCAGCGAATTCTATGGACCTACCAACGCTGAAGCCTCTCAGGCTCAAGCCATGGTATTCCTCGCTCGCGACCAAAGCCTCGGTGCTAACATCGGTTCTGCTCAAGGACCCACCGGCTTAGGTAAATATCTGATGCGCTCTCCCACTGGCGAAATCATTTTCGGTGGTGAAACCATGCGTTTCTGGGATTTCCGCGGCCCTTGGCTCGAGCCTTTACGCGGACCCAACGGTCTGGACTTAGACAAGCTGAGAAATGACGTTCAGCCTTGGCAATTGCGTCGCGCTGCTGAATACATGACTCACGCTCCTAACGGATCTCTCAACTCTGTTGGCGGCATTATTACTGAGCCGAACTCGTTTAACTACGTTAACCCTCGTGCTTGGTTGGGAACTTCTCACTTCGTTTTAGCCTTCTTCTTCTTGATCGGACATTGGTGGCACGCCGGACGCGCTCGCGCGGCTGCTGCTGGTTTCGAGAAAGGAATCGAACGCGAAACCGAACCCGTTCTCTCTATGCCCGACCTCGACTAGAATTTTGCTGGTAGTGCAATTCTAATTTGAGTTAAAACTCCTGCCTTCGGGCGGGAGTTTTTGCTACGATTGCTGCTATATTAATCCTTTGATCTAAACTAATCCCGCCAACACAATGATGAGGCAATTATGAAAAAATGTTCGTTTACAATTGAGCAAAACGTTATTATTAAAGAAACTATTCCCGCAAAAGGAATTGTTAGTTCAAATCCCGAGCGTTCTCTGCGTCTATCTTCCCGGTTTTTAGAAAGCTCTAGCGTCAAAGCAAAATCGTGGGGTGTTTGCGTTATAACCGGAAAGATCCCCCGTGAGAATGCAAGTGAAGAATTTTTCTTTGCGTATGTACCAATGGGTGCAAGTGGTTCTGCCCATGCTTTTCATGAGATGTTTGCGGCTGGAGCGCGAGAGGTCGTCCGCCTTGGCAGTAATGATGTTTGGGTCGAAGAAAAAGATACAGACTCATTAGTTTTGGTTTCTGAAGCAAGGGGTCTGAGGGGATTATCTTGGGATCGCGGCATAGAAGAAAAAGATGTAGATGTACCACTGATGCCTGATGATGAATTAAATCAAAGATTGATAAAAATCTGCAATCGGAGTAATTTTCCATTTCCTCGACGCACGTGTTTTAATGTTGACGATTATCATGCTTATCTATATCCAGATTTAACGGAGCACCCAGAAAGAATTAAGCAGCGTCTTGATTTTTACAATTCTTTCGGTCAATATAGTAGAGATATGGAAACTGCTTCTTTATTTCTAAAAGCCGATCAATTTGGAACAAAAGCTGCAAGTGTTTTGCAAAATGTATTTAAACAAAAAAAAGAAGCTCCATATGAAGGTTCTTCAGGAGATAAAGCGAAAATAAATGAAAGCAAAATTGCAGAAATTATAATCAATGCTCTGCTGAACACCTAGGATTGAAGAGCTTGTAAGTTTCATATAACTTCGGTGAAAAAGAATAGAGTTACAAAAAACACTTATCATATAAAAGATTAAAAATGAGTAGGAAATGGCAGATTTAAAGAGATATCCAACTCAAAATTCCTAAATATTTTAATGATTTCTTCCAAAATGGGGGAGTATTTTGGGATTAGGCGCGATCGCTGTAAACTAACCCTTCACTGGGGTGGTACAACGGACGATCCTACTCGCCTTGGCTTGCGAGCTAGGGCGCAACTCAACCCAAAGCCATTGAGCATTGAGGAAAATATGAATGAAACGACGTTAAATCGGGTACACGGACATGATGTCATGAAAATGATGTTAGAGAGTGGTCAGTCCTATACCAAGGAAACACTAAAGGCTGCCGTCATCGACCGTTTTGGGCAAGAAACACGGTTTTATACTTGCTCGGCCGAAAATCTGACCGCAGAGGAGCTAGTTGAGTTTCTGTCAAAACGTGAGAAATTCATCGAGACGGACACCGGATTCAACACTGCCCCTGAGAAAATTTGCGACCATTAGTTGGTGATTTTTTGCTATCGGTCAATACGAAATGGGGTATGTGCAATACCCCATTCGCTCAAAAAGATGAAGCGATCGCACTAATTTCAGTTGGCTAATGTTACGCGCGATCGACTTGGCTAAAACATCAGTCTAAAATCGCCAAGGATCTTGTAAATTTGTTTCCACATAGACAAGCATTCCCCACGCGATCGCCGTGGCAATCGGTGAAAAAACGATCAACCATCGCAGATCCGCTAAATTCATCAGAAGAGAAGTAAGCATGATTGTCTTTTCCTTATTTGCAGGTATATCTATGGCTATTGCTTGAAGATTGATATAAATCGCCGCAGAAAATGCAAGCTGCCATACAAAATATATGCGAGTTTCATCTGCCAGTTTCTAAAAACTTTCTGCACTTCCTGACAAGTCGGCTGGACAAAAAGAGGCCGTCTGAGGACTCTCAATACCCTTTAGTCGTATAATTTAGGGTTATAAACATAAATCCCTTAAGCAAAGATTCTATCTGATGAAAAAGCTAATCCGTGGTTTAAATAAGTTTAGAAAAACCTACGTTCCCGAGCATCAAGCACTTCTCGAACAGCTTTCTCACGGACAAAAACCGCGAGTTCTCTTTATTACCTGCTCCGACTCTAGGATGGCTCCTAACTTAATCACGAGTACTGATATCGGAGAATTATTCGTAATTCGCAATGCGGGCAATATTGTGCCTCCTTTTGGAGCAGCTAACGGGGGTGAAGGCGGCACGATCGAGTATGCAATTACTGCTTTAGGAATCGAACAAGTCATTATTTGCGGACATTCTCACTGCGGGGCAATGAAAGGATTGCTCAAGCTCAATAAGCTACAATCGGATATGCCTTTAGTCTATGACTGGTTAAAACACGCCGAATCAACGCGACGTTTGGTATTAGAGAACTATCCCCATCAATCGGGTGAAGAATTGATTGAGACCTTAGTTGCTGAAAATGTTCTCATTCAGATTGAAAACTTAAAAACTTATCCGATGGTCAGAGCGAAGATACATCAAGATCGGTTAAAAATTTATGGATGGATTTACGAAATCGAAACCGGAGAAGTTTTAGCTTATGATGCCGAAACCCATACCTATCTTCCTCCCCAAAGTCAATTACTTGAAGAAGAGTCTTTAGATGCAAGAGATTACGATGTAGAATTAGGGACGGCTTCAGAGAAGTTAAAAATCATTCGCACCAAATTCAAGGCTTTACTGGCGATTACCCCTCATTCTCCCGGTGCTGCGCAATTAGCAATACGATCGCTACAAGAATTATTCGAAGAAGCCAGTGAATTCGGAATGCCTAACAGAGAATTACGCGATTATCATTCCCTCTTCGCCGAATCGATTCAGATTTGGGCTAGAAAAGTAACAGCAAGCATCACTTAGTTCCGCCATATCATATTCTTTTATGTCGGGTATCGATACAAAATCTAATCTTCTTCATCTACTCTTGGATCGTTTATCCCTACTTCACTTTCGATTAAAAAGAAAAATGAAGCATCATAGTCGAAACTATTGACATGTTTTGCTGCATGATGATATCTTTCTTTTCCATAAGTTTCATTGAGATCGATATCTTCAGGACGATTGAGTTCTGTAAAAGATCGTGCGAATTCCCCATTAATGATCTCTGTTGTGAAAGTCAATATAGATATTGTGGATTTTAATTTATAAAATTTGTTGCAGTACCTGACTGCTTCAGAATAGTCGTTAAACTCCATATGCCTAATTATTTCTTTTTTGTTTTTATAGACTGTTAAAAAATACATTTTTGACTCCTCTGCAAAAGAAAATTCAGAAGAAAGTAAAAGAGATTATTCCCACGGCAAATATTAAATTAAAGCAGGGCGCGATCACAAAATAAAGTGGAGCTTAACATCCCTCTATCGTCTAAATGGGGGCGTTACGCTAACAATAACAGCACCCTACAGGCTTTAAAAAACGATCGCTACGTTTTTGACAAGATTACGATCGCAACCGTTTATCTTGGCAGGGAGGCGATCGCATTCATACCCGTTCGAAGTGCAATTATTTTGTAATATAAATGCCGATTCCATTATGGACGCGGGCGGCGGTGACGGGAGAGCGATCGACCAATTGACCCCCCAGATAGAAGGAAGTCGAACTGCCTCCATCTAAATTTAACGCATCTACCATGCCCAATCTTTGCGCCAGTCGAGCTAGTTCGTTGAGGTTCGGTCCCCTGCCTCCCGGACGATTGTGAATGGCAGCAATAACTAAAGTACCCTGCCGCGTCGTGCCGATGAGACTGCGGGAAGCGGCTTGGCCGTTGAAGGCATTACTAAATTTTTCGCCGCTTGGATTGAGGGCAAATTGCCCATTTTGCAAGAGGAGAGGGCCGGCCCCGATAATCTGGGGATAATTGCCAAACTGGGGCGGGATGGTTTCGCTTTCGAGACGAACTCGCGTTCCGACTGCCAGATCCCGAGGGGAGGCACTGCGGCCGCGGAGGGTGAGGAGATAACCTCCTGAAGGAATGGGAAAGGCAGATTCTCCGGCTTTCCCACCGGGGACTTGTTGGGTGACGCGATCGCCTTCGACTGAAACAATAATCTCGTCATTCGTCATGGGAACGTATTGAGAACCCCATTCCGGGGTGTAGCGGGCAATTCCCGCTTGCACGTAGCCGCTATTGAGGAAGGAAACAAAGAGGCGTTGGCGATATTCGGTGATGAGGGTTTCCCGCAGGTACAGGCGTGCGATCGCAATATTGCCCGTATCATCCCACGCGATCGCCCCTCGGTTGAGAATCGGCCCGGAAAACCATTTCCCATCCCGACGAATTGCCCCCAAAGGCAAGCGGTTATTCCGGTTGAAAAAGCCGCCGTTAATGGCAGCAAAGGCTTTCCACTGTCGTCCCATCACCACTAAGGGTTCTGTCCCCTGCATCGATCGCGGATTGCCCCAAATCGGTCTCAAGGAAATTTGCGGATTGCGGGGGTTAAATTCCAAGGAAGTCACGGGAAAGCGCCCGCCATCCGAGGCAACATAGCGTTGTTGCCAGCGCAAACCCGGTGCCCAGACAATATTCCTTTCTTTGAAAGCATCGGAAACCACGTCAACAACCAATTGGGAGGGAGATGCCGTCGAACTCACCCGCAGTCGATTCCCTCCCGCTAAATCCACATGAATTTTTGTCCGCAACTCTCCCCCTTCGATTTTGGCATTGAGTTTGACCGCTCGATTTTGTACCGTTGAGAAGAATTTCCCTAAAAAGGTCTTCAAGCGAAGGGGAGAACTTTCGTTTTGTAAGGGTTCTTCATCCAGGGGTAATTCTTGGCGATCGCGTCCTTCCACCATTACCACCCCTTCCCGAGGGTTTTGGCTGATTTGCCAGAAAGCAGGGCGATCGAGGGAAATCGTAATTCTTCCTCCCGTCCCGCGATCGCTTTTTTGAATGCCTTGAATTTGGGCGGGGGGAGACGCAATACTTAAAATACTGCCCGTCCTTTGAATTCGAGCCTCTGCCGCTTCTAACAGGTCGGTAATATCGAGATAGCGGTAAGCCTCCCCCCAATGGACGGCGAGGGGTTGCGAGAAGCCAAACCAGCGCACGGGTTGAAGGTTGGGATTTTCTGTATCAAGCAATTCCACCCCCAAAATTGCCATCGCCGCCGTATCGCTCAAGCCCGTTCTCATTTCATCTCCATCTTGCCATTGCATCCACGCCCCTGCAAAGGTTTTGCCGTTGAGAGAGAGGCGATCGCCCTGATGGCGGCTTGCCAGAGAGACAGCCGTTCGATCGCCCTCTGCAACCGCTAGGGGGGACGCATTGGCAACGAGAACCGCATCCGGGCGATCGCTTGCCGTCAGAACCATCCGCGCCATTGATAGGCTCGCAATCAACAAAGCAAAAGTCAACAGGGCGATCGCGACGGTGACTCCCAAGCGGGAAGATAATTTTGCCCGTCGCCTGCGATGCGATCGACGGCGGGTTCGATTTCTGAACTCGGTTGAGATGCGGCGGCGATCCCCGTGATGTCTTCTCATGCCCTCTTTACCCTAACAATGAATTGGATGGTTTGGCGCTCTCAAAAAAGGAAACAGTTGCCAAGTTTAAGCATTCTCTATAATATGGTCAGACTAACCCGAACAGAAAAGTAAAATCGTATTCCGATTCGTAAGGCCGAGCGAGCAGTCTAGGGCGAGGGATTGCAATCGAAAAGGTAGAGCGCGATCGCGTTGACCCTGCGAAGATAAACGACAACTCAAAACGCCATTTTTTCTAAACCGTTACGATCCGCGTTGGGCTTCTACAGTTAAAGAATGTAGCAGGCTGAGTTAGTCGTCTCTCGCCATTTCCCTAGATTCAATTTTATATCGCTGTTTGTAGGGACGTTCCATGAAACGTCCGTACGTAATTGTTTGTTTCACCTCAAGTCATAATATGAAAAATAAAAACTTTCTCTCCGTTGCCGAACATCCCTATCCCGGTCAACCTTGGCTGGTGGAAGAACGGGATGCCTGTGGTGTTGGCTTTATCGCCGACCCAAGCGGTCAAAGAACCCACAAACTCATCCAACAATCCCTCGCAGCTTTAGGATGCTTGGAACATCGGGGAGGATGCAGTGCCGATCGCGATTCGGGAGATGGTTCTGGCGTGATGACGGGAATTCCCCGAGAAGTGTTGCAAGCATGGTTCGAACAAACTGGGAAAACAATGCCCGATCCCGAATGTTTGGGGGTGGGGATGGTCTTTTTACCCCAAGACGAACAACAGGCGCAAGAAAATCGCGCTCATGTCGAAGAAGTCGTTAAGGCTGCCGATTTAGAAGTTTTAGGCTGGCGAGAAGTTCCCATCGTGCCGGAAATCTTGGGACGACAAGCAAAAGAAAATCTACCCCATATCGAGCAGGTGATGGTAACATCTCCCACTCTCAAAGGAGATGCTCTCGATCGCGTTCTCTACATCGCCCGATCTCGTGTGGGCAAGCGGTTAAGCGATGATTTTTACATCTGTTCTTTCTCCTGTCGCACTATCGTTTATAAGGGCATGGTGCGGGCGGAGATTTTGGGGAAATTCTATCAGGATTTAGCCAACCCGGACTATCAGAGTGCCTTTGCCGTCTACCATCGCCGCTTCAGCACCAATACCATGCCGAAATGGTATCTAGCTCAACCCATGCGCTTATTGGGGCATAACGGGGAAATTAACACCCTTCTGGGGAATATTAACTGGATGGCCGCCCGGGAAAGTAGTCTGCACCTTCCCGATTGGAAAGATGAGGAACTGGCGGCATTAACCCCCATTGTCAATCCCCAAAATAGCGATTCTTCCAACTTGGATAGTACGCTAGAATTATTGGTACGGACGGGGCGATCGCCTTTGGAAGCGGCGATGATCCTCGTTCCAGAGGCTTATCAGAATCAGCCCGATCTGGACGACCATCCGGAAATTGTCGAATTTTACGACTATTACAGCAGCATTCAAGAACCCTGGGACGGTCCGGCGTTGTTAGTCTTCAGCGATGGTAAAACGATTGGGGCAGCTTTGGATCGCAACGGTTTGCGCCCCGCTCGCTACTTCATTACCAAGGATAATTACATTGTTGTTTCTTCGGAAGCGGGAGTGGTGGGATTACCAGAAGCCGATATCGTGGAACGCGGCAGACTCGGCCCCGGTCAAACCATTGCGGTAGACTTGCAATCCCAAGAGGTAATCGAAAACTGGGAAATCAAACAGCGCGTCGCTCGCAAGCATCCCTATGGAGAGTGGGTGAAGCAGCATCGGGTGCAAATTTCCCCTCAATCTTTTGCTGAAAATCCCGCATTAGAGGCTACGGACTTATTGCGATCGCAGATGGCATTTGGCTATACGGCAGAAGATGTGGATATGGTTGTCGTTCCCATGGCGACACTTGGTAAAGAACCGACGTTTTGCATGGGGGATGATATTCCCTTAGCCGTGCTTTCCAATAAGCCCCGCTTACTTTACGACTATTTCAAACAACGTTTTGCACAGGTCACAAACCCCCCCATTGACCCCTTACGGGAAAGTTTGGTGATGTCCCTGAATATGACCTTGGGCGATCGCGGCAATCTCTTGGAAGTTCATCCAGAAAGCGCCAAGGTTCTCAAGATCGAAACGCCAGTTTTGAACAATGCTGAGTTAGAGGAAATTAAAACCTCTGGATTTGCTGTCGCAGAACTCTCCACTCTCTTCGATCTGGCGGCGGGTCCAGAAGGGTTAGAAGTCGCCCTGAAACAATTGTGTGCGGATGCGGCAGAGTCCGTGAAAGCAGGCAGTAAGATACTAATTTTGAGCGATCGGCAACCCACCAACCCACCCCCCAACCCCAAACCCACCCCCCAACCCCCTCCCAAGAGGGGGAGTGCAAGAGGGGGAGAGCAAGATGTAAGTAATAAGCTCTATATTCCCCCGTTGTTGGCAGTTGGAGCAGTTCACCATCATTTAATTCGCGAAGGGTTGCGCTTAAAGGCTTCTCTAATCGTCGATACGGCGCAATGTTGGAGTACCCATCATTTTGCTTGTTTGGTGGGTTATGGTGCTTCGGCAATCTGTCCCTATTTGGCGCTAGAAACGATTTGCAGTTGGTGGCACAGTCCTAAAACTCAGAAGCTCATGGCGGGGGGAAAAGTGCCGCAAATGACCGTGGAAACCGCGCAAATTCAATATCGCAAAGCCGTAGAAGGGGGTTTGCTGAAGATTCTCTCTAAGATGGGCATTTCCCTCTTATCTTCTTATCACGGAGCGCAGATTTTTGAGGCGATCGGTTTGGGAGAAGAAGTGGTGAACCTGAGTTTCAACGGCACGACCTCGCGTTTAGGAGGAATGAATCTCGCTGATATTGCCAAAGAAATCAGCGCCTTCCACGATCGCGCTTTCCCGGAACTCAGCGCCAAGAAATTAAAGAATTTCGGCTTCATCAACTACAAGACCGGGGGAGAATATCACATGAGTTCCCCGGAAATGTCCAAAGCCTTACACAAAGCCGTGCGGGGATTTGAAGAGATGAAAAAGAGCCGCAATGGATCCCCCCTAACCCCCCTTAATAAGGGGGGAATAGAGGGAAGCGCTCTCGTTGCCGAAAATTACGACCATTACGAAACCTATCTGAAGTATTTGGAAGGTCGTCCGGCGACAGCACTGCGGGATTTACTGGACTTCAACAGCGATCTCGCCTCCATTCCCCTCGATGAAGTGGAATCCGTCGAGGATATCGTCAAGCGCTTCTGTACCGGGGCGATGTCGTTGGGATCTCTGTCCCGAGAGGCTCACGAAGGTCTGGCGATCGCCATGAACCGTCTCGGCGGCAAATCTAACTCCGGCGAAGGGGGAGAAGATTCCCAACGCTTCCGCCCCATCAATGATGTGGATGACAGCGGACATTCTCCCACATTCCCCCACCTGAAAGGATTGCGCAATGGGGACAGTGCTTCTTCTTTCACCAAGCAAGTCGCCTCGGGACGCTTTGGCGTGACTCCCGAATACTTGATGAGTGGCAAGCAATTAGAAATTAAAATGGCTCAGGGGGCCAAACCGGGAGAAGGCGGGCAGTTACCCGGTAAAAAAGTGAGTCCCTACATTGCCTCGTTACGGCGATCGAAAGCGGGAGTAACTTTAATCTCTCCTCCTCCCCACCACGATATTTACTCCATTGAAGACCTCGCCCAATTAATTTTCGACCTGCACCAAATCAATCCCGAGGCGAAAGTTTCAGTAAAATTGGTGGCAGAAATCGGCATCGGCACCGTGGCGGCGGGGGTTGCAAAAGCCAACGCAGATGTCATTCAAATTTCCGGACACGATGGCGGTACAGGTGCATCGCCTCTCTCGTCCATCAAACACGCGGGAGTCCCTTGGGAGTTGGGGGTCACAGAAGTGCATCGAACCCTGATGGAAAACGGTTTGCGCGATCGCGTCCTCTTACGTGCCGATGGTGGTCTGAGAACGGGCTACGATGTGATAATGGCGGCGTTAATGGGAGCAGAGGAGTACGGCTTCGGTTCGGCGGCCATGATTGCAGAAGGCTGCATTATGGCGCGGGTTTGCCATACCAATCAATGTCCGGTTGGGGTAGCAACGCAACAAGAACGCCTCCGCAAGCGCTTCCCCGGTACGCCGGATCACGTCGTGAATTTCTTCCTCTTCGTCGCGGAAGAGGTGCGGCAATTACTGGCAAAATTGGGCTATCGCAGTCTCTTGGATGTTATCGGACGTTCTGACCTATTAAAGGTGCGCGATGCCGAGATTGCCAAAACCAAGGGGTTAAATTTAACCTGTTTCACCTTACCCCCCGTTACTGGCGATCGCGCCTTCTTAAACCGCGAACCCGTCCACAGCAACGGTGAGGTACTAGACGATCTCCTGCTGGCAGATGCAAAGATTAAAGATGCGATCGCCAATCAAGGGGCAGTCACCAAGGAAATTGCGATCGTCAACACCGATCGTTCTACCGGAGCGCGGATCGCGGGACAAATCGCCAAACGCTACGGTAATTCTGGCTTTGAGGGTCAATTGAACCTGCATTTCCAAGGGGCTGCGGGTCAGAGTTTCGGGGCGTTCAATCTACCGGGAATGACCCTGCGCCTCACGGGAGTTGCCAACGATTATGTAGGTAAGGGGATGAATGGGGGCGAAATTATCATTACCCCTTCCCCAGAAGTCGCCTACGAACCTTCCGAGAATGCGATCGTGGGCAATACCTGCCTCTACGGTGCCACGGGCGGTACATTATACGCCAACGGACGGGCGGGGGAACGCTTCGCCGTGCGGAACTCCAAAGGGGTTGCAGTGATTGAAGGTGCCGGCGACCACTGTTGCGAATACATGACCGGGGGCGTTATCGTTGCGATCGGTTCCGTGGGTCGCAATGTCGGTGCTGGGATGACGGGAGGTTTGGGCTATTTCCTTGATGAGGATGGCAAGTTTGCCGCCCGCGTCAACCCGGAGATCGTCGATTTTCAGCGCGTGGTTACTCCCGCAGGCGAGGCACAGTTAAAGGCTCTCATTACCGCCCATGCCGAACGGACAGGCAGTACCAAGGCTAAGATGATTTTGGCGAACTGGTCGGAATATTTAGGCAAGTTCTGGCAGGTGGTGCCGCCTTCAGAAGCTGAGACCCCGGAAACCAATGCAGTGGCAAGTGAGGAAAAAGCACTTTCTTCTGTATAATGAGTTAGTTAGAATGAACAAGGAACTGAGGTAATTTCAGTTCCTTGTTTACTAGAAGCTCGATAAATTTTATCGTTTATAGCTCAAGGGGTGACAACCCAGTTAAAAGGTAGACTGTATAAGGGATAGAGCGGTGAGACCTTTCTGAAAAAAGAGGCGTTTATGAGGTTTGAGATTCATCAAACGAATAGCAAGGTCTGAGTGTATCGCCATAGATTCAAG
>JBCCVR010000205.1:0-12461 GCA_039194995.1 Cyanobacteria bacterium P01_E01_bin.42 | reverse complement strand
GCTCGATCGCCAAACTGAGGCGGATTATGTGGAAGTGATGCCCCCCGTGCTGATTAATACTCAAAGTTTGACGGGAACGGGACAGCTACCAAAATTTGCCGAAGAAAGTTTTCAATGCGTTGGTGATGATCTATGGTTGACTCCCACCGCAGAAGTTCCCCTCACGAATTTATATCGCGAGGAGATTCTCGAAGCAGCAGAACTGCCGATTTATCATTGTGCGTATACGCCTTGTTTTCGTCGGGAAGCGGGTAGTTATGGCAAAGATACGCGCGGTTTAATTCGCTTGCACCAATTTAATAAAGTGGAGATGGTCAAATTAGTGTCCCCCGATACTTCAATGGACGAACTCGAGGCAATGGTCAACAATGCCACGGCAATTTTAGAGGCTCTCAAATTGCCCTATCGCGTTATCGAACTGTGTACGGGAGATTTAGGTTTTAGTGCGACAAAATGCTACGACATCGAAGTTTGGTTGCCTTCTGCGGGCAAATATCGGGAAATTTCCAGTTGTTCGAATTGTTGGGATTTCCAAGGCAGACGAGCAAATATTCGCTTTAAGGAAGCCGGGAAAAAGGGGACAAAATACGTTCATACCCTCAACGGTTCGGGACTTGCGATCGGTCGCACTATGTCCGCCATTCTCGAAAACTATCAGCAACCCGACGGCACGGTAAAAATCCCCGAAGCCCTACAACCCTATTTGAAGTTTGCAGTTTTGGAAAAATAGGAATTAGGTTTTAACTAAACACCAATAATCGATAACAACCCACCCCCAACCCCTCCTAAGAGGGGAGAAACAAATAACCAATAACCAAAATGAACTTTATCGATCCTAAAACTGATTTTGCGTTTAAGAGAATTTTTGGCTCGCCGAAAAGTCAAGATATTTTATTGAGTTTTCTCAATGCTTTATTGTATGAGAGCGAGCCGATTGTAGAATCTGTTGAAATTATCGATATTAGCGATCGCTCTCTTGTCGCGGAAGAAAGTAATCCCGTCACTTTAAAAGCGGTTTTAAATGGAGAGCATAAATGTATTTTCGATCTGCAATATTTAAGTTTAAAAACTTTAGGCAAGCGAGTTCTCTATCATGCAGCAAAGAGTTATTCGCAACAATTGTTTGATAAAAGAGAGCGCACCCCAGAAATTAAACCTCTGATGGCGGTGTATTTGACGGACTTTGTGATGTTTGAGGAAATCGATACGCCGATTTCTAAATTTGCTTTTAAAGAAATTGAGACTAACTTGAGCTATCCCAATGGAGAGCTAGGCTTATTTTTTGTAGAACTGCCTAAGTTTGAGAAAGAATTAAGCACATTGGAAACGACGGGCGATCGCTGGATCTATTTCCTCAAAAATGCCAGTATCTTAGAGACAATCCCCGAAGAACTCGCTTCTATCCCTGCCATCCAGCAAGCCTTTATCCTCGCCGATACAGACTCTCTAACCCGAGAAGAATTTGCTCTCGTCCAACAACAATTACTCGCGATCGCCGATCGCCAAAATGCGATCGCCCTTGGAAAAAATGAAGGGATTGAAGAAGGGGTGGAAAGAGGTCGCCAAGAAGGCATTGAAACGGGCATTCAACAAGGAAAAGAAGAGGGAATCCAAGAAGGTATTCAACAGGGCAAAGAAACGGGTATTCAAGAAGGCATTCAGCAAGGACGACAGCAAGGAATTAAGCAGGGGCGGCAAGAAGGCATCCAATTTGGTAAATTGACCATTATTTTGCGCTTATTAAACCGCCGTTTTAAACTCGATGCTGCGATTCAGGAAAGCATCAAATCCTTATCGAACGAACAATTAGATCGCCTCGCCGAATCTGCTTGGGACTTCATTACCGATTCAGAACTCGAAGAGTGGCTGGAAAAACAAGCTGAGGAAGAATAAACTAGAATGCAGGCAACATCTTACAAAAATGTTCGTCATTGGGTAAGCAGTAATCAATGGGTCGATAATGGGAAAATCAGGACAAATTATGAATTTCAGAAACGGCAAAGAGATGAATACATCGGTACAAAACAATCCTTCGAAAATGTCTCGGTGCATGGCAAAAAAAGTACTGAAAGGGATGTATTTGGCCGCGATCGCAACGGTTGCAGGAACATTACCCGCTTTTTCTCAATCTTCGCCCCCAATTTTTGAAAGTCCGATTATTTCCCCTTTCACAGCCCCCAATACTCCCGATACAATCCTCATTCGCGGCATTAGTGGGGGAGAAACAGCCGCCAGAAATGTAGCCGATCGCGTGGATACTCCCACGGGACCCTGTGTCGGTTTTGTCGATCGCGAACCGGATCACGTTGTCACCTTAACGGGTTTCTTTAATTTTCTCAATCTACAAGTTCGCAGTTCCGCCGATACGACCATTGTAGTAGTCGGACCCGGCGGTACGTGGTGCAATGACGATTATCAAAACAAAAATCCGGGTATTGCCGGACAGTGGTTAGAAGGTCAATATCAAATTTGGGTGGGTTCTTATGAAAAAAATCAATATCATCCTTACACCATTCAAATCACGCGCGGAAATTGAACGATCGACTCAATTTTAACTCAATCTCACCTCAATTCTAAGATTCAAAACTAATGGAAATCGCACCATAATTGCTAAAGTCCGGTGCAATTCGTTTCATATGGTGTAATGTTTTCTCATTAACCCACAGGACAACGGGCAAATGTAACGATCGATTGAAGGCATTGCGGATAAAATTGGCTTCTTCGAGTAGGGGATCGAGGTTAACGACAGACTCTAAACCTTTGACAACAAGGGCATCGGCACAACTCGAACGCACAACGTCCTCGAGGGTATCCAAAAGATTGACTACCGAAGGATGAAGATTAACCTCTTGTAAGATCAAAGATGTAGAGGCTGAAATTTGCTTGAGGATGTTCTGGCGCAATCGCGGACTCTCGCAGCGTGCCAAAATTAAAGAATATTCCCCACGCGCTAGGGCGATCGCTCTTTTCAAACTGGACAAACTGTCTTGATTCTTCTCAGAGCCGTAAAATGGTGGGGGATTGTGGGAATGAGAAGTGTGTCGATTGAATAAAGATGGGATCATTGTTATTAAAATAGCTATTTTATGAGCAAGTTAATTCTTTACTCTATATTGTGAAGAAGAATCGCACGATTGCCAACCCCAAAACCTCAAAAAGGCTCGATCTGGGCAAATGTACATTTTTTTTAATATAAGCGGAGCAGTTTGGGGGATTTGCTGAAAATTTGTAAAAATTCTTAAAATTTTCCTCGCTTACCGATCGACGAAGAATTTCAGACTTATAACGAGAAGAAAACGATGACTATTGAATTCGGACGAGATATCTGTGGCAACCTCCCGACATCAGAAACGCGGGAATGGTTAGTGACAAATGGCAGTGGCGGCTACGGGGCGGGAACAATTTCCGGTCTGCTGACGCGACGCTATCACGGTTTGTTGGTTGCGGCGTTAAATCCTCCTTTGGGGCGAACGCTGCTGTTAACAAAACTTGACGAATTGGTACAATATCGCGGGCAATTTTTCCCCCTGTATGCCAATCGCTGGCAAGATGGTTCGGTTGCGCCCCAAGGCTATCGAGAAATTGAAAGTTTTCATCTAGATGGATCGATTCCCGTCTGGAAATTTGCCTTCACCGATGCTCTGTTAGAAAAGCGGATTTGGATGGAGAAGGGGGAAAATACGACTTACATTCGCTACACCCTGCATCGCGCCCGTTCTCCTCTTTCAATGTCCGTCAAAGCGCTTGTAAACTATCGCGATTTTCACAGCCAGACTTATGGCGGAGATTGGCGCATGCGGATCGAGACGATCGCAGGAGCCGTCAAAATCGATGCTTTTGCCGGAGCAATGCCCTTTTATTTGCTGGCGGAACGAAACGGCGAGAATGCTTCTCCCGCCCCCCTCTGGAAACCCACTCACATTTGGTATAGAAACTACAGTCTGAGTGTAGAAACCTATCGTGGCTTAGCCGATCGCGAAGATCATCTCTATGGGGCAAGTTTAGAAGTCACCTTACAGCCCGGAAACTCCCTCACGATAATTGCCACCACCGTTCCTCCTGGAGAGCTTCAGAATGGAGACTCTTTGACACGGTGCAAGGCGCGCGATCGCGCCCTATTGGATCGCTGGTACGACACGGATTATCTCTTTCCCGATGAGGAGTCCAAAAATAACATTCCCGAGTGGATCGAACAGTTAGTTTTAGCGGGCGATCGCTTCTTGGTCGATCGCCCCATCCCTGACGAACCGGAAGGAAAAACCATTATTGCCGGCTATCCTTGGTTTGGGGACTGGGGCAGGGATACGATGATTAGCCTGCCGGGTTTGACCTTCTCCACGGGGCGAGTGGAAGTTGCCCGGACGATCCTGCGGACGTTTGCCAAGTATTTAGATCGAGGCATGCTGCCCAATTTATTCCCCGATGGCACCAACAGCCCGGAATATAACACCGTCGATGCCATCCTCTGGTACTTTGAAGCCATTCGCGCCTATTATACCGCCACTCGCGATCGCGGTTTCATCGGGGAACTCTTTCCCGCCTTAGAGGAAGTCATCGATTGGCACGTTCGCGGCACTCGCTACAATATCCAGATGGATTCGCAAGATGGCTTGCTTTATGCCGGAGAAACGGGGGCGCAATTGACATGGATGGATGCAAAAATCGATGATTGGGTGGTTACGCCCCGCATCGGCAAACCCATCGAAGTGAATGCGCTTTGGTATGTTGCTTTAGTCACCATGGCGCATCTAGCCCAAGAACTGGGCCGCCCCTCACAAAAATATGAAGAAATGGCGCGGAAAACCGTCACGGGCTTCAGCCGTTTTTGGAGTTACAGCATGGGGTACTGTTATGACGTTGTCGATAGTCCAGAAGGAAACGATCCGGCCTTGCGTCCCAATCAAATTTTTGCCATTTCCCTCCCTGTGGGATTGGTCGAAATCGGCGGTTCGCCTCTCTTGCAGCCTCGGGAGCAAAAAGCCGTCGTGGATGCCGTCGCCCAATCTTTACTAACTTCCCACGGACTGCGATCGCTTTCCCCGGACGATCCCGATTACACGGGAATTTATGGGGGCGATCGCTATCAACGGGACGGCAACTACCACCAAGGGACGGTTTGGGGTTGGTTAATCGGTCATTTCGTCCAAGCGCACCTCCACGTCTACAAAAATCCCACCTTGGCACGAGAATTCCTCTTACCGATGAAACAGCATCTCAAAGACGGTTGCGTGGGCAATCTCAGCGAGATTTTTGATGGAGATGCCCCCATGACTCCGAGAGGGGCGTTTGCTCAGGCATGGACGGTGGCTGAGGTGTTAAGGGCTTGGCTGTTGGTTCGCTAGCCTCTATTATTCTTCATTCTGTTGTCGGGAAATCGTGAAATAAAACGTAGAACCCTTGCCCAATTCCGACTCGATCCAAATTCTTCCCCCGCGATGTTCAATAATTTTTTTACAGAGTGCTAAACCAATCCCTGTACCAGAATATTCGTCCCGCGAGTGCAAGCGTTGGAAAATGATAAAAATGCGATCGTTAAATTGGGGGTCAATCCCGATGCCATTATCACAAACCGAGAATAAATACTCCTCTTCTTGCTCTTTGACTTCAATCTGGATGCGAGGGGGTTCTTCTCTACGAAACTTAATGGCATTCCCGATTAAATTTTGAAAAACCTGTATGAGTTGAGTACGATCGCTCCAGACTGAAGGCAAGCGATCGTAAAGAATGGTTGCCTCGCTTTCATCGATTTTAGTTTGCAGATTCAAACAAACGCGCTTTAAAACATCTTCTATCTCGATTTCGGCAAACTTTTTCTGCTGTGTTCCCAGTCGCGAATAAGTCAGCAGATCGTCAATCAAAGTTTGCATATGCGTTACCCCTTCCACCGCAAAATTGATAAATTCCTTGGCACTTTCATCGAGGCGATCGCTGTAGCGCATCTCTAATAATTGCACGTAACTAGAAATTAAATTTAAAGGTTCTTGTAGATCGTGGGATGCAACATAAGCAAATTTTTCCAAATCTTGATTGGAACGCTCTAACTCTCGTGCAAGTTTGGCTTGTTCGTCTGCCTGACGCAAGGCAATGTTAACAATTGCATTTCTCAAATCTTTAACTGCTCTAATTTCGCAGGATTTCCAAGGTAGAGATTGAAGACAAACGGTTTCTTTCCAAACATCAAAAGATCCCCTCGGGGATAAGCGTAAGACTCCTTCAGAATCTATCTTTTCGACAATTGTTTGAGTGGGATCGCCAGCCCAATTCACAGTTTGAATTAGTTCCGGACGAAACCATAAAATATAGTTTTTGGGAAGTACAGAAATTGCTAATAATCCACTCGCAATTTCTTTATATTTTTCTGATTCGGGATAGAGATTGGGTAGGGAGTCTATTTCAAAACAGTTTTCTCGAAAATTCTCTTGCAACCAATCAATTAACTTTTTCAGATCGCCGATTTCAGGACTTTTCCCAATCGTCTTAAAATTGCCTTGCCAATAAATTGCTGCTCCTGTAGCCGCCGCTAAATTAAGTAAGTTGGGTTCGTCAGCACATAGTCCTTCGATAAAGTTTTCTTTTATCGACATATATTCGGTTAATTGGGCTTGGGTCGATTTTAAGTAAACTTGATAGTGATAATCTTCGGCTTCTGCTTTGGAAATCAGTTCGCTAGATATAATTTGACTTAAAAATTCACAGGCTTGTCGCAATTCATAAGGAACTTGTTTAGGGGTATAATGGTGACAGGAAACGAGTCCCCAGAGTTGTTCCTTTTGTTTAACAGGCATTACTAACGTCGAACAAACTCCCATGTTTTGCAAATATTCGCGATGGCAGGAAGAAAAACCACGCAAAACCGAATTTCTGAGATTGAGAGGCTGGTTATTTTGAGGGTGGTTGAGAGGGATGAGATCGACAGAATCGGCATCAATATCGACAATTAATCTCAACCAGTTATCTGAATAAAGATAGCGACATGGTTTCGTATCTGCATCGGGATAATGTAACCCGAGAAAGGGTTCGAGATCCTTTCGTTTATCTTCAGCAATCACTTCTCCATTCCAATTGCGATCGAATTTATAAATCATCACGCGATCGCATTGAATCAGCTTTCTCATCTCCCGAACGACAGAAATATACATTTCCTGCAAATTAGATGTTTTTTGAATTTTATTCGCTGACCGTTTTAGAGCACCATAAAAACCGAGAAAGCTATTATCGTCTCGATAAGTCGAAGGCTCGATTTCAAGTATCAAAAAACCGTCAGGATTGCGGTGTAAAATCCCATCAAGATACAAATATTCTCCGTCTTTTCTAAGTCTTATTTTGGCAAGATTTAAAGTATCAAACTCACTGCGATCGATCATCCGCTTTAATTTTTTGATTTGAGTCCGCGGTAGAAATTGACTCAAAGAATGATTCAAAAGTTGCTCTGGTGGAATGCTAAAAAATAGAGCGGTATTCTTGCTTGCTTGTACAATTTTGAGGCTCGGTTCTTCTAAAACCAAGAGAACGCCATGAGGCTGGATAAAACCGGGGAGATGAATATTATCGATCTCGGAATATTTCGCTTTTTGGTCTTCCGAATCGATATCGATAGTGTAGCGATCGCCAGAGTTTTCAAGGATCATCAGATTTAAAAAAATTGCCAAAGATTTGTTATTGTCAAAATCTTGACATATTTCTCCCGATCCCTTCGCGATTGCAAACTTTTATGAAGCTCTCCGACAGCGATCGAGGGCGGCGATCGCATGCAGTCGAATACTCGGGGTCTGATGCTCTTGCAAGGATATTAAAATCTCGGTTGCCTCTGGCGCGCCTAATTGTCCCCAGGCTTGGATTAGATATTGTAAAGTTGATGGGGACTCGATCGCGGAAGATTGGCAGGCAAAGAAATCCAGTAAAATGCGCGCGGCATGGGGTTGGAGATGAGCGCTTTCAATTCGTCCTAAAACGCCAATCGTTTCTAACAATCCTTTTCCTTCGGTTAAACTGAGTATTTTTTGCAAGCAGGCTAAACCCGATTCTGTTTCATTCCACGCTAAAGCGCGAATGAGTTGGATTTGCAGTGCTAAGGGAGTGGTGGGAGATTGGAAAACGTGAAATAACGTGGCTGTTGCTTCTGGGGTTCTGAGTTGTCCGATCGCCATTGCCGCTTGTTGGCAAACTTCCAAATTAAAGTCATACAAGCGAGGCGTTAAAACCGTTAATAAGTCTAATTCCGCCGCAATATCTCGCCATAATCCCAACGCGATCGCGGCTTCTTTTCTGACTTTTGCACTAACATCGTTTAAGGCTTCAATTAAAACCGGAATCAAACGGCGATCGCGAATCGTTCCCAAGGCTTCGATGATAGTGGCGCGCACCCGGGCATCCCGATCTCCAACCATGCTTAAAAGCGGGTCGATGACGGCAGCATGGCGGATTTGTGCGAGGGCTTGTGTTGCTAAGAGGCGCAATTCGGGACGATCGAGTAATTTTGTGAGGGGCGCGATCGCGGATTCTCCCAGATTTGCCAGTGCAGTGGTAATAATTGCCGTTAACTCTTCATCTTTCGAGGTTTGCCAGCACCGCGCGAGAGCATCGATAACTAAAGGGCGATCGAATTGCCCTAAAATTCGCCCGGCAAACCACCGTTCCTCGATCTCGCTCTCTTCGTTTTCCAAGATGGCAATGAGGGGAGAAATCGCGCGATCGCCAAACTTAGGTAAAATTTTGGCGATTTCCCATCTTTCCTGAAAATCGCCGCAGTTGAGAACAGTTAACGCTAAGTTGAGTGCTTCTTCCTCAAAAGGAGTTTGCCTGTTTTGAGCAAGGGGTAATTGTCGCAAACAATCATTAACCTGCAACCAATCGCTATACTGGGTGGCAATTTTGGCTTTTTCTAAAATTTCCAACATTTTTTATGTTATGAAAAAATATTAAAGGACGGATTTTAAGGATGATTTGTTTTACCGGTCTCGTATAATGTCATTTTTTTAGTGTCTCGGAATTGCGATCTCTGGCCTAGAGCGATCGTGCAAGTCTTGCATGATTTTACTGCAAATATCGCTTCCAGTGAAAAAGCGATCGCCCTCTCGATAACATCCCGAAAAAGCGATCGCGCCCATAGCTAGAGAATGTCCTTTGAGTTTCCAAAATAGGCGTAACTACTTTAACAATGCCCACTCTTCAGGCGTTAGGCTAGCGAGAATGACAAATTCTCCCAGTCCATTGGGCTTGATAATAAAGGCAATGCCTTGGGGTTCGGGGTAAATGCCTGTCGCCGACTCAAACACATCATCGTGACCGATAACAACAGTATTCGTTCCCGGAGTTGGAACCGCCATTAAAAGTGGTTCGATTCCGGCTCTCATTTGTGCGATTTGTACGTCGGTATATTCTTCAGCAGGGGCAAAGTTGAGACCGGGCACTTTTTCATACTGTCCAAAAGCCAAATCCGCCGTCTGCCAAGCGCGGCAATACTGACTGGAATAGACTTTGCCGACGGGGATATTGAGGCGTTCGAAAGCAGCCCCGATCGTGCGAGCATCTTGCCACCCGGCTTCGCTGAGACTGCGTTGGGTGGAGCAATCATTGACGTTGAGATTAACATCGGCTTGGTCTGCATAGTCTTTTTCCGTTTGAACGTGGCGAAAAAAGATAACGTGACCGCCACCCCGCAGGGCATTGACTAACGCCGTCCCACTCACGATATCGTTGAAAGCAGTCTCATTTTTTGCAAAAGAGACTCGATTGCGTTCGTTTGCAAGAGCCAGATTCTCGCTGCCACCACCGAAGGGAGGGATTTGACTTCCCGCGATCGCGATCGCACCCAAACCCAAAGCAAGAAAGACTTTACAAGATTTCACCATTTTTCTCATAGCATCAAAACTCCCGATCGCTATTTTTGAGGAACGACAGATTACATATTTATCATTATTGATAATAATTTGCAATAATCGTCAGAAATGGGGGTCAAAGGAAAGTTTTTCGTACCCTGCCGGAAAAAGTTCGGGAAACCGCACTTCTTCCATAGTTGCCAGAGGATCGTCTGGTTGGGTAAATTAGCACTCGGATGGTGAGAGTGCTAATTTTGATTCCCCACCGGGGAGATTCAAGAAATTGGCTTAACTTCACCAAACGCCAGCACTCTCGACCAAAACGGTGAATTTTTTAGGAGGAAATTGCATGGCTGCATTAACCATTAACGTCTCTACAGTCAAGCCTTTAGGCGATCGCGTTTTCGTCAAAGTCAGCCCCAGCGAAGAAAAGACCGCAGGCGGTATTCTTCTCCCCGATACAGCGAAAGAAAAGCCTCAAGTTGGGGAAGTCGTCGCCGTCGGTCCGGGGAAATTTGACAAAGATGGCAACCGAGGAGGACTCGAAGTCAAAGTCGGCGATAAGGTTCTCTACTCCAAGTATGCTGGCACTGATATCAAACTGGGAGGCGACGATTATGTTCTCCTGTCTGAAAAAGACATTTTAGCCGCAGTGGAATAATTTTTTGACTTCTTTCCTTTTCTGTTTGTCCTTTTCACACTACCCAATCAACAAGAGCTATGGCTAAAAGTATCATTTACAACGAAGAAGCCCGCCGCGCTTTAGAAAAAGGGATTGACCTGTTGGCAGAAGCTGTCGCCATCACCCTCGGTCCCAAAGGTCGTAACGTCGTCCTCGAAAAGAAATTCGGCGCGCCTCAAATCATTAACGACGGCGTAACCATCGCCAAAGAAATCGAACTCGACGATCACATCGAAAACACAGGCGTTTCCTTGATTCGTCAAGCCGCTTCTAAAACCAATGACGTTGCAGGAGACGGAACCACCACCGCCACGGTTTTGGCTCACGCCATGGTCAAAGCCGGCTTAAAAAACGTGGCTGCGGGTGCAAACCCCATCGCCATCAAGCGCGGTGTTGACAAAGCGACCGAATTTTTGGTCAGTGAAATTGCTGCCAAGTCTCGCGAAATTGCCGACTCTAAGGCGATCGCGCAAGTCGGTGCCATTTCTGCCGGGAACGATATGGAAGTGGGCGAAATGATCGCTTCTGCCATGGATAAAGTGGGCAAAGAGGGCGTAATTTCCTTGGAAGAAGGGAAGTCCATGACCACGGAATTAGAGATTACCGAAGGGATGCGCTTCGATAAAGGCTATATTTCTCCTTACTTCGTCACCGACACGGAACGGATGGAAGCAGTCTTTGAAGAGCCTTACCTCCTCATCACCGATAAGAAAATCGCCCTCGTACAAGATTTAGTTCCCGTGTTGGAACAAGTTGCCCGTTCTGGCAAACCCTTAATCATCATCGCTGAAGATATCGAGAAAGAAGCCCTCGCCACTTTGGTGGTTAACCGTCTGCGCGGTGTTCTCAACGTGGCTGCGGTTAAAGCTCCCGGTTTTGGCGATCGCCGCAAGCAGATGTTAGAAGATATCGCCGTTCTCACAGGCGGTCAAGTCATCACCGAAGATGCAGGCTTAAAGTTAGATAACGCCAAGTTGGAAGACCTCGGTACGGCGCGTCGTTTGGTCATCACCAAAGACAACTCCACCATCGTTGCTGAAGGGAACGAAGATGGTGTTAAAGCGCGTTGCGAACAAATCCGCCGTCAAATCGACGAAACCGAATCTTCTTACGATAAAGAGAAGTTACAAGAGCGCTTGGCCAAGTTATCCGGCGGTGTTGCTGTCGTTAAAGTCGGCGCGGCAACCGAGACGGAAATGAAAGATAAGAAACTGCGCCTCGAAGATGCCATCAACGCCACCAAAGCGGCAGTAGAAGAAGGCATCGTCCCCGGTGGCGGTACGACCCTCGGACACCTCTCCCCCGCCTTGGAAACTTGGGCGAATGGGAACTTGCAAAACGAGGAGTTAACGGGCGCTAACATCGTCATTCGCGCGTTGACCGCTCCTTTGATGCGAATCGCCGAAAACGCCGGACAAAACGGCGCGGTGATTGCCGAACGCTTGAAAGAGAAAGATTTCAACATCGGCTACAATGCAGCAAATGGCGAGTTTGTCGATATGTTTGAAGCGGGCATCGTTGACCCCGCAAAAGTAACCCGCAGCGCGTTGCAAAATGCCGCTTCTATCGCAGGCATGGTTCTCACCACCGAGTGCATCGTGGTAGACAAGCCGGAGAAAGAAAAAGCAGCAGCCGCACCCGGCGGGGATTTTGACTACTAAGTTTTGAATAAAGGTCTAGGTAGTTATTGAAGACAGGCGCGATCGCGCCTGTCTTTCTTGTCAGAGGGTGCGATTTAAAAGATTGAACAGTCAACTATTTTGCCAAGTAATGTTATGTCGTCTCAAACTAACTCAGCTAGAATTTTGCACAGTATTTTAAAACGTGCTGCACAACAACCTATAAATAGCTCCCTCCAAGAATCTTGGATGAATATATTAAATGTAAAACATACCCGCCTTAATAATATTTATATCGAGATATCTTTAAAATTAGAAAAACTTTTGTCTTTGTGTTAAGAT
>JBCCVR010000204.1:0-12480 GCA_039194995.1 Cyanobacteria bacterium P01_E01_bin.42 | reverse complement strand
GTCCAATATTGATAATTTTGATTGAGTTGCCAAATTGAATTATCTTGAATTTCAAAAAGAGAAAAGTATTGTTGGTCTACAAAAAAGCCATTCACTTCCGTAGAAGCAATAAGCTCGTAATTTTTCTGTTTTCCAAGTTGTTGTAAGGCGAGTAGAGAAGAACCTTGACAGAGTTCTTGATTTTTAGGCTGTACGAAAGCAACATGGTGGGGAATTGAGGGATTGAACTCAATTACCACTAATTTAGGGCGATATACCTCGAGTGATTCCCAAATATAATAATCCACCCCATCAACATCGATTGATAAAAAATCAAAGTTGAGCGGGATCGGAGTTTCTTGTAAAATCTTATCTAGGGTATTTTCTCCTTCAAAGCTAACGATCCGATTTAGACAGGTTACGCGATCGCTATCTGCATATTTTTGCTCCAAGACTGGATAAAGCACCGAATTCGATTCAATCTGTACCGACGACCAATCTCCGTCATTGATGGGATGATGGGTATTGCTATGGACTCGACCATCACTCGCCCCAAATTCAACACACCAACGATCGCGATCGGGAATAATCTCAAAAATTTTCTCGATGATGCCATCTTCTCCAAATTGAGAAGTAATATTTTTTCGATGCTGTAATAGCCAATCGTTAGCTTTATCCGGATTGTTACTCATGATCCCTCTCTATTTTAGCCTTAAATTGCTGCTCTAACTGTTGATATTCTGGCACGCCAATTAAATTTTTAAACTCGTTAAAAGACACCATTTCTTTAAATTCTACGGTTGTTTTCTGTTCTCGCAACTGTTGAAAACAGGCTCTCATAGCATGGGTTGCGGCAAATAATCCTGCGAGGGGATAGACGACAATTTTAAAGCCCAATTCTGCCAAGCGATCGCTCGACAAAATTGGCGTTTTCCCTCCTTCGATCGCATTGGCAAATAAAGGCACATCAGGAAATGCAGCCGCGATCGCTTCTAATTCTGCCACGGACTGAGGTGCCTCGATAAACAGAATATCTGCCCCTGCCTCGATATAAGCACGTCCTCGCCGTATCGCCTCTTCTAAACCCAGATTCGCTCTCGCATCGGTACGGGCAACAATAACCAAACCGCTCTCCTGACGAGCATAAATCGCCGCTCTAATTTTCTCAACCTGCTCTTCTAAAGCAATGACCCGTTTTCCCTCAAAATGCCCGCATTTTTTCGGCCACTCTTGATCCTCCAAAATAATCCCGGCAATCCCTAACTTTACGGCATTTCTCACCGTCCGAATCACATTTAAAGGATTGCCATACCCCGTATCGAGATCGGCAACGAGGGGAATTGCGATCGCCTCAGCCATCCGTCCCACACTTCCCAGCACCTCCGTTGCGGTCAAAAAACCATAGTCCGGCAATCCCAAGGTTGCGCCGGAAATGCCGAAACCGCTTGTAAAAACTGCCTCAAACCCAACTTCCTCCGCTAGTTTGGCACTGATGCAATCATAAACCCCCGGTAATGTCAGAATTCCGAGCTGTTGCAGGAGTTGGCGCAATTTTCGACATTGAAGCATCATGAAACCTTGACTTAATTAAGAATTGTAAATATCATCAATAAAAGGAATAAATACTTATTGACATCAAGAAAACCCCTTGCTTGATGCAAGTAATGCCGGCTAATCGTGCCGGAAAATTGCGCTGTCTCGATCGCCTGCATTGCCGCAAAACAAGGGAAACTCAACATAGTGAGGCATGAGCTATGGATTGTACCAAAATGGATCGCATTCTCAAACGTTTGGCAACGCTTTTGGCAACCTCGATTTTAGCGATGGTGGCGATCGCGGCGATTACGGGCATCTTACTTGCATTCTATTACGAACCGACGGCAGGGGGCGCGTATGAATCCCTGCAACGGATCGATCGCCTCATTCCCCACGGCGCATCGATTCGCAGTATCCACGATATTGCGGGTAATGGTTTAATTGTCGCCGCCTTGTTTCAGCTTATCGTCATGTTTTTAGGACGACAGTTTCGCACCAGTTGGTGGGTCGCTTGGATGAGCGGAATTTTGCTAACTTTAACCGCGATCGCCCTTTCCTGGACGGCAATTATTCTCGATTGGAGTCAACTGGGATTTTGGCGGATGCGGATTGAATTGGAAACCATCGCCGCAATTCCTGCAATCGGCGGGATTTTACGAGATATTATCACCGGAGGTGGCGGGATTAGTAGCACCACTGTTATTCATCTGTATACCATTCACGGCTATTTTCTGTCGGGAATTGCCCTTATTTTATCGGTTATCCAATTGGGCGGATTAATCCGACAAGAAATGCAACTCAAAGATGCGATCGCCGAAAAATCCCCCGAATCTCAACCGATCTCTTAATTTTTTAATTCATCCTGCGGGCATTTTGACTGCTTTTTGATTGGCGATCGCTCAAATTTGAGCGATCGCCAATTCCTAATCAATACCAGCCGCGACTCACTGGAAAAATTGCTAAAATCGAAGCGCGGGAATATTGAATTCCTTCTTGTAAGTTTGCCCTTTAACGTTTCTTTGTGTCTTATGAGTCTCTTAGGAAATATTATTTGGTTGATTTTTGGCGGTTTTCTGGCCGGTTTGGGTTACATTATTGGCGGTCTATCCTTGTGTATTACCATTATCGGCATTCCTTTTGGCATCCAAACCATCAAAATTGGTTTTGCCACCATGACCCCCTTTGGTCGAGAAATTATCGTGACCGAAAATACGGGGAGCACTCTTAACACGATTTTTAATATTATTTGGTTGTTGTTTTTTGGTTGGGAAATTGCTTTAGCGCATTTGCTGTTTGCTTTTCTCTTTGCGATTACAATTATCGGTCTTCCTTTTGCCAAACAACATTGGAAATTATTGTTCTTATGCTTGTTTCCTTTCGGTCGGACGTTAGAATGATCTTCTTTCGCGAAGGTATTCCAAATTCTTTAATTTTACCATTGAGTTAAGAGTAGAAAACTTCCTCATGGTGAAACAAGAATCCTAATTATTTGAAGGCTGTATTAAATAGCCACGGGCAGGATGCCCGTTCCACGGTAAAATAGGAGAGATAACCTGTTTTATTCTGATTTCATCCCCTGTTTTAACGTTTGAGAACCGCTGACAAAACCAAAACATTGCTTGACATTATAAAGAGTTGCCTGCAAACAATACTCTGGCGAAGTCGTAGCCGCGCAGTCTTGTAATAAAATGCAATCATAACTCAAAAAATTGGCATCTTGTAAGGTTGCCATAACGCATTGATCGATATTCACCCCAGCAAAAAAGAGGGTTGTTTTGCCTAAATTTTTCAAGATACTATCGAGAGGAGTATCCCAAAATCCGCTCATGCGATACTTATGAACGCGGATATCTTCTGGTTTTTGTTCTAACTCGCTGACTACCGCAGCCGCCCAACTGTCTAAAGTTAAAACCGGAGCATTATTTTTCGGCAGGGGATCTCCCAAACCGACCCCTTCCCCCGTCGGATCGTAGATGTGGCGCAGTCCCGCACTGATATTGAGCAAATCGGGACGATTGCCCCAGTTCACCCAAAGAATAGGAATATGGCGCGATCGCAACTCCGGAAGCAAACTTTGTAAAGGAGCAATGGGCGCTCTCGCGGGACTCACATCAACCCCAATACTCGCCAGCCAGCCATCGGGATGACAAAAATCGTTTTGCATATCAATGACGAGAAGGGCGGCTTTCGCTAAATCCAAGCGTAAGGTTTTTGTTTCCGTCGGCAGGGTAATAATGTGAGATTGGAGGGGCGGGCGAGTGATGTCAGCAATTTCTGCATTCACTTGCCAAGCATTGGGGGGCGTTCCTAAAGTATGTAAAGGTTTAGTCATCGTTTGCGATCGGCAATTTAACCGAATTGGCTTTCTCTCTATGTTAAGATTACGGCAATTATCAAGAAATTATTAAAAAATTGGTAATTGTATCCTTTATCTCCTTGCTATCAGTAATCGTTATGGATTTTACCATTCAAAAGGTTTTAATTTTAACCGGAACGGAATATCGTACCGTTGACGTGCAAATTGAAGGCGATACGATCGCGCAAATAGCCCCCGATCTCGACGCGAAAGGTGCGATCGTCGATGGTACGAATAAGCTATTATTGCCCGGTTTTATCAACGCCCATACCCACTCCTCGGAAATGTGGCAACGCGGCTTAATTTCCCCTTATCCTTTGGAATTATGGCTGACGCAGCTTTATGATTGTCCCATTGTCGATATCGAACAAATTTATCTCAGTGCTTTGGGAACAGCCGCAGAAACATTCCTATCGGGAGGTACTTGCGTTGTCGATCATTTAGTGCTGATTCCGGGTCAAGAAATGGAAACCGTTGCGGCTACAATTCGCGGTTATCGAGATATTGGCATTCGCGCATTTGTGGGTCCTTTAATTTACGATCGCGAACTCGATGCAGGCATTCCCGATGAGGGCGCAAATCGCGAAATTGAGCCGTTTTATTGGACGGCAGAACAAAATTTAAACTTTCTACAAGCGGCGATCAAACAGTTTCATCGGCCGGAAGAAGGGATTAGCATCATGACGGCACCGACGGGGATGCAGCTTTGTTCCGACGAGCTTTTTAAAGGCTGTATCGAACTCAGCGATCGCTATCATTTATGCCGTCATACCCATTTACTCGAAACAAAAGCACAGGAAAAATTAGCTTGGGAAAAATACGGTTGTACGGCAGTCGAACACCTAGATCGAATCGGCTTTTTAAGCGATCGCACCTCTCTAGCTCATTGTGTTTGGTTGAATGATGAAGACATTTCTATCCTCGCCAGAACCGGATCTACCGTGGCACACAATCCTTTGAGTAATTTACGGTTGGGGAGTGGTATCGCCCCAGTTTTAAAGTATCGCCAAGCGGGGGTTAATGTTGCCTTTGGTTGCGATGGAACTGCTAGTAGCGACGGCCAAGATATGCTCGAAGCCATTAAAATTGGCACGATGTTACACAATACAACGGATTTTGAATATCGCAAATGGATCGATCCCAAAGAGGCAGTGAAAATGGCAGCTTTAGGCGGAGCAAAGGGAATCCAATCGGATGATAAAATCGGCTCGTTAGATGTAGGGAAAAAAGCCGATTTGGTACTCTACGATTTAACCGATTTATCTTTACTCCCTCGTACCGATCCCGTCAGATTGTTGATTTACGGTCGTCCGAATCAAGTTGTGGATAGCGTTTGGGTCAATGGCGATCGCCTTGTTGAAGCGGGAAAACCCACTCGTATCGATCTCGAAAAATTACGCCAAGACTTTTTCAAATACAGCGATTGGCAGTCCGATACAAAATCGGTAACCACTCAAAAGATGGAGGCACATTATCGCCACGTTATGGGATTAGAAAATTACTCTTCAGAGTCGTCCTTGTAAGAAATAAGTGGTCATATTTCCCTTGCCTTTAATCGGAACTTCCCCTCGTTCTTCAAAGAAAAACTTACCTTTCAGCAGTTGATAAGTATCGTCAGTGACTTGAATGGCATTTGCCTTACCATGAGATTCCATGCGGGAGGCAACATTAACCGTATCGCCCCAAAGATCGTAGGCAAATTTATGCAGCCCGATCGTTCCCGCTACGACAGGCCCCGTATTGATGCCAATGCGAACTCGGAAGGGTTGCCCGTCTTCTTGGCGGAACTTAGAGATAGCCAGTTGCATATCCAAAGCCAGATCCGCGATCGCCACGGCGTGTTCCTCTGCGGTATCGAGGAGACCCCCCGCAACCATATAAGAGTCGCCAATGGTTTTGATTTTTTCGAGGTTATGCCATTTCACTAACTTATCAAAAGCAGAGAACATTTCGTTGAGCAAATCCACTAATGCTGTCGGCGAAATTCTGGCGGAAAGGGATGTAAATTCAACGATATCTGCAAACAAAATGGAAACGCTATCGAATCGTTCGGCGATGGATTTCTCGTTTTGCTTGAGTCGTTCCGCGATCGCCTTGGGCAAAATATTTAATAGCAAGCGTTCGGATTTTTCCCGTTCCAATCTCAGGGCATCTTCTGCCTCTTTTTGCTTGGTAATATCGGCAACGGTACCTTCATAAAAGAGGATATTGCCATCATTATCGCGCACCACCCGAGCATTTTCGGAAATCCAGATCAAACTGCAATCCTTGCGTTTGACCTGCGCTTTAAAGCCCGTCACCGAACCTTTGCGCTCGAGTTCTTCCCGGAAGACGCTTCGCAACTCGGGTTCGACATAACAGCGATCGATCTGGGGCACCAAAGCGGCCATCTCTACAAAGGAGTCGTAACCGTACATTTCCACTAAAGCCGGATTGGCGCTAATATAGCGTCCGTCTCGGGTGGACTGAAAAATTCCTTCCGCCGCATTCTCAAAGATACTGCGATATTTTTCCTCGGCTTTTTCTACCTTCAACTGCATTTGCTTGCGCTTGGTGATGTTCCGTGCCACCCAAATCACGCAATTATTGGGCAGGGGGGAAACGCTCGCAGAAAACCAAGCCGTACTGGAGCGTTTGCCTTGGGAGATGCCCGAGTTGCCATCCAAACTGTATTCAGTGTAAACGGTTTCCCCGCTTGCCAAGGCATCTCGGATATGATCGAGGAAGATTTGAGCCTGTTCTGGAGAAAACACCTCCAAGACGTTTTTGCCTAATAATTGGGACTTGGGACTGTAAATCGTTTCTGAGTTCGTCGTGACAATTTTGGCATAATTGCCTTTCGCATCAAAAACGGTAATAATATCCGTCATGGCAGCAAATAGGGCTTTCAGTTCTGCCTCGGAGGTTCGCAAAGCCGATTCGATACGTTCTCGCTCGCCAATTTCGAGGAGCAATTGCAAGTTTAGCTGTTGTAATTCATTGGTGCGCTGCTGCACTCGCATTTCTAACTCTTCGTTGAGTTTTCTCAGTTCCTCTTCGGCTTGTTTGCGATCGGTGATATCTTCTACCGTTCCTTCGTAGTAAAGGATCTGGCCTTTTTTATCCCGCACCGCCCGAGCGTTTTCGGAAATCCAGCGCAATTCTCCATCTCGTCGGCGCACTTGCGCTTCAAAACCGACGACTCCGCCTTCCGTTTCGATGGTATGGGTAAAGATGCGACGGCGTTGGGGATCGAGATACAATCGTTCTTCGAGGTTCTCCAGATTGGCCATGAGTTCTGCTGGAGAATCGTAACCGTAAATTCTGGCTAAAGCAGGATTGGCACTGAGATAGCGACCGTCGGGAGTCGTTTGAAAAATTCCTTCGACGGCATTTTCAAAGATGGTGCGATATTTTTCTTCTGCTTTTTGCAGCCCTTCTAGGGCTTGCTGGCGTTCGGTGACATCAATGCCCACGGTAAAGGCGGCGCGTCCTTCATCGTATTTTTGGGCGGCGATTAAATAATTGCGCGTTTCCCCATCCACTAGGGCTTCCACTTCCCGAAAATTGTCTTGTTCCGGACTGGCAAAAAAGTTAGCAACGAACTCATTAAAGTCCTTGCTGGCTTGCAAGAAGCCCAAACTTTCCCCGGCAAAGGCTTCTACGGGAAGATCGAAGGTTTTGGCGAGGTGGCGATTGACTCCCAAATAGCGCAAGTCGGAACCGATCCAAGAAACGATACCCGGTACGGCTTCGAGAACGGCTTGCAGTTGGTCTTTGGTAAAGTGTAAATCTTCGATCGCTCTCTGGCGATCGGTGACATCGATGCCCACGGTAAAGGCAGCGGCACCATCGTCGTATTTTTGGGCGGCGATTAAATAATTGCGCGTTTCCCCATCCACCAGAGCTTCCACTTCCCGAAAATTATCTTGTTCCGGACTGGCAAAAAAGTCCTGCACGAATTGGTTAAAATCTCCGCTGGCTTGCAAGAAGCCGATATTTTTTCCCGCGAAGTCTTCGGGGGTGAGATTGAAGGTTTTGGCCAGATGGCGATTGACTCCCAAATAGCTCAGGTCGGAACTAATCCAAGAAACAATCCCCGGAACGGCTTCTAGAACTGCCTGTAACTGTGCTTTGGAACGGGCGAGGGCATCGAGTGCCTGTTGGCGTTTGGTCACGTCAATTCCCACGGTAAAGGCGGCTTTACCGCGATCGTATTTTTGGACGACAATCAGATAAGTCCTGGAACTCCCTTGGACGTGGGAGGTGATTTCGCGAAAGTCATCGGTTGCTTCGCTGGCGAAAAAGTCGCGAATGAAGCTGATAAATTCTTCGCTGGCATTGAGAAAGCCGATATCCTGCCCGATAAACGCATCGGGTTTGAGATTGAACATTCCCGCGAGATGGTGGTTGACCCCCAAATAACGCAGGTCGGCGCTAATCCAAGAGACAATTCCCGGCACGGCATCCAAGATGGCTTGCAGTTGATCTTTGGCGGCGCTGAGGGCATCTTCTGCGTGTTGGCGTTCCACCACTTCCCCGACGAGGCGATCGCTGACATCTCTCAAAGCCGAGGTTCTTTCTTGAAATTGTTGTTTGAATTCGAGTAAGGTTTGCTCCCGCTTCCACTCAATTTCTTTTTGTTTGCTGATATCCCGGACGATCCACAGGGCTTCATTGTCGTTGATGGGAGAGATAGTTGCAGAAAACCATTGATTCTCCCACTGATAGTCGCATTGGACGGGATGTTTCTCTTCGAGAGCGGTGCGAATGCCCAGGAGAAAGCGATCGGCTTGATCTGGGGAAAAAATGTCGTGCAGGTTGTTCCCGATTAAATCGTGGGAGAAGGGGGGTAGGGGTTGCGTGGGAGCAATACGCAGATAACAGCCGCTCGCGTCGGTAATGAGGATCGCATCGCTCGTGGCAGCAAAGAGCGCCCGCAAAGCATTTCCATACTCTTGTACCGCTGCTTCAATTTCTTGTCGTTTTGCCCGTTCTTCTTCCAGTTCGGCGATCGGATTACGGGTTATGGGTTGTTGGTTGTTGCTCTCCCTCTCTTGCGCTCCTTCTCTTGGGAGAGGGCTGGGGGGTGGGTTGGGGGTTGGGGGGTGGGTAACTGGTGACTGATAACTGATAACTGGTGACTGTAAAGTGCAGCCCAGCCACGGGAGAGGATTGAGGGGCCGATCGCTCCTATCGGCGATGCTAAAATTGCCTTGGCGATAGCGACCGATAAATAGGGGACGGGCAAGATATTGATTGGGAGCGAGACGAACGATCCCGCCCGTTTCCGAGAAGGTTTGCCCGATCGCGGCAGCGCGAACGCGATCGATCTGAAAAGAATCGGCAGTTTCTACGGCTTGCTTCCAGAGATGGATTTGGGTATGGGCGGCGGCGGCAATATCATTTCCGGGCAGAAATGGAGGCAAGGGCAATCGATTCTCGGGAAAGTAAGGACTGAGGAAGTAATGCCCTGCGGCGCGATCGCCTAACTTCTCGATGTCGCTCAAAGAAAGATTGAGGGTCAAAATGGGCTGGCGTTCGAGACTGAGATGGGCGGTTTGATAGGCTTCGTAGAGTGCCATTCCCTCATCGCTGGGAATATTGATGCGAGTATCGATAATAATATCGGGATTAATACTATCTGGATTCTCTGCCGCGATCGCTGCCAACAATTCTTCCCAATCGGCATTTTCCTCCACCGTGATGCTTTCGCTCTCCCCTTGTTCTTGCCACTGTTCTCGAAAAAGTTCCCCAGTACGTTGAGAGAGCACATCGGACGAATTGATAATGTAGCATTGTTTCCGCTCGGTTTTTTGTAACCAAGCGATCGCGGCTTCTACCCGTTGGTTGGGACAGGTTCCCGTATAAAAAATGCGAGAAAAAGTTTCGCCCCCAGGGGAGCGATCGCAGTGCCATAGCAACGTATCGGCCGCTTCAACGAGGGGAAAAATTGTTTGGCATAAGGTTGGCGACGTTCCCCAACTAAAAATCGCTTTCACCATTGGATCTCCCAATAGCGATCGCGCGTTTTGTTCTAAGGCTTCGCTGCGCCCGATCTCTCCGAGGGTTATCGGCTCTAGGGTTTGACCGAGAATTCCTCCCGCTTCATTAATTTCTGCAATAGCTGTCGAGATTGCTTCTGCAATGGGGGGTGTGGAGGATAAAATCTGGTTCGATCGCTCCTGTTGCTGAAGGGACAAAATCCCAACCCGCACGGCGGGGGATGCAGCGTTTTTCATAGGATCATTATCCTCTACAGAGTGAATATTCAAAGCGCGAGGATCGGCACCGGCTTCCTCTGCGTGAAAGCGCGGTAGAGCATCCAGATTTGAATAATTGGCAATCTCAAAACTTGACATGATAGATGGTTTGGAATTCAAGGGAGTGCCCAAAAATTGCGAACGCAAAAATTGCGAACACAAAAATTGCGATTTGTTTTGATGCGTGTTTTTTCTGGATACACCCAAACTTTCCTCAATTCAGGATTAACTCGCTTTTTTCTTTTGTCCGAGTTTTTTTGTCTTGCCGGATAGTGCCCCTGCTTGTGCCGAACTTGTTTTTTGCTCTCTAGTAAATGCGCTTTTATCACACCTCGTTCTGTTATGATACCTCGAAATTGATTTCTCAGCATAGGGGCTTACACCGATTCCCAATTTACAGTTGAAATACTCGCGCCAAACCTCAAATTTATCTTTACTTGAAACCCAATTCATTCTCTCACGAGGGAATTATTTCTCGCGGGCTGTTTGTCAAGGCACGATCGCGGGAAAACTAAGGTTGAAGAGAAAAGATACAATCCGATATTTTAGGAATTGTCTCCTTTCGCGACCCAAACAATCAAAATGATGGAGCAACGCGACTACCATTCCCCTATTTATCAAAATCCTCTCTTTTGTCGTTTAGACGGTCTAACGCCAGAAGAGCGCGAGCAGCAGCATTGGCAAAGATTGAATCGATTGGAGTTATTAAATTCCGAAACTATTCCCGTTTTTGATGAGGCCGTGCAAACTGCGGCCCGTTTTATCGGCTCGAATTCCGCCGATCGCACTGCTTTGCCCATTTGTTTTATCGGCATTCAGGTGGGGAATGAGTTGCAGCTTAAATCTGCACTGGGATTATCTCAACTCGGCTTGCAGAACGAATTAGCACTTCTGCGCAAATTACCGCAAGCCGAGTCTTACTGTCAGTATGTTATCGACGCGATCGCCCCGTTAATGATTCCCAATGTTGGGGAAAATGTCGTTTATTCTCAAAGTATTTTATGCCAGTATTACGGCATCCGTGCTTATTTAGGCGCGCCCTTGGTCGATCGCGGCGGCAAATGCGTGGGGACGATCGCGGTGATGGACTTTGTGGCTCGGGAGTTTAGCGATCGCAATCTGGATTTTTTGACCCTGACGGCGCGGTGGTGCATGAGCGAGTATGAAAATGCGATCGCGGCTAAGTCTGGCGTGAAGTCGTTAGACATTCCCTCGCTTTCTCAGCCTTCTCGCGAGAACATGACGGCCATTTCTGCCAATGGAAAGCAAAGTTCCCTCTCTCCCAATCTCTTAAAAGTCCGCTTGCTCGTGGGATTGACAGAAGATTTGCGCAACCCTCTCACCTCGGCGATCGGCATGGCGCGGGTTTTGGAACAAGAGATTTACGGACCCCTCACGGATAAGCAAAAAGAGTATATCGATATTATCCATACGAGCGGGCAAGAATTGCTTTCTCGCGTCGAAGAAATGCTGGGATTGGATGTTTTAGATACCAATAACGAGAATTTGCAACTCTCACCTGTTGATGTGGAGATGTTATGCCAGCAATCTCTCAATCCTTTACAAGCGCTGGCAGAACAACAGCAACAAATCTTACAATTATCCGTCGAACCCGGAAATCGCATTTGGTTGCTCGACAAAGAAAAACTGCGTCAGGCTTTGTATTTTCTAGGATATAGTCTCATCCAAGCGGCGGCGGCGGGTAGCGAGATTCGCGTTCATATCTCCCGCAAGATTGACGATCCCACCAATCTACTCCCTTCTTTGAATATCTCGCTTTGGGCCGATCATCCCTGTTGGTCGGCGATGGAACAACCCATCCCCATCCCGGCCGAAAACGGACGCGCCCTCGATATGCCCACATTACTTCTCGAAACCCTACAAACTCGCAAGCGCGATCGCAAGTCGGCGGAGGAGGGAGGACGGGAAACCATTGGATTATTATTAAGCTATCGACTCATGGAAATGCATGGGGGAAAAATTGCGGTTGAAACGGCGCGGGAAGGAGGCTATCGCTATGTTTTGAAAGTTCCTCAACTTGAAGGAGTTGAAGGATTGGCGATGAGTTATTAAGGATTTATCGAGTCGATCGCGATCGCCTAAGATTTGGAGGCATCTCAATGTTGTAAAAATACTAAATTAATAGAGTATTTTTTTGGAAACGCTGGATCTAGAAAAGTCATCTTGAGGTTGGCAGGCAAGAACACAAGTTAAGATAGTTTTCAATATTCTTTGAGAACCCCTTCTTGGTCGAGGGATTCTTATGTAAACAAAGCAACCCAAGACCCCAGTTTATAGGGGGGCGGTGTACCCCCCCCTCGCCCCCCAGCCACCGCCCAAAAAAGCCATAGTTAAGTTTATAGAAAT
>JBCCVR010000203.1:0-12508 GCA_039194995.1 Cyanobacteria bacterium P01_E01_bin.42 | reverse complement strand
TTAATGTCGAAGACTTTCTGGTATAATTCGGGAAACATTTTTTCATAGAGTTGTCGGTCTAGACAACTCTATTCTTTTTGGGGACGTTTGCCAAGTTCCTTTCTCCACACGCTTTTCAGCCTGCTTGTCACCCCTTGAGCAACACCCCCCATTATCCACTACGGTTGGGGGTGTGTTGGGATTGACGAGAGGAGCAATATTCAACCATTAACTTTCTGGCGGAATTTCGCCACTTTTTCTTGATTTCATTTTTTGCTCAAGCATCCCACCGTTTTTCTTTCGGTATTTCAATCCCTTTAAGCCCAAACAAGTCCTGCGCCCAAATAAAATCGACCCCTGCCGCTTCCGCCGCATCGCGATCGCCGTGCATATCGCCCACCATCAAAACGCGAACGGGACTTTCGCGCAACTCGACATCGTAATAAATTTTATGTGCTGACATAATTTTATGTAACATGCCCGGATTGGGCTTGCGATCGCGATGCTTGGCATCTGCCGACGGACAAAATTGCAACATCCCGGGAAGTGGTAAGCGTCCGAAAAACTTCATCGCCAAGTTTCTTAGCAATCTCCGGGCGGTTGCTTCCGAGAGATGCCCCCCTTCAATACCCGCTTGGTTGGAGGCAAGGGCAAAGGATTTCTCGTTCCAATTGACGCGATCGCACCATGCCTTGGCCTCCGGAATAATTTCCCATTCATCCTCGGCATGGGGACAAGGTTGCCCCGGAATCGTACAGCGCCGTAACGTCCCGTCGGCATCAAAGATGACTAATTGATACCGCTCCTCAAATTCTTCGGGGGTCAAACTGTCGAGAATTTGGGGAGCGGAAAACAGGGCAAACCACTCGCGTCCGTCGGGGCCATACTTCCAATATTCGCAAATTTTCTCGATAGGAGGCAGATCGGAAACCGTTTCTCCCTGCGCGAGTTCGTAGACGGGTTCGAGGGAGCATTGGCAGTGGTACGCATTGGGAGGCATAGCGATCGCCCAGTAATCCCGGTCATTGGGAAAGATTTTGCCATCGAGGGCGAGATGACCTTCTCGGGGACGGGGGGTAGTGTGGTTGTTGTGCTTCCATCTCACGTAAGGCGCGTCGGCGATCGCTTGCCAATTTTCCCGCCGCTTCTGCATATCGTCGCGCATCTGTTGGGTGGGCGGACTAGCAAAATTGGTCGCTTTGGCGCAAGAGATAATATCGTCGAGGCTAACTTCCTCGATTCCCCCAAACGGACGACTCGTCATTTGCCGTTTATAAGCGCGTTCTGCTTGCGCGATCGTGTCGAAGCAGATCGCATATTTGTACTCGTCAAATTGCTGCGGATCGTCCCATTTTGTCTGGGCGATGCGGAAAATGCGATCGCTACTCAAATGGGGTCCGATATAAACATCCAGTGCTTCCCCATCTGCGCCGACGTGATTGACGAAATAGCCGTAAGCGATTTTCATGGGGCGGCCAAAGCGTTCCGAGCCTATGTTGTACTCGATGCCAATGCGAAAGCCGTTCCACGTGAAATAATTTTGCGCTTGCCCAAACTCGGCGACTATTCCTTCTCCTTCCTCCTTTTGGGGAGACTGAGGGGGGAGTTCTTCGTCGGAAAATTTCACCCCATAAGTTTCCTCGGCATAATTGCGATCGAGCGGTTTGCCGACGGCATCGACAAGGGTTTTCTCGGTCGTCGCTTTTTGTCCTAAATTTTCCGAATCGAAGTCTCGCCAAATGGTTGGAGGGTTGGCATCGGGGTCGTTAAGTTCCGTTATCCAGCGAGCGACGACATTGCAAGTGATGCTCAATATATCTGCATACCCCTTTTTTCGCCGGCCCAACCCCCGTTCCGCCACCTCGTCCTCGGCGCGACTGCCACCCTCTTCGCTTTGGTTTACCGTTCCGGTTTCGCCGAGGATGTACACTGAGCATTGAGCGTCGATGTATTTCAAAAACTCGATGGGGTGCATCTCCTTCGCAAGTTCGAGCAACCCGAGGTCAATTTCTGAAGTGTGAATATAGTAATTTTCCGGATCGCGCTGCTTGAGAAGTTGCTCGGTATCGCGCCAAAGCTCGCTTGCTTTGGTCGTTCCCTGCGGGAGGATCGCTCGCAGTCCCCCAACGGATTTTCCCAGACCTATTAGCCACAATTTGAGAACCTCCCGCTTGATTTGGAAGGGAAACCAGAGGGAAGACCCCAAGCCGTAACCGTAAGGGGAAGATTCCATCGAGCCAATGTTGACCGTGTGGATGAGAATGCGATTAAGGGCGGTGATAAATTCTCCGTAGACCGGGCGATCGCGCGTCAGAACTTTAATCGCAAAGCCCTTGTGGAGTTGGGCGTTACGGGGCGTTTTTTCCGTTACGGTTTCAAATAAGAACCGACGGGAGGGACGCGGGCGAAATTCCGCCACTCTATCTTCATTGCCTTCTCGTTCCCAGAATAGTTCGTTGGGCTTATATCCTTTTAGAATTGCCGTCAGCCAAGCGAGACAGGCTTCGTCGAAGTTGGCTTTTTGGGAGTTACAGCGCTGCTCGATTGTTTCTTTCGAGATGGGCGATCGCCCTTCTTTATCCCGCCAACCATTCACGGTTCTGAAAAGTCCTCCCAGTTTTTTGCCGCCGCTTCCTTTGACGTTTAAGAGTTGGTCTTTAACGCGATCGCTTGCCTTAATATCTCTCGGATCGTTACTGGCGGGAATCACCTGCCATTCGGCTTGGATAATATCCCAATAGAGAGAATGGAGCGCCCCGCCGATATGCAAATCCCGCGCGATTGTGTCATATTCGTCAACCCCTAGCGTTCCGAAGTTGCCTTGGGGGTTGTACAAAAGTTGGTCTTCGATGGGGGCAAAGTCGAACAGCCAGCGATCCGGACTGTTCGCCGCCCCTGCAATTTCTCGGTTTAATTTAGCGGAAAGTTTGGCCATATTTTAATTTTAGGGGCGATCGCGTTTTCTCAAAAGGTTATCGATAACGATGAGACGGTAGTACGCTCGGCTTGCTGACAGACTCCAGACAGTGGCTCATAATGGGGTTGTCGCGAGGGAAAACTCGAATGAGTCAGTCACAATCCTCACAGGGCAACGACGGTCCAAATATTAACGATATCGAGGGAGATGTCAATATCGACTCGTCTCGGCGCTCTGTTGAGGTTAAAGGGAACGAGATAAAAGGTGCTGGCTCTGTAGGAGAGTTAAAAGGTTCGGGCTATACCGAAGGGAATATCTATTACATTGAGGGGGGTGCAACTTTTAACCCACCCTCAGACCCTCAAAAGAGAGCCAAATTCCCCAATAATCTGCCCTTGAGTGGGGTTAAAGCTTTCGTCGGACGCGAGGAAGAACTCGCGACGCTTCACCAACGCTTGCAGGAAACCCAACGGATTGCGATTACGGCAGTGACGGGGATGGGGGGGATCGGAAAAACAGAACTCGCTTTGCAATATGCAACGGACAAGCGAGGAGACTATCCGGGTGGGGTCTGTTGGTTGCCGTCTCGCGATACGGATGTGGGGTTGGGGGTTCTTAATTTTGCACGGGTGTATCTGGGTTTGCATCCTTCCGAGGAGTTGTCTTTGGGCGATCGGGTTCGTTTCTGTTGGACTCGTTGGCCGACTTCTGGGGACGTTCTCGTTATCTTGGATGATGTCATCGATTACCAGAAAGTCAAGCCATTTTTACCGCCGGATGAGTCGCGTTTTAAGGTCATTGTGACGACAAGACAGAAACGGCTGTCTCATGCTTTTGAGAATCTCGATTTACCCGTTTTGAGTGAAGGAGAGGCTCTGGAGTTGTTGCAACTGTTAATCGGAAAAGCGCGGGTCAATGCAGAATTAGAACGGGCAAAAGCGTTGTGCGCGTGGTTGGGTTATTTGCCCTTGGGGTTGGAGTTGACGGGGCAGTATTTGGCAGAGTTGCCGGATTTATCTTTGCTGGAGATACAAGAAGAATTAGAAAGCGAGGGTTTGCAACAAGAAGCCCTCACGGAATATACGAGCGATGCCACGGCACAGAGAGGGGTTAAAGCGGCGTTTGAGTTGAGTTGGCGGCGGTTGTCACAGAAGGCGAAAGAATTGGCGTACGTGTTGAGTTTATTTGCGGTTGCGCCGATTTTTTGGGAATGGGTAGAGGACTGTTTTTCAGAGGAGAAAAAGGAGTTCAAAAAAGCGAGGGATCGCCTGTTGGTAAAACTCAGTTTATTAGAAAGATTGGATGGAGGTTGGTTTCAAGTACATCCCCTGTTACATAGATTTATGGGGGATAAATTAGCAGACTATGCAGAAGTGGAGCGATTGAAAAGGGAATATTGTCGGGTAATGGTAGGGGTGAGTCAAACCATGCCTCAAACGCCAAATGTAGAAGAGATTAAAAAGTTTGGGGTTGTGGTGCCTCATCTGCAAAGCGTTGCGGTTCGTTGGTACGATTGGGTAGAGGATGAGGATTTGATATGGGCATTTTTAGGGATGGCGCGTTATTACAACGAGCAAGGACTCTACAGCCAAGCGGAACCTTATTATCGGCAATGTGTATCGGTGACGGGCGATCGTTTAGGAGAAGAACATCCCGATGTCGCCACTTCTCTCAATAATTTGGCGGGATTATACGAATCTCAAGGGAGATACTCAGAAGCAGAACCGCTCTATTCTCAAGCCTTAGAACTGATGAGAAAACTCTTAGGAAAAGAACATCCCGATGTCGCCACTTCTCTCAATAATTTGGCGTTCTTATACAAATCTCAAGGGAGATACACGGAGACAGAACCTCTCTATTTTCAATCCTTAGAACTGAGGAGAAAACTCTTAGGAGAAGAACATCCCGATGTCGCCACTTCTCTCAATAACTTGGCGGAATTATATCGTTCTCAAGGGAGATACACGGAGGCAGAACCGCTCTATTCTCAAGCCTTAGAACTGAGGAGAAAACTCTTAGGAAAAGAACATCCCTCTGTCGCCACTTCTCTCAATAATTTGGCGGGATTATACAAATCCCAAGGGAGATACACGGAGGCAGAACCGCTCTATTCTCAAGCCTTAGAACTGAGGAGAAAACTCTTAGGAGAAGAGCATCCCGATGTCACCTCTTCTCTCAATAACTTGGCGGAATTATATCGTTCTCAAGGGAGATACACGGAGGCAGAACCGCTCTATTCTCAATCCTTAGAACTGAGGAGAAAACTCTTAGGAAAAGAACATCCCTCTGTCGCCACTTCTCTCAATAATTTGGCGGCATTATACAAATCCCAAGGGAGATACACGGAGGCAGAACCTCTCTATTCTCAAGCCATTACAATTCTCTTGAGGCGCTTGGGAGTAGAGCATCCCAATACTCAAACCGTAATGGGAAATTTTAAGATATGCCTGCAAAGTGCGGTTGCAGCCGGACAACGGGATAAACTCAGCAACCATCCCATTACCCAACAACTTCTCGCACAAATTGAATGAGATGGATAGCTATCGAGTCCCCTTTCCGCCCCCGATCGCACCACCACTCGATCGATACCCTCCCGTCGCAGCATCGGCAAGATTGGAGGATTTTTTCAACCGCTTGCGGGTTTTGGTTTTATCTTCAATGCGTTCCTTGCCATGACTGGTTTCTTCGTAATAAATCCCCGCAAACTCCTCCTTTAAGGCTTCCTCATACCGACCGAGAGGCGCGATCGCAACTTTTCCCTTCCGCATATCTTCGGCTAATGTGAAAAATTGATATGCCTTCATCCCCAGATAATCGGGATCGGGGGAAGAGCGCCCCCAATCGAAGGGAAATGCTGGCAAACCCTCCTGCCGCACGTCTGCCAAAGTTCCCGCCCCCACGCCCGTCGCATCCACCCGAGCCGTCGAACCGGGATGCGCTTTCATCTCCAAAATGAGCCAACCCGCCGCCCGAGAAACATCCTCGCGATCGCCTTGGGTCGGTTTCTCTTCCATCCCATACAATACGGGACCGCGCCATTTTGCTTTAGCGTGAGGGTCGCCGCCGTCGCCCACATCCAACCCAAACCGCCAAGGATGGCGAGCGGCGATCGCATCCCAATATTCCGGTTCCGCGTCATAGCGATCGCGCGCATCTTGGAACAATTTGCGAGGGATGATACTTTGCCCGGAATCGAGACAGAATCGCCCGTCCACCCGGGATATCCAGTAGGGAGAATCTTCCCCTCGCTTGGCACGAACGCGCTCGATCCATGCCACCGACACGGCACCGGGGATTTTGTCCAATTGGAGAACTCCCGCCGCGATCGCACCTGCATCCCACTCGTTTTGGGGTTTAACGATTTTGTCTGGGTCGGTTTCTCCCGGATTGAGGATGAGTCTGGCAACTTCCGGTTTGAGGCGATAACCGTCGGAATGCTGGCAATACGCCCACGCCACATTAGGATGATTCCAAACGGGAATGCGAATGTGCGATCGGGCGCAGGCTTCTTGAAAGGGAGTATTCGCCTTGACGGGATTGCCAATCCGCAAACCTCGATTTTCCGCTCCAGTCAAACACGACTCCAACCCCTCGTCGATTTCCGGGGTAATCCCGCAGGCTTCATCGGCAATCAGGAGCAATTTCGCATCGTGTTTCCCTTGAAATGAGTTGGAGTCATAATCGCGACTGGTGAACCCCCATGCCGCATCCTCGCCTTCGATGCGAATGAATAATTGCCCCCGATAGCCGCCCAACTGCTTCTTATTGCGATCGTAAGCCTTGCGGATTTCCTTCCAAAGGATTTTCGTCACTTGCTCTTTGGTCGGAGCCGTCGTTATGGCAACGCCGCCCACCGCAAAGATCCACCACAGGACGATCGCCGCCGCAATAAAACTTTTCCCGACCCCGTGCGCCGCCTGCACGTTAGTGGTCGGGCGATCGCGCACCGATTCCATAATCTCGCACTGCTCTCGGGTGAGAAAGGGAATGCCCAAAACCGCGATCGCGAACTCTACCGGACGCGCCGCATATTCAGAAAAATCGGCAGTTGGGTCTTGCTTGATATGGTTGCGCGATCGCTTTTCGCAACTCTTTTTTGCCTTTTGAAAAGATTTTCGCGATCTAATCAGAACCAACTGGAATCAACATTAAAACTCCTTGAGCTATTATAACCTTTGAATACTCACAATACGTCGCTAACTGTATCCCAAAGATTGAGACCCAGTTGGTAGTATTGAGAAGGTTTAGGAGTTCTCGCGACATCGCCGCGACGTTCTACCGAGGTAGATTCCTGCTTCATCCCGTGCGCTCTGGCACGATCCACAGGCTTAAATTCCCGGACGCAATCCCGGTATTTGCCTTTAAAATTGGCTTTTTCTCTGATGACCCGTGCCGATGCCACGTCACGGGGTGCAACATACCCGCATTCACTACATCGGTGAGTACGTTGTGAGAGGCTCTTTTTCTCTCTATGCCCGCATTCGGGGCAATCTTGAGAAGTGTACTGAGGGGCAACTTTGACAAACTCGCGATCGCCCGCTTTGGCTTTGGTTTCTACCATTTTCAGGAATTGACCCAACCCTGCATCGGCGAAACTCTTATTGAGTCCCGATTTGGCTTTCGCACCGTTTCTCTCGTAGCCTTTCCCGTCCTCTCGCTTCTTGGGTTTTGGCTTGCGTTTGAGGTTAGCGATTTGAATGTCCTCAACCGCAATCCCTGCAAACTTTCTCACCACATAGGTTGATAATTTGTGATTGTGGAGACGACGTTGGTTTGCAATTTTCTCGTGAGTTCTCGCGAGTTTTGCCTTGGTTTTCTCGGCGTTCTTGCTTTCCTTTTGTTGTCGGGATAGCTTGCGATTTAACCGTTTTAGCCGTTTCTCTGACTTGCGATAGAACTTGGGAGGATCGATCTGTTTGCCGTCATCGTCAGAGTAGATGTACTGTAACCCGACATCCAACCCACAAGATTTATCGGTTTTGGGTAACGGCTTCTGTGGGATGTTTCCCCACAATTGCAGGTAATAGCCAGAGGGACGCTTGACAATGATGAGGTTTCGAGGTTCGACATCTTGCGGCCATCTTTTCGAGATATCTTTATTGACAATTTTGAGCGAATGTACCAATAAAAAACCGTATTCCTTTGTTAGCAAGGAATACGGCGGATGAGATTTTTTATAATTTATTTTTTAGTCAACTTTGTTGCGCGATCGCGCTGTCCCACCAATCGCGATCGCACTTTTTGACCTCTTCAGCCAGCACATCATAGGAAGAATTGAGAGCGATTTCCGATCCAAGTTCGCGCAACTTCTTCTGTAATTCGTGGTAGGGAACAGGGCGAGATTTTGCACGGTATTCCCGCGCTTTTTGGGTTTTGTATTCCCTGCGATCGCTTCTCTGTTCGTAATTGCGATTATATTCTTGGCCCTCAGTCGTTTGGCGCTTGAGACGCTTGCGTTCTGCATCGCGGGCTTTGACCTCGGGTTTTTGACGGTAGCGTTTTTGCGCGCGCTTGAGCGCGTCTGAAGTTTCCGACATGACTTTTTCTATAGCGGACTGTCTACAGAATAGCATCAACGAGACAGCGATCGCAACCCCTAACTTCAATCCGGATACTCGCCCTGCTGCTTTGGTTATGGGAGGGGAGTGCAACAGGTGTCTATCATCAAAGTCCGTCTTTTATAAGGGGCGCGTGACCTTCCGCCTTTTCACGAGTTTTCTCCCTCTACCTCCGATTGCTGTCTAAACTTCTCTCGGTTGTAAACAATGAATCGGCTGCGAAACTCTCTCGGCGTAATCCTCAGTTGCGAGAAGTCATCGGGGGTTAGGTCAATTTTGGCGGCGGCATCTTGGAGGTCGGCAATGAGTGACCTCCCCTCGTTATCGCAACCGTTCGTAATGCGAACGGTCAGGGTGCTGAAAATGTCCTCCCATGTCATACCCTGAGAGAGCAGAAATCGGAAGCAGTAACAGGCGAGCAAGTCCTTGGAGGTTGCGATAAAGTCCGTCATCTCCTCGATGGGGATTTCAGGGGGTTCGAGTCCGGCAAATTCGAGGTCGTATCGGGTTTGGGGTGAGTTGTCTTGCATGATTCGCCTAGGCATTTAGCATTCTCAGCCTCATTTCAAGGACTGCAAATCGAGTGCGAGAGCGAGGTCAGCATTCAGGCAATTGAGAGGAAACCAGACGGGTCATTCGTGGTCAGAGTGGAAGTACCCAAAGATGCGGATAAAGGCGAGATAGAGCGTTCATTTCAGGAGAAGTACGAGGGGGAATCGGAGCGGTTAGGGGGGTGTATCGGGAGAGATTGCAGGTTAAGGACTCACAGATTGAGCAGTACAAGCAGGAAAACACCAATCTCACAGAAATTGTTAAAGCGATAGCAAACCGACCGATTAACATCGAGAACCGCAACATCACGGTTAGCGATAACGACATCCAAGGAACAGCCTACACCGAAGAACTCAAAGGATCGGGCTACACCGGAGGGGACAACACGACAAATGCGAGTGAGTGATAGCTGGTGACTGGTGACTGAAACCAAACCCCCGATCTGGATTGGTCGGGGGGTTGTCCTCCAATTAGGTGAAATTTTCTAATGGTAATCTCGGAGACAAAAAGCTAAGATCGAGAGAGTAGAGGAACTCTTCCTCTAGTTTCCGAGACCGAAACAGCTTAAAATTCAAAGAACTGTTTTTATAGATTCTGAAAAGAAGATGAGCGATCGTCTAAGAAACTTTAAACGCTCGTGCTGTGTAATTCTCGAGTAGTTTCCGAACGACAGGTGGAACGAGAATATTACGTGGAGAATATTGAGGAAGGTAAGTTCCTTTTAAATTCGGCCATAAATACTTTTTCGCCAATTTAATCCACTTCCAAATTCGCTTCATACGCCCTTTCCAACCTCCATGTTTGATGAATGCTTCTTGACCATCTTGTTTTAACATAACGAGCGCGCAACGAACCATAAACTGTAACAGATGATATTGAGCAATTAGACTGACCTTCAAACGAAAAAAGTAGTCATCATATAATTTGTAATAACTATCATACAAGACGGTTCGGTGTTCGACTTCTTCACAAAAATGCCACGTATATATATCTCCCATCGGATTAATTATCTCTCGAAGCATCCCACTTTCGTACATGAAGATTACAATGGGAAAAGTTAAACTTTCAAACCCTTCTCCAAATGCCAAATTAAACTTCAGTCCCTTAGCAGTAAAACGAGCGTAATCTTCTGCTACCTCTTTTTCTAGTGCTTCCAACTCCGGGTACAGTTTCCGAACTTTGTTGTTAAATAGGCAATGTTGTTGGTAGTGTTGACTTTCTTGGCGACAAAACTGTTCCATCTCGTACAACAATTCTCGATCGTCAATCTCTTGCTGTGCCAAACGATTGTTTTTAATCAGATAGGGTTCTAAGTACGGTAAAATCATAGACAATCCAACCAGAAAATAAGAAATTTCTGGATCGCCCGGTAAAATCATTGGATCGATTTCGTCGGGGATGTCAAACTTTAAATAACGAACATTAATATCCATCATAAATCCTGTAGATTAAAAACAGTTGCAAACAATCGCAATATTTGCTACATAGCATTTCTCAAATAGATGGAGTACGAAGGTGTTCGACTCCGTCGAGGCAATTCATGCATTGCCTCTTATTTGATTTTCTCCTTTAGATTCTAGACTATTTATATCGGGATTATGACACGAGAAATAATTGGGATGGATAGATCTTAACTTCTCTAAACAAACCCCCCGACTCAGCGCAAGCAGCGTGGGGAGGATGTGCGCGACCTGAACTGGTCGTTTGGATTGGAACACCGAGTTCCCTAGGGATTTCCACCCCTAGCCCTCATAGAAAGGACTCACAGAGTCCGGTCACTTTCCCAGTAAGTAATGAAAGGAAAGGAATGCAGACCCTAAAAGAAGCCAAAACTGCTAGGGATTAAGCGGTAAGGAGCGAGAGGGAAAGAAATGGAAGGATGAACGAGGTCTAAGTTGTCGATTAAACTGCGTGACCCTTTAAACAGCCAAATTATCCCTGATAGGCTGTAACCAAAAGGTAAGAAGGTAGTCTTAGATGTTACATCCTCATCTAAGAGTGGAAACACAATTCCTTCCGCAGAAGAGGCAACCATCCTAACCATGTCAGAAACTCCAAACGACACAACAGGGTAAACTCCACAAGGTCTTAGGAAGGTCGATAACCTAAGTAGGTCTAAGGCAACAAAGACGGAATCCCTTGGAGGGCAGAAGATGAGAGAAAAAGCGAATGCCGTTCCGTAATAGGACGGATAGGGGTTCAAAATTTGCCCTTGACCGAAAGGAAAAGCAGACTTCTCTTGGGTCTTATACGAAAATGAACTTGATAAGGAAACCAAACGAGGACATAAGTTAGATGTCATTTAAGACAAATGGAGTCACCGGACAACTAAATGACTGGTCTCAGGTTAACTGGGAACAAGCTCGGAGGATTGTTAGGAATCTGAGACAAAGGATTTTTCGTGCCAAACAACTTGGTCAGTGGAAACAGTTGAGAAGACTGCAAAAACTGTTAATCAAAAGTTGTTCAAACCTATTGCTAAGTATCCGACAAATCACTCAGGTGAATACCAGAAAGCAAACAGCAGGAGTAGACAAGGAGGTAATTAATACCCCTGCGCAGCGAGTGAAACTTGCCAGAGAATGGGAAACGCCAAAAGCACAACCCACAAAAAGGGTCTACATTCCCAAATCAAATGGCAAGAAACGTCCTCTCGGAATCCCTACCGTTAAGGATAGAGTCGCCCAAGCAATAGTCAAAAATGCACTAGAACCTGAATGGGAAGCGGTGTTTGAAGCCAACTCCTACGGCTTCCGACCCGGAAGAAGTTGTCATGATGCCATCGAACAATGCTTTTTGAGATTAACAAAAGGTAAAAATCGATATGGATATTATGAAAAGGACTCTTGGGTTTTAGACGCTGATATTAAAGGCTTCTTTGATAATATTGCCCATGAATCCATCCTGAAAATGATAGGGACAATGCCATGCAATGAACTTATCAAAGAATGGTTAAAAGCTGGATTTATCGATAAGGGTCAACACAACCCGACTGAGACAGGCACTCCTCAAGGTGGTGTAATTAGTCCACTATTAGCAAATATTGGATTGCACGGGTTAGAAACATACATCAAACAATGTAACCCAAAGCTAGGCATCATCCGGTACGCCGACGACTTTGTAGTCACGGCAAAGGACAAGGAATCCTTAGAAAGAGTGCTTATCCAGATAACGCAATGGTTATCACAGAAGGGTCTCGAAATCAGTGCTGAGAAGACAAGAATAGTTCATATTAATGACGGATTTGACTTCCTTGGGTTTAATTTGCGCCGATACAATGGCAAATTACTGATTAAACCTCAGAAAAAGAAAGTGCTGGCTTTCTGTAAAAAGATAGGACAAACACTATCACAAATGAAAACCAGCACACAAGAAGAAGTCATCGGGAGCAGGTCAAAACTGCTAAACAAAGGAACTACTTGACAAAAATACCAAGCAGAGATAAAGAAAAGAAAGAAGAATCGAGAGAGAACCAAAATGACACCCGAAAAACAGCAACAAC
>JBCCVR010000202.1:0-12521 GCA_039194995.1 Cyanobacteria bacterium P01_E01_bin.42 | reverse complement strand
CGGACAACTGGAAAATCTGACCCAGCTAGACCTCCGTTCTAACCAACTCAAAGAACTGCCTTCTGAAATCGTACAACTGCAAAATCTGACCCAGCTAGACCTCCGTTCTAACCAACTCAAAGAACTGCCCTCTGAAATCGGACAACTGGAAAATCTGACCCAGCTAGACCTCCGTTCTAACCAACTCAAAGAACTGCCTTCTGAAATCGTACAACTGCAAAATCTGAATCAACTTGATTTATATGCCAATCAATTTTCAACTTTACCCTCAGTCATCCGCGAGTTAAAAAAACTAGAAAAATTCGATTTATCTGCGAATCCGCTTCCTATTCCACCAGAAATACTCGGGCCAACTAATGATTGGCAAAGTATTGATAATTTAGATGCAATTTTTGATTTTTATTATGCTCTAGCCAATATTCCCGAATCAGACCCTCTCTACGAAGCTAAACTCCTCATCGTTGGCGAAGGGGGCGCGGGTAAAACCAGCCTCGCCAAGAAACTCTTAGATCCTGATTACGAACTCCAAAAAGACGAACAATCCACCGAAGGCATTGAGGTGATTCGCTGGGAATTTTCTCACCCCCACGGCTGCGATCTCCGCCTCAATATTTGGGACTTTGGTGGACAAGAAATCTACCACGCCACTCACCAATTTTTCCTCACCAAACGTTCTCTCTATGTCCTCGTCGCCGACACTCGCGAAGAAAACACCGATTTTTATTACTGGCTCAGAATCGTCGAACTCCTCAGCGATAATAGCCCCATCCTCATCGTCAAAAACGAAAAACAAGACCGCCAATGCGAGATCGACGATCGCGCCTTACGGGGCGAATTCACCAACCTGAAAGAAATCCTTGCCACCAACCTCGCCGATAATCGCGGACTCGAAGACATCAAAATCGCCATTCAACAGTATGCCAGCCGCCTCGAGCATATCGGAAATCCCCTCCCCGGTAAATGGGTTCGCATCCGCGCCGTCCTCGAAAACTACGCCCAAAACCGCAACTATATCAGCCTCGAAGAATACCTCGATCTCTGTCGTGAAAACGGCTTCAGCGACAAAAAGAGAATGCTTGCAGTGAGCCAATACCTCCACGATCTCGGGGTTTGCCTGCACTTCCAAAACGTCAAACTCCTGAGAAAAACCGTCATCCTCAAACCCGAATGGGCAACCGCCGCCGTTTATAAAGTCCTCGATACCGAAACCGTCAAAAGCGACTGCGGGCGCTTCAGCGATGACGACCTCGAAACCATCTGGGACGAAGGGGACACCGCCGAAATGCGAGACGAACTGCTGCAACTGATGATGGAGTTCGAGTTATGCTACGAAATCCCCCATTGCAAAGGTCGCTACATCGCCCCCCAACTCCTGCAAAAAGGACAGCCCGATTATGATTGGGAAGAAGAGGAAAATCTCATTCTCCGCTACTTCTACGAATTCAAACCTAAAGATATTCTGCCTCGCTTCATCGTCGCTACACACGAATCGATCGAGGAAGCTCGCCCCCTAAATCCCCCAAGTGTGGGGGACTTTCCGGATTCTCCCCCCAGAATTGGGGGGCGGGGGGGCGAAACGCGATCGCATAATACTGTTGAGGAAAAGCAACTCATCTCACAAAGTAAAGCAAGCCCCCTAAATCCCCCAAGTGTGGGGGACTTTCCGGATTCTCCCCCCAGAATTGGGGGGCGGGGGGGCGAAACACATCAACTCGTCTGGAAACACGGCGTTATTTTAACCAACGGTTACGCCCGCGCCGAAGTCATCGAAGAGGATCGCTATCATAAAGCCGAGATTAAAATCCGCATCTCCGGTTTTGACAAACGCAGGTTACTCAATAACATTGCTTACGAACTCGAAAAAATCCAAAATGGTTACGATCGCCTCCAATATGACGTTCTCATCCCCTGCAATTGCCCTGTTTGTAAAGGCAGTCAAAACCCCCATACCTATAAGCTCAAAGATTTAGAACGACGTTTATATAACAAACGCTACGAGGTCGAATGCGAGAAAAGTTATATCATGGTTAATGTCCGGAGTCTTCTCGATGATGTCCGCGAGCCGCAATTCTCCAGAGAAGAAACAGAAATGGGGTTCAAAGACGATTCTTTCTTGCGGCGATCGCTCGTTGCCCGAGACCCGAGCCGCGAAAAACATAAGATGAGACTAACAGCAGAATTGGAGATTCCCCAACCCATGAGTGAGAAAACCACCATTAACAATAATTTCGGAGATGGCGATCAGTTCGTTGCTGAAACCATGGAAGTCACCAAAATCGGCACGCAAAACAATTATGCCTCGGATCTCACTCAAGCCGCCAAAGATATCAAATCCCTCCTCGACCAACTCTCCCACGATTACGATATCAGCACCCCCACCGGGCAAATGATGGTCGGTGCAAAAGCCGTCGAAGCGATCGAAAACGATCCAACCTTAAAACAGCGCGTCGTTGCCATGTTACAAGGACTCGGCGAAACCGCGATCGAAGAACTCATCGAACATCCCGCCGCTAAAATTTGCCTTGCTGGAGCAAAAGGCTTTATCAAAGGAGAAGCGGATTAAACGCGATCGCCCTTGCTCATTGGATTAATGCGATATGTTAAGGATTATTACTTTATCCTAATAACATATACCGCTTATGCCTTCTGTCAGCTTAATTCGCGCCGAATCCTACGATCGCGCTCTCCTGCGTCAATCCTTAATCGAACTCCTCGAACCCTTGGGAGGGATCGAAGCCTTTGTCAAACCCGGCGATCGCGTCCTCCTCAAACCCAATCTCCTCACGGGCAGCCAACCCACCCGAGAATGCGTCACCCGTCCGGAAATCGTCCGTTGCGTGGCGCAAATGGTGCGAGAAGCGGGGGGTGAACCGTTTTTAGGGGATAGTCCCGCCTTTGGTAGTGCCAAAGGGGTGGCGAAAAATAACGGCTATCTGCCTTTTTTAGAAGAACTCAACATCCCCATTATTGAATTTAGCGGACAGCGCCACGCCGTTGAAAATGAGAATTTCAATCACCTCAGACTCTCGAAAGAAGCCCTCGATGCCGATGTGGTGATTAACTTGCCCAAAGTTAAATCTCATATGCAGCTAACCATGACTCTCGGAGTCAAAAATCTGTTTGGCTGCGTGCCGGGAAAAATGAAGGCTTGGTGGCACTTGGAAGCGGGGAAAGACGCGAACCGCTTCGGGGAAATGTTGGTCGAAACGGCTCGGGCGATCGCGCCGGATTTGACCATTATCGACGGCATCATCGGGCATGAAGGCAATGGACCCAGTGGGGGCGATCCTCGTTTCTTGGGCATTATGGGGGCATCTGCGGACGTATTTGCCCTTGATTTGGCACTACTGGATCTCCTCCATGTCAAATCTACCCTCGTGCCGACGGTTGTAGCCGCTAAAAATCTGGGTATCTGTCCCGAGTTTACGCAGATTCATTTTCCCAACCTTCATCCTTCTGACTTGCAAGTGAAGGATTGGAAACTTCCCGACGCGCTCATGCCCATTGATTTCGGTCTGCCGCGCATCTTGCGATCGACCTTCAAACACTTTTACATTCGCTTTATTAAAGAGCCGATGGTAGCTTATAGCGATCGCAAATAATTTTTTTATTGGGAGTAAAAGATAGCAAACTCTTCACAATTACCATTCGGTGAGATTACCGAAGCACTCAAATAAAATTCATCAACTTTTCAAACAAATTATCTTGTTTAAAGAGTTGATGAATAGTCTTGACGCTCCCAAAATAATAGGAGAGATTGATAAGTAATCGCTCCTATTTAAGTCAATCATGTTTAAACAACTTTCTCTGGCTATTGCCACATTATCTGCTGCCTTTGTCGTCACGGGTCTAACTGCCGAATCCTCTCGTGCTTCTTCTTTAGTTAATGGTGATTTTGAAAATCCTTTTGTCAGAAATGGTACGTTTCGTTTTAATGATGCAAGCATCGTTCCGGGCTGGAAAACAACCGATACCAGAAACCATATTGAGATTTGGGGTGATGGTTTTCTCGGTGTAAATGCTGCTGTGGGTCGTCAATTTGCTGAATTAAATGCTCAAAGTGCATCTACTATTTTTCAAGATGTTACGGATATTGATGCCGGACTCGAAGTAGGTTTTGAATTTTATCATCGAGCCAGAAAAGGGACTGATGTAATGAGCCTCGAAATTACGGATTTAGGGCAGGATAATATCTTTGGAACCCTAGATGATACCTCCTTGTTCTACAACACCTATTCCGCAACCACGGCGGCATGGGTATACAATACCAACGAGAGCGAAGATGCAATTATTACCCTCGGCAATACTTTACGCTTTGCTTATGGTGCAGTTTCTACGGGATCTCGTAACAATACTGTTGGGAACTTCCTCGATGCAGTGAGCTTTGGTGTTGGAGTTGGAGCAGAAGAAACTCAACCCGTTCCCGAACCCGCTTCTCTGTTAGGTTTATTAGTCGTTGGATCTTTGTGTGCAAGCTCTTTGAAACGCAAGAAATCCGCTTGATTTAAAAATTAGCTCCATATCCGCTTACAACGACATCGAAAGAATATTCTAAGATTTCGTTAGAACGTCGAATGGCTTCTTCTTCATTGGCGACCATTACTGTGGTACAGAGTCCCGATGAATCGATATACCAATAAAACCAACCTTCGGGAATTGTAAAATCGCATTCATCCTTTTCATCTTGAAAGCCTTCATAGATTTTCGCGAGGAAAAAGGGGGATGTATCGGGAGTCCGTACCGAGGCGATCGCAACGGGGGAGAAAAATAATCCCAGAAAGCAAAGGAGTGAAAAGGCGCGATCGCCTATTCCCAATCCGGTTTTTATCGTTCGTTCGGAGAATTTCAACATTTTAAATTGGGAGCGTGACATTTACCGAGGGAGAGGAGTAAAAAGGAAATAAGGAATTTGCACCAATTCGCAATTCGGAAATTCCCCGTCCTCTACTCCCAATCATTCAATTATGACAGTTCCCTTTGTCGATCTTTCCCTGCAACACCAATCCCTAGAAACCAAAATTCAAGAAGCCCTCATGAGCGTTGTCCGACAAGGGGATTTTATTTTGGGCAAAGCCGTCACTGAATTTGAGAGCGCCTTTGCAACAGCTTCGGGAGTTAAGTACGGGATCGGCGTGAGTTCCGGTACCGAAGCGATCGCCCTCGGTTTGCACGCTTGCGGTATCGAGGAGGGGGATGAAGTCCTCATTCCTGCCAATACCTTTATTGCTACGGTGATTGGGGCATTGCGAAGCGGTGCGAAACCCGTTTTGGTGGATTGCGACCCCACAACGGCATTAATCGACCTCGAAGCGGCTGCAAAAGCTGTTACATCCCGGACTAAAGCCATTCTCCCCGTGCATCTCTACGGCCAGTTGGTATCGCCTTCGGGTTTGCAGGATTTTGCTAAGACTCACAATTTGATTATTTTTGAAGATGCGGCACAGGCTCATTTAGCAGAACGAGAAGGCGTAAAAGCGGGAAGTGTGGGTAAAGCTGCGGCTTATAGTTTTTACCCCAGTAAAAATTTAGGAGCATTGGGAAACGGGGGGATCGTTCTCACAGATGAGGAAGCGATCGCACAAAAAGTCCGTTCCTATCGCAACTATGGCGCTTCTAAAAAATACATTCACGAGGAGTTAGGGACGAACAGCCGTCTCGATACCTTGCAAGCGGCGGTTCTCAATCTCAAACTTCTCCATCTGCCACGCTGGAATAGCGATCGCAATCGTGCCGCCCAAAGTTACGATAAGGCTCTAGCCGCCTTCAGTCCGGCGATTGTCCCGATGCACAATCAAAGCGGGACGGGACATATCTATCATCTCTACGTCATTCGCGTTTTACCCGCGTCTCCCCTCAGTCGAGACGAAATGCAGGAGAAACTACGCGATCGCGACATTCAAACAGGCATTCATTACCCCATTCCGTGCCATCTCCAACCCGCTTATCAATTCTTGGGCTACAAAGAAGGCGATTTTCCCCAAGCCGAGGCATTGTGCAAGGAAATTCTCTCCCTCCCCATGTATCCGGGTTTAACCGAGGAAAATATTGCCCTTGTCGTCTCGGCGTTGCAAGAAATCTTATAGGCGATCGCGGGGAAACCTTTGTGGGGAGCGGAGGAAGCATCGGAAGCAGGGGGAGCGGGGGAAGAAGGGGTTTGTAGGATAATCCTAAGTTCGGACAATTAACCGGATTTGATATAACTTGTCTTTCTTCACCAATATCAAATCCGTTTAATGAGTAAAAATCCATTCTGACTCCGAACTGAGGTATTTTGCTCATTCTTATGACCTAGGAAAACACTTTTAGATGTAGAGACAATCAAAATATAGCGAAGCCCTGCACGGGGGGTTTGGGGGCGGTGCTGCGCCCACAATGGGGGGGGACTGGGGGGGAGACCGCCCCCCCAAAACTTCAGGTTTTCGGATGGCGTTAATGATTACTCTAACTCATGTTCTTACCCATAGACTTCAAGATTAATCGGATCGCCTCGCAATTACTCTTGATAGTCCTGCAACGATAAAGGCTTCAACTCTCGCATAATTGGAACCGCCTTCTTTTGAGTTGCAACCGATCCCCGCACAATCGTCAAATACTTTCCCTCCTGTAAGCGATTGCGATAGGGCAGCGCATCCCCACTCCCCTGAGATAATCCTACGCCACCCCCTACAAAAACACTCCCCATCGCGCCACCCATTGCCCCCAAAAATCCACCGAGAATATTATTTCCCACCTGTCCCGTCCACGCAAATACATTGGTGTGAGCGATCGCATTAAACGTAAACCCCGCCGCAAAACCAAACGGAATTAACCACGCCGCCATAAAAAGCGCCTGTTTCTTCGCCTGCTGTCCCGGATCGATAAAGCCAAACTCATCGGCACTCTTATACCCTTGCCCCACAATCGTCAAGAGATCCGTCGAGATGCCCCCTTTTTCCAAAGCCACATACATCTCCTCTGCGGAAATGCGATCGCTCACTACAGCAATTAAATAACCCATAGACCCTTAGAAATCCAAAATCTTTGCAAGGAACTCTTTATTATGGTGCATTTGCCGATACAATGCCTACTGCATCGCAACAAAACTCATACTCGTAGTTTTTTAAACGTCTTCTTATCATGGCCAAAGTCCTTGTTTCCGACCCCATCGACCAAGCGGGAATTGAAATTCTCTCCCAAGTCGCCCAGGTGGATGTAAAAACCAAACTTCCCCTAGAAGAACTCATCAGTATTATTCCCGAATACGATGCCCTGATGGTGCGATCGGGGACGAAAGTCACCCAAGAAGTCATTGAGGCGGCTACTCAAATCAAAATTATCGGACGTGCTGGCGTAGGAGTCGATAACATCGATATTCCCGCCGCCACCCGTCGGGGGATCGTCGTAGTGAACTCTCCCGAGGGCAATACCACCGCCGCCGCAGAACACGCCCTCGCCATGATGCTGTCCCTGTCTCGTCACATTCCCGCCGCGAACAAATCCCTCAAGGAGGGACAATGGGATCGCAAGCGCTTTGTGGGTGCGGAAGTCTATAAAAAGACCCTCGGGGTTGTCGGTTTGGGAAAAATCGGCTCCCACGTCGCCACCGTCGCCAAAGCGATGGACATGAAACTCCTCGCCTACGATCCCTTTATTTCCGCCGAACGGGCAGAACAATTGGGCTGTCGCTTGGTAGACTTGGATTTTCTCTTCCAAGAATCCGACTATATCACCCTCCACGTCCCCAAAACTCCAGAAACGGCGAATTTAATTAATGCAGAAGCCCTCGCTAAAATGAAACCCACCACCCGCATTATTAATTGCGCCCGAGGGGGAATTATCGATGAAGCCGCCCTCGCCGCAGCCCTGAAAGAAGGGAAAATTGCTGGAGCCGCTTTGGATGTTTTCGATAGCGAACCTTTGGGAGAATCTCCGTTACGGGAAGTGGGGGATAAAATCGTCCTCACGCCTCATTTGGGCGCATCGACTGCCGAGGCACAGGTGAATGTTGCCGTAGATGTTGCCGAACAGATTCGCGATGTTTTATTGGGACTTCCGGCGCGATCGGCGGTGAATATCCCCGGTTTGAATCCCAATGTGATGGAGAAACTCAAACCCTATTTACAATTGGCAGAAACTTTAGGAAATTTAGTCGGACAACTGGCGGGAGGACGCATTGACGAGTTTACCGTCCGCTTGCAGGGGGATCTCGCGACCGAGCAAAGCCAGCCCATTATCGTGGCTTCCTTGAAAGGCTTGCTTTCTCAGGCTTTGCGGGAACGAGTCAATTACGTCAATGCCAGCATCGAAGCGAAAGAACGGGGCATTCATGTTGTCGAAATCAAAGACGCTTCTACCTCCGATTATTCTGGATCCTTGAATCTCAAAGCACGGGGGTCTTTGGGAGAACATTCCGTCACGGGCGTGTTACTCGAAGATGGAGAAATTCGCGTTACCAACATTGACGGCTTCCCCATTAATTTACCCCCCAGTTCTCATATGCTCTTTACCCTACACCGGGATATGCCGGGGATTATCGGCAGACTTGGCACTTTGTTGGGGAATTTTAACGTAAATATTGCCAGCATGCAGGTCGGTCGCCAAATCGTGCGCGGCAATGCCATTATGGCGCTCAGTCTCGACGATCCTCTACCCGATGGACTCGTTAAGGAAATTACCGATATTCCCGGCATTAATGACGCTTACACGGTCGCACTGTAAGTTTGTTATTTGTTGTTCGTTGTTTGGCGATCGCAAAATTCCAACTAATAAAAACCCACCACCCAACCCCTTCCCAAGAGAGGGAAAGCTAAAGGGGAAACGCAACAACCAACAACTAATAAAAACCCACCCCCCAACCCCCTCCCAAGAGAGGGAGATCCAGAGGAGAAGCCTAACAACCAATAACCAATAACTAATAACAAAATGTCAAACAATTGGTGGGAAATTAATGTTCTTTGCGAGCCGATCTTAGAAGATCTGGTCTTTTGGCGGCTGGAGGATTTTGGCTGTCAGGGGATGGCAAGCGAACGACAAGGCGAATCGTTGTCGGTACGATCGTATTTCCCCCAAGATTTGGCACGTTCTTTGGATTTGGCGGCTTTGTCCCTCTGGTTGCGTCAAGATGCCCTCGCGATCGAGATGCCTTTGCCCCTGACGCAATGGAAATTGATCGATGAGGAAGACTGGGGCAGCAGTTGGAAACAGTATTGGCAGGCGCAGGAAGTGGGCGATCGCTTTCTCATTTATCCGGTTTGGCTGACTCCCCCAGAGGATAGCGATCGCGTTATCATTCGCCTCGATCCGGGGGCGGCTTTCGGGACTGGCACCCATCCCACCACCCAACTCTGTTTGGAGGCTTTGGAAATGCGGATCGGTGATGATGGGCAAGGACAAGCGATCGCCGATGTCGGTTGCGGTTCGGGCATTCTCTCCATCGGCGCGATTTTACTGGGAGCAAAGCAAGTCTATGCTGTAGATGTCGATCCCATGGCCATCAAATCCACGGGCGTTAATCGAGAGATCAATCAGATCGACCCCCAACAGTTAATCGCCAACAAAGGCAGCATCGATCGCATTCCCTCATTAGCAGGGGGGCAAGTCGATGGCCTCGTTTGCAATATTTTGGCGGAAATTATTATCGAAATGATTCCCACCATGACGGAAATTACCAAACCGAAAGGCTGGGGTATTTTGAGCGGCATTCTCCTCGAACAAGCCAAACCCATTGCCGATCGCCTTGAAGAACAGGGATGGATTGTGGCAACCCTCTGGAAACGGGATGAATGGTGCTGTTTTAATGTGCGCAGACCCTGATTTTTTAAATTCAAAATTTTTAGTTTTCGCATTCATTTGCGTTTAATCTAATAAACCCAATTTAACGAAACTGCGTCGCATTATTTCTTGTCGTTTTGGTAGATCCATAGGCTCTTGTAGATCGACGTTGACTGCAAAGAAATAAATATTTTCATCTCGCTCTAAATAGCCGACGTACCAACCAATTTGTCCTTGCAGATCCCAACCCGTTTTTGCACGAATCGTATAACGGGGCGTTTGTTCCACAATCATAATATCTTTTACAATTGCCATTGTTCGTTCTGAAAATGGCAAGTTTTTCTCGTACAAGCGCTGTAAAAATTGAATTTGTTCTTGAGGAGTAATGCGTAATGCTCCGCCAAGCCAGAAATTATCGATATCTTGTGGCGCTCCAATGGTTTGATTCCCATAATTTGCTTGCATGACCCATTTTTTCATGGTTTCGTATCCGGTTTTGCGAGCTAACACTTGATAAAACCAAACAGCCGAGATTTGGAAGGCTTCTCGCAAGTTCAGATCTCGATTCCAAGTTGGAAAACTTCGTTCTACACCATCCCAAGTTAAAACAGAAATTGCATTGGCGATCGCTCCCGTTTCTAAGGCAATCAAGGAGTTAAGAATTTTAAAGGTTGAGGCTGGAGAAAATGCCGTTGCATTGCGATCGGGGTTATGTTGATAGCTTTGCTGGTTATGCAAGTCATAGATCAAGAGAGAACCGTCAATGTTTAAATCTTGAAAGCTATCTGCAAAATCTATATCTTGTTGCAAATTTAACTGCTTGATTTCTAGAGACGCAAGAGGGGTGCTACTTTCTAAGATTGTCGGATTTTCTGGGACGAGTTGTCCGCCCGTGACGAAAAGGGCGCTAACAATGGGGGAATTTGCAAGCAGAAAACGAACGAAGGGATTCACAGATACTGAACGATGTAAGAGCCTATCCACTATATCAACGATTGTCACCCCGTCAATTCAGTCGATCTAGTAAACTTAAACTATCTTGCCAAGTCGAAGTCGTTATGAGTATGATATGAAAAAGCAGATTGAGTATAAGTTTGACCTCATTACCGCAATCGCTTTAGGATCATTTAAGAATCGTCGGGTAGTAACCCAAGGAGATGCGATCGTGACAGCAGCACAAGTCATTCAACCGAAAACTGATTTTTATCCCACTCGAATCGATCTCGCGATCGATGTTCGCACCACGGTAGTGAGTATCCTCAGCCAAACCCTAGCCAGCAGTGTGGATTTAAAAACCCAAATCAAACAGGCTCATTGGAACGTCAAGGGCATGAATTTTATTCAACTGCACGAATTGTTCGACGAAATGGCCTCGGAATTGGAAGAATTTGTCGATATGGTGGCAGAGCGCATTACCGCCCTTGGAGCCGTTGCCAATGGAACGGCTCGCATCGCCGCAGAAGCGTCAATTTTGCCCGAATATCCCCTCGATGCCGTTGGTGGTAAAGAACACGTTACTGCCCTTGCCGATCGCTATGCCGTCTATGGCAAGCACTTGCGGGAAGCTATCGATAAAGCCGATGCTGCCGGAGATGCTGATACCGCCGATCTCTATACCGAAATTTCTCGGGCGATCGATAAGCGCCTTTGGTTTTTAGAGGCACATTTAGTCGGCTAATCGGAATAAGTTCGATAGGGATGTTTCTCAAACATCCCTATTACTCGAAATATGGCTCGATAAGCTCACAAGGTTGCGGGGAACTCTTCGGCAAGAGCAGAGCGTCGCGAGTGAGCAGAAGTAATCGATATCGGTGCGATATTTTGGAAAGAATATCCCATTCCTCTCTCGGTCACGATGAATTCGGGTTGTTTGGGATCGGTTTCAATTTTGCCTCGCAACCGCGAAATATGTACGTCTACCAAGCGTAAATCTCCCGCCTGTCTGGGAACGTAACCCCAGATTGCTTCTAAGATTTCCGCGCGAGAAATAGGCTCTCCAGATTGGGCGATCAGTAACTGTAAAATATTGAATTCTATTTCCGTTAAACGGATCGGACGATCGCCCAAAGAAACCCTTCTTTTATTCGGATCGATGCTAAGAAGCCCCATTTGCGTGACCCCCGGCTCGGCACAACTGTGCCAGCCTAGTTTTCTAAATCGACGCAAAATGCTTTGAATTCTTGCTTCTAATTCTTTTGGAGAAAAGGGTTTTACTAAGTAGTCATCTGCTCCAATTTGCAATCCTGTAATGCGATCGGCGACATCAGCCAAAGCCGTAAGCATAATTATAGGAACTTCGGATTCTTTACGAATTTCTTGACAAATAAAATACCCATCTTTTTTAGGCATCATAACGTCAAGAATAATGAGATCTGGTGTTTCTCGAACAAATAAGGCCAGTGCTTCTTCGCCGTCAGATGCGGTAACGACTTCGTAACCCGACATAGTCAAGCGCGTTTTCAAAATTCGCCTCACTGCGGGTTCGTCGTCTACCACTAGGATTTTTCCCTTGTGGTCTATCACGTTTCGCGAGAATTAGTTTGACTAATTCAGATAACAAATTAATCGTATTACCGCTTTCAACCATATCACGATCGCACGTCCCAAAGCAAATAAAATATTCCCTCTAAAACTGCCAAAATATTGTTTTTGTCTTTTGTCTGTCTGAAGGGAGAGTAAGGACTATCCAGTAAGTTAACAAATATTTATATCAAAAGAATTGACAGGTGTTAATAAAATGATTTATAGAAAATGTTCGTAGCAATCTTTTT
>JBCCVR010000201.1:0-12903 GCA_039194995.1 Cyanobacteria bacterium P01_E01_bin.42 | reverse complement strand
GCGATCGCTTGCTCGACATGCTGAAATCATGAATGATTACATTCCCTACGGTCGGCAAGATATCAATCAGCAGGATATCGATGCCGTCGTTGAAGTGTTGAAATCGGATTGGATTACTCAAGGCCCGGCGATCGAGCGTTTTGAGGAAGCAGTTGCCGATTATTGCGATGCAAAATATGCCGTTGCAGTTAGCAGTGCAACAGCTGGACTTCATCTTGCTTGTTTGGCAATCGGTTTGGGAGAGGGAGATATCTTCTGGACTTCTCCCAATACGTTTGTTGCTTCGGCAAATTGTGGTTTGTACTGCGGTGCAAAGGTCGATTTTGTCGATATTGATGCGAAAACCTATAATTTGAGCGTTGACGAACTCGAAAATAAACTTATCTTAGCCGAAAAGCAAGGAGAATTACCAGCCGTACTCATTCCCGTTCATTTTGCCGGACAATCCTGTGAAATGGAACGAATTTTTGCCTTGGCTCAACGTTACGGATTTAAAATTATCGAAGATGCTTCTCACGCGATCGGTGGTCGCTATCAAGGCAAGCCAATAGGTTGTTGTCAGTATTCGGACATCGCTGTATTTAGTTTTCATCCTGTAAAAATTATTACAACAGGGGAAGGAGGAATTGTTCTAACAAACCAAAGAGAATTGTATGAAAAATTGATACGATTGAGAACTCACGGTATCACTCGAAATCCAGATTTAATGACCGAAAAATCTCACGGCTTGTGGTATTATCAGCAACTGGAACTAGGTTTCAATTACCGCATGAGCGATATTCATGCAGCCTTGGGAAACAGTCAGATGAAGCGTTTAGATGAGTTTGTCAAACCTCGTCAATGTCTGGCACGACGTTACAATGAACTCTTACGCGATCTACCTGTTTTATTACCCTATCAATATCTCGATACGCAATCGAGTTGGCATCTTTATGTCATTCGCCTTAAACTCGAAAAGATTGAGAAATCTTATCAACAAATTTTTTCAGAGTTGCGAAAAGCAGGCATAGGCGTGAATCTACATTATATCCCAGTTCATCTACATCCATACTATCAAGAACTTGGATTTATAGAAGGGCAATATATTGCTGCTGAAAATTACTATAAAGAAGCCATTACACTTCCTTTGCATCCAAATTTAACTGACGAACAACAAGATAAAATTGTCAGGATATTACATAAAATCCTGCTTTAGCACCTCAAATTTTCAAAATAACAGCAAGATCGAAAAATGAGAGAAAAGACAGAACAAGAATTATTTTGGCAAGGAGAATTCGGAGATCGGTATACATCAAGGAACGATATCAATCCCCAGCTCAGGATATCTTTTTTTGCGACAGTTCTTAAAAACACATATGGAATTCAAAACATCTGCGAATTAGGATGTAATCGGGGACACAACTTAGAAGCTATTTATCGCCTCAGTCCAAATTTTAATTTAACTGGAATTGAAATTAATTCAGAAGCGATAGACATCTTAAAAGATAATCCCAACATTCAGACGATTCATTCCTCAATTCAAGATTTTGCACCGAACAAAAAATTTGATTTAGTTTTTAGCTGTGGTGTTTTAATTCATATTCATCCAAACGATTTGCGATCGATCTATCAAAAAATGTACGAAATTTCTTCTCGGTATATACTGCTCAATGAGTACTACAATCCTGCTCCAGTTGAAATAAATTATCGCGGACATTCTCAGAAACTTTTTAAAAGAGATTTTGCCGGAGAATTTCTCGATCTCTATTCAAATATTTCAGTAGTGACTTATGGATTTCTTTGGCAAAGACTAAATCCGGCTTGGGATGATACAACTTGGTTTTTGCTAGAAAAAACAGAATAAATTTTCCTACTATCTAAGGGATGTGAGAGATGATTCGATATTGCAATCGGTGTGTTATGCCAGAAACAAAACCCGATCTTTATCTCGATAAAGAAGGGGTTTGTAATGCTTGCAGATCTTTCGAAAATCGTATTACCATTGATTGGAAAAGCCGCAAGGAAGAGCTGGTCAATATTTTAAACCACTATCGATCGCAAAATGGCAAAAATAACTATGATTGTATTGTTCCCGTGAGTGGTGGTAAAGATAGTCACTTTCAAACCCTTAAACTTTTAGAGTTGGGGATGAACCCACTATGCGTAACCGCAACAACAGACGATCTCTCACCGATTGGACGGCGGAATATTGAAAATCTGAAAAATTTAGGCGTCGATTATCTTGAAGTCACGGTAAATCCCGCGATTCGCCGAAAACTTAATCGAATTGGACTCCTAAATGTGGGGGATATTTCTTGGCCAGAACACGTTACTATTTTTACAATTCCGGTTAGAATCGCCGTTCAATTGAAGATTCCTCTGATAATTTGGGGAGAAAACTCTCAAAATGAGTATGGCGGGCCGGCATCGGCAGCTGAAAATAATATTTTAACGCGACGATGGCTCGAGGAATTTGGCGGTCTGTTAGGTTTGCGCGTATCCGATCTCATCAGACAAGAAGGAATTGAGAAAAAACATCTCATTCAGTACGAATATCCAAGGGATGAAGACCTCAAAGCGGTTGGTGTAACGGGAATCTTTTTAGGATATTATCTTCCTTGGGATGGTTATCAAAATGCTTTGTACGCTCAAGCTCATGGCTTTGAAACTTATCCCAAATCTGTAGAAGGTTCTCTTGTCAACTATGAAAACCTGGATAACCATCAGACTGGAATTCACGACTATTTTAAATTTTTAAAGTATGGTTTTGGTCGTGCGACGGATTTAGCGTGTTTGCACGTTCGTCGCGGACGCATTACGCGAGAGGATGCCATCAATTTAGTCAAAAAATGCGATGGTAAATTTCCTTGGACTTATCTGGGCAAACCATTGCCAGAAATTCTTGAGGAATTGGAAATTTCTTTAGAGGAGTTTGTCCGGGTCTGCGATCGCTTTACCAATAAAAAATTATTTGTTTGCGATCGCCGAGGAAATTTAGTCAAGGATTCAAGCGGAAATCTGACTAAAATTAACTATGATAATTTGCCAGGGTTAAATGAGTAAAATTGACCGAGTAGAATCAAACAATAAAAATGAAAAAGGTTGCAATTGTTAATTATGATGCGGGAAATTTAGATTCGGTTGCCCGTGCTGTTATTGAGTGTGGTGGCAAACCAGAAATTTCTTGCAATCCCGATACCTTTGCCCGGGCGGATTTTATTATCCTACCGGGGGTCGGCTCGTTTGCTAGAGGGATGCAGAAAATTCGTGATCGCAATTTAGATGTTATTTTACGCGAACAGGTCATCGATTGCGGCATTCCCTTCCTCGGCATTTGTCTGGGGATGCAACTGTTGGCCACTCGAGGCCGGGAAGGGGGTGAAACTCCGGGTTTGGGTTGGATTGAAGGCAGAGTCGAGCGATTTCAACCCACAGGTCTAGATGTCCGAATTCCTCATGTCGGTTGGAACGAAGCCATCTATCAGCACTCTTCTCCACTACTACGAAATATTCCTCCTCGTAAAGACTTTTACTTTGTCCATAGCTATCATTTTTTATGCGATCGCGCTGAAGATATTCTGGCTTATACCCCCTATTGCGGTAACTTTGTTTCGATTGTCAGCAGAGATAACATTTTTGGCGTTCAATTTCATCCCGAAAAAAGTCAGAAAGTCGGACTGCAACTCCTCAGAAATTTTCTCGCCCTCTAGCCTTTTTTCTCAAAAATAAACGTGCTCAAAGTCCGGATTATTCCCACCCTTCTCTTTAAAAATTTTGGCTTGGTCAAAGGCGTTCGTTTTGATAGTTGGCGTCGGGTTGGGAGCGCGATGCAGTCTGTAAAAGTATACAATTTGCGAGAGGTAGACGAGCTTATTTTTCTGGACATTAGTGCCACTGGCGAAGAACGACCGCCGGACTTTGAAACTGTTGATGAAATTGCCGACGAATGTTTTATGCCCTTGACTGTGGGGGGAGGAATTCGAAATATTGCTGACATTCGGAAACTGTTAGCAGTGGGTGCCGACAAGGTTTCTCTCAATACGGCTGCGGTACTCGAACCGGAAATTATTCGAGAAGCCGCCCGAGAATTTGGGTCTCAGTGCGTCGTTGCGTCCATTGATGTCAAACAAATGCCGAATGGAAGCTATGAAGTGTTTACCCATGCAGGAACTCAACCCACTGGCAAACATCCTGCAACTTGGGCGCGGGAAGTTGAAGCCCTCGGTGCAGGGGAAATTCTCTTAACGGCAATCGATCGCGATGGCACAATGGCAGGATACGATCTGGAATTGATTCAAGCCGTTACGCAAGCCATTTCCATTCCCGCAATTGCTTCGGGAGGAGCCGGCAACTACGAGCATTTCCTAGAGGCTTTCAGAGACGGCGGAGCTTCTGCGGTGGCAGCAGCCAGTATTTATCACTTTACCGAGCAAACTCCTCTAGAGGCTAAACGTTTTTTGCAAGAGCGAGGGATTCATGTGCGTCTCTAACCCCGCACCGCTTATTATTCGAGCAGACGCTTCTCGTCAGATCGGGACGGGTCATCTCATGCGCGGTTTGGCTTTAGCTCGGGGGTGGCAAGGGATAGGTGGCCAAGTCATTTTTGCCGTCGCGACAGAACTGGGAGACTTACAAGGGCGCTTGCAGGCAGAAGGCATGACGGTGCATCGGTTATCGAGCGATCCCGGAAGCATTGAGGACGGGGAAGAAACCGTCAATCTAGCCAAAATGTTGCGATCGACTAGGTTGGTTGTGGATGGTTATCATTTTGACGCGCGCTATCAGCAGCAGATTAAAACAGCCGGATTCAAGTTGCTCGTCATTGACGATTGTGGAGATGCAGGACACTACTATGCAGATTTAGTCCTCAATCAGAATATTTATGCCCGTGAAAGCCTGTATCCCCATCGAGAACCCCAGACTCAACTCTTGTTAGGAAGTCGTTACGTTCTTCTGCGACCGGAGTTTTTAGCGTGGCGAGATTGGCAACGAGAAATCCCGGAAGTGGCGCGAAAAATTTTAGTCACCTTGGGGGGCAGCGATCCTGATAATGTCACCTTAAAGGTGATTGAAGCCCTACAACAAGTCAAAGTTCGAGACTTAGAGGTTGTGGCGATCGTGGGAGCAAGCAACCCCCATTACGAGCAATTACAAGGGGTGGTGCAGCAGTCTCAACTGTCAATTTCCCTCAAACGCAACGTCATGGATATGCCCGAACTCATAGCCTGGGCTGATGTGGCGATCGCAGCCGGAGGTTCGACGAATTGGGAACTTGCTTTTATGGGGTTGCCCACCTTAATTATCGTTTTAGCAGACAATCAGAAAGAGATCGCTCGGGAATTGGACAAACTCGGGGCAGCGATCGATTTGGGATGGCATGAGACCCTCTCAACAAGAGAAATTGCCTCTCGCTGTGGTTCTCTCGCGATCGCAACCACTCAAAGAGCCAGCCTACAGCAGCGCACTGCAAAATTGATAGATGGGAAGGGGGTAGAAAGACTGCTATTACGCTTAGAACCCAACCTCTTAAAACTGCGCACAGTTCGCCCTGATGAGTGTCAATTATTATGGCAATGGGCTAATGATTTTCAAGTCAGACAATCTTCTTTTTCTTCAGATTTTATTTCTTGGAATACTCACAAAAAATGGTTTAATGATAAACTACAGTCAATGAATTTTTTTATTTTTATTGGCATTAATGGCGATCGAGAAGCTATTGGACAAGCTCGTTTTGACATCAAAGATAATAGGAAAGCAGAAATAGATATAAGTATTACTTCGCATAAAAGAGGATGTGGTTATGGCATATTATTACTGAAACAAGCTCTAAATAAAATTTTTACTGAGACTTTCGTTAAAACAGTTGTTGCTATTATAAAATCCGAGAACTTAGCATCACAAAAACTTTTCAAGAAAGCAAACTTCATTCGGATAGAGACAGAACATCCAGATCGTCAAGTTTGGGAATTTCAAAAAGTTAGAATTTATGAATCAAAATAGCGTTTTAACATATCTCATTTGTGGTCAACATAAATGGAGCGTAAGTGCCTATAAACAAATCATTTCTAATTCCAGAGACAATTATTTTTTGATAGATACAGCAGAGAAATTAACACTTAAGTCAATAAAAAAGATTAATCCTAGATATATCTTTTTTCTCCATTGGTCTTGGAAAATCCCTCAAGCGATTATTAAAAATTATGAATGTGTTTGTTTTCACATGACTGATGTTCCTTATGGTCGAGGAGGAAGCCCTTTACAAAATTTGATCGTTCGAGGACATCAGACAACGAAATTAACTGCCCTACGCATGACTGAAGAATTTGATGCAGGGCCAGTTTATATCAAAAAGGCTCTGTGCTTGGGAGGAAATGCTGAGGAAATTTATATACGCGCTACCGAATTAGCGGCTAATATGATCCAGCAAATTATTGTAGAACAGCTAACACCCATTCCCCAAAGTGGAGAGGTCGTTCTTTTTAAAAGACGCAAACCGCAAGAAAGCAAAATCAATCGTTTATTTTCCCTATCGACATTACATGATTTTATTAGAATGTTAGATGCTGAAGGTTACCCCAAAGCATTTATCGAACATCAAGGATTTCGCTATGAATTTAGTCGGTCTGCTTTATATGATGGCCGTATCGTTGCTGATGTTCTCATCACACCGATTGAGGAAGAAGCAGAATGAATGTTTTGGTTATAGCAGCCCATCCTGATGATGAAGTCCTTGGTTGTGGTGGGACAATTATTAAACACTCTCAACAAGGTGATGTCGTTCGCGTTTTAATCTTGGCTGAAGGTGCAACCAGTCGGGATTGGACAAGGAATCGAGAAACAAGGCAAACCGATCTTTCTGCTCTAGCAAAAGCAGCACATCAAGCCAGTGAAATCTTAGAAGTAGATTCTGTAAAATTACTACAATTTCCCGATAATCGAATGGATACCTGTGATTTACTCGATATTGTTAAGGTCATTGAAGCTCATATTCAAGAATACTTACCCGAACGAATTTACACCCATCATCTCGGAGATCTAAATATCGATCATCGCCGTATCAGTGAGGCTGTAATAACGGCTGCTCGTCCTATTCCCGAACATCCAACGAAAAGCATTCTCTTTTTTGAAGTTCCTTCTAGTACAGAATGGCAAGTAGCAACTGCATCTCTCAACTTTAATCCAAACTGGTTTGTAGATATTTCAAATACCCTCAATGTAAAACTCAACGCTCTACAAGCGTATCAAACAGAAATTCGCTCTTATCCTCACCCACGCTCTTTAGAAGCCGTCGAATATTTAGCGCGATGGCGAGGAGCAACGGTAGGTTTACAAGCTGCTGAAGCATTTGTTTTAGCACGTTACAGGGAGTAAGTCAAAAAATACTCAAGTTGAATTGAGGTTCTAATGATGTCAGAAATTCGGATTCTAAATCGAAAAATCGGAGCGTACGATCCTCCTTTTATTGTTGCCGAGATGTCTGGCAACCACAATCAATCTTTAGAACGTGCTTTGAAAATTGTTGAAGCGGCAGCACAATGTGGCGTGCAGGGGATTAAACTGCAAACTTATACTGCCGATACCATGACGCTTGATATGAAAGAGAGAGAATTTTTTATTGGAGATCGCGATAGCTTATGGTATGGTTATTCTTTATACGAACTCTATCAAAAGGCTTATACGCCTTGGGAATGGCATGAACCCATTTTTAAGCGCTGTCGAGAATTGGGAATGATTGGCTTTAGCACGCCCTTTGATGCCACAGCTGTTGATTTTCTCGAATCTTTAGACGTTCCCTGTTATAAAATTGCCTCGTTTGAAAATACCGATTTACCTCTGATTCGCAAGGTTGCCGGTACGAGGAAACCGATGATTATTTCGACAGGAATGGCAAGCATCGCAGAACTGGATGAAACAGTTCAGACCGCTAGAGAAGCCGGATGCGAAGACTTAATTTTACTGAAATGTACCAGCACTTACCCCGCCACTCCAGACAACACCAATATTCTCACCATTCCTCACCTACGCAACTTGTTTGATGTTTGCATGGGCTTGTCGGATCATACGATGGGCATCGGTGTCGCGATCGCGAGCGTTGCTCTAGGAGTAACCTTTATTGAAAAGCACTTCACATTAAAACGGAGCGATGGGGGCGTAGATTCGGCGTTTTCGATGGAACCCCAAGAAATGCAGCAATTAGTGGTAGAAACGAAAAGAGCTTGGCAAGGATTGGGCAAAATTCATTATGGGGCAACTCAAGCCGAGAAGGGTTCGCTATCCTTTCGACGTTCTCTCTATGTGGCTCGAGATATGAAAGCGGGGGATATTTTTACCCCAGAAAATCTCAGAGCCATTCGTCCTGGTTTGGGATTACCTCCCAAATACTACGATATCTTTCTAGGCAAACCGATCGAGCGCAATGTCAAACGAGGAACGCCACTCAATTGGGACTTATTAAGTGAATAGGTGAGTCAACCCAAGCTGTGTTTAAAATCTATTCTGATTACCTTTTTTTCGAAATTCATGAGTTGGAAAAAACTCCTCCAGCCCATACCATACAGATTGTTTAATTCATCCAATAATCGTCAGAGAATGACAAACATTGTCGCAACAATAGAAGCCCGGATGGGGTCAACGCGCCTGCCTGGCAAAGTTTTAAAAGAAGCTGTCGGAAAACCTCTTTTGCTGTTAATGCTCGAACGAGTTCGCCTCGCCCGCTATCTCGATAAAATTGTAGTTGCAACTACCGTTCAACCTCAAGATGATGAGATAGCCAGCTTTTGCGATCGCTATGGCATCAATTGCTTTCGCGGTTCGGAAGATTTCGTTCTCGAGCGAGTTGTAGAAGCCGGAAGACAGTATGGGGCAGAAATTAGCGTTCTGTTAACAGGAGACTGTCCCCTAATCGATCCCTATACGATCGATCAGCACGTTTGTGCTTTTCTGGCCGCCCGCCCTCACGTGGATTATGTTACGAATTGCGAGATTCGCTCTTACCCGCATGGTTTAGATCTGCAAGTTGTTGCTTGGAAGACCTTGGCAGAAACATTAAACTTTGCCCACACTCAATCTTGCCGCGAGCATGTGGGCTGGTTTATTCGCAGGAATCCAAAGCATTATAAACGCTTGGATATTATTGCGCCTTCGGGTTTAAGCAATCCTTTTTTTCGTATTACTTTAGATTATCCAGAAGATTACAAACGAATTCAAGCAATTTTTGCAGAACTGTATCCAAAAAATCCAGCTTTTACGACTGTTGATATTCTCAATTATGCCTATCAACAAGGTTGGATTGACTCTTTTAACAGTATTACTTAATAAAATAGCAAAAAATTTAAATTAAGGATAAGGATCGTTAATGTCATTGTTACATTCTCCCAAGCTCTTAGGAATTGCAGCCAGTCTGAGAAATGCCCGTTGGGGACTAGGGAATCAAGAACTGATTGATTCTCTCAAAAATTGTGCAGACGAAGCGCAACTCCTTGATTTTTTAGCAGCTCAATCCGATCTCCACTTGGAAAATTTTTTTAAAGCCGGTCGAGATCGAGGGAAATCTTTTATTGAAATTTATGAGAATCTCAAAAGAAATAAAGGGAATCGAGGATTGAGTAATTCTGAAGTTGCTCTAGCAGCAGGGCTTTGGTCTGCGCTTCAATATGATGTAGATATTCAACATTTATCTTTATCGGAATATTTTTTGCCATCTGGAAAAAATACGAAAGTAGATGAACTTAAAGAAAAATTAATTGCATCGGATGGTATTCTGATTTCGGGGCCAGTATATTTTGGAGATCGCGGCAGTTTGACACAATCTTTCATTGATTTAATTCGACAAGATGCTCAATTAAAGATGCAACTCGAAGGGAAATTATATGCAGGGATTGCCGTTGGCTCAAAGCGGAATGGAGGTCAAGAAACAACGCTTATCTATCAAATGTGGGATTTGATTAATTTGGGATTGTTTGCAGTTGGGAACGATAGCGATACGACATCCCAATATGGCGGAACGGGTCAAGCTGGCGATATTGGCACGATGTATCAAGATCGCTATGGTCTCGATACATCTATGGGGACGGGACGTAGAATTGCTAAATTGTTACGCAGATTGAGCTACCAAAGGGAATTGCAAGCCCCTGTAAAAATATTATTTCCGATCGTACAAGACTGTCAAGGACAAGTCAAAAGCAAAGTCAAAGATTTAATTCATTCTTTGCCATTAAGTATCGAAGCGAAAGTCATTAATATAGCAGAAAGTCAGGTAATTCGTTGTCTTGCCTGCGATTTTTGTCCCACTCATATCGATATTGATTCAGTTTATCGATGTATTATTAATACTCAGCACGATGCCCTCAAAATCTTTCACCAAGATTTATTAGATTGCGACGCGATTGTTCCTGTTGCTCTTTCCCTCACAGATACAAGTAAAATTCAAAACAACTATCAAAAATTCATAGAGCGCACGAGATATTTACGTCGTGGAGATTATGCACTATCGAATCAAATTGTTATACCTTTGATCTTTGAAGAACTGGGAAGTCAAGAAAATTTACCAATGAGGATAATGACTTCTATGATTCGGCATCATACCATTCTTGCGAAACCCCTAATTGGATATCTTTATCAAGACAGTTTCATCAATCAAACTGAGATTCAACAAGATTTCAGTAAAGCGATCGGGTTCGTGAAAAAATTGGCAGCAGCTCGTTTGACTGAAGGAGATCGACCTATTAAGTACAATCCAGTCGGCTACTATTTGAGTATGGATAAAGATAAAGAAGACGAACGTTTGAACGTGAGAAAAGTGATGATCGAAGATCGTCACTCTCATCTCCAACGCGAGAGCCAAGAACGATTAAAACCCATTTAATTCATACGATTCATACGATTAAGACAAACATTGATTAGAATTATGCAAGAAAATCAAGACTCTTTCAGTTTAAGAAGCGTGCGAAATCTTGCGGATTTATTTGAATATCGGGCAAATTTACAAGACTCTAGTAATTTTGCTCTTTTTTCTAATGCTGAGGCTATAACAGCAACTGACTTAAATACTCTTGCAAATTCTCTTACTCAATCTATTTTAGAAATATTTTCCAATGGGTTAGGTTTGCGAGTTGTTCTGCTCTCAAGTATCAATCAATACCAATTAGCTGCACTAGCCGCTTGTTGGAAAATTGGCGCGATCGCTTGCCCTCTTGATTCATCTATCAGCTCTTCAGAATTAAGTCGACTTCTGGGGCAATTTGCTGCTAACCTAGTCTTACTAGATTCATCCCTTCAGAACATCAATACTTATAAAAAAGTCTGTCACGACCAAAAAGTTCAAGTTGTAGAATTAAACAGTTATATTTCTCAACAAGCAGAAACACCAAACCCAAACAAAATTCAACTCAATTGCGATACTGCTGCTTTATGCATCTATACCTCTGGTAGTACGGGAAACCCCAAAGGAGTCCTCCTTTCTCACCAGAACCTGATAATTGGGGCGCTGAATGTTGTGAAATCACACGAGATTGAATCATCGGATCGCGCTCTTTGCGTTTTACCTCTATCGCATTTAAATGGTTTGGTAACAACTTTTCTTGCCCCTTTGATTAGTGGAAGTTCCGTATTTTATTATCAAGGAATTTTTGCAGCTCAAAAAGTTTTGGAAGCGATTGATACTTACCAATGCACTTGGCTATCCGCTGTTCCTACATTGTATGCTACTTTAATGCAGCCTCCCATTGAGCAAAATTTTTGGTCATTAAATTCTCTAAGATTTTGCCGCTCAGCGTCAGCCCCTCTTCTCCCTCAATTAATACAAGAATTTGAATTACACTACAAAATTCCCTTAATCGAAACAATGGGGATGACTGAAACAGCCGGCCAGATATTTGCAAACCCATTGCCACCCAAACACCGAAAAATTGGTTCGATTGGACTTCCTGCAAATTTTGAAGTGCGTTTGATTGATGACTTTGGTAATTTATGTCAAACCGAGAAAATAGGAGAGATTCAAGTGCGTGGTGAAGGGTTAATGTTAGGTTATCTAGACGATCCGGAAGAAACTATGAAGGCCTTTGATGGAGAGTGGTTAAAAACCGGAGATATGGCTAGCCGTGACGAACAAGGATATTACTCGATTCAAGGACGCAAAAAAGATATTGCTATTTTTGCCGGTATTAATATTTCTCTGCGTTATCTTGAAGTTGAAATATTAGCTCATAAATGCGTGCAAGATGTTGCTTGTATAGTTGAGCAAGATCGTTTTGTATGCGAAAAAATTGTTGTCTATGCCATTTCTGGAGACAAACAAGTAGACTATACCAAAGTCACAAATACAATCAAGGAAATATTATTTCCTGTTCTGCCGAGTAATCAAGCGCTAAAAGAAATCCGTTTTGTCAATTATTTCCCTCGTTCTGGAGCAGGAAAAGTTCTCAAAGGTAAGTTGAAAAATTTAGAAGTTCTGTGGACTAGCAAGCGTACCTTATCGAACGATCCTCGCCTTCTTCTTTCCGAAGTTCTCGATATCCCATTAGAATTAGTAAAAGAAGATTTAGCACTCGGTTTAGTACAAAACTGGGATTCTCTTGGATATGCTTCTCTCGTCATAGCCGTAGAGAATGTCTTAAACAGAAAACTAACTTATGACGAAATTCTATCGCTAACTACTTATGAAGCAATATCAAAAATTTTGAGTCAAGAGAAGCCCGATCAAACTATTGAAAGCTCATTGCTATTTGACAACCCTAAATTCACACCTAGTAGCGATCCATCTCTCTTGAGACATCAAGAAGATCTCAAGAGTTTAATGCTTAGAAGTGGAAATTTCCAAAGTATTAGAAACCAAGAAGTAGCGATGTTTGGTACAAAAAAAAATCAAACCTCCAATATTCGAGGTGTCTTGACTTACTAGAGTCGGAAAAATCGAAATTAGACAGG
>JBCCVR010000200.1:0-12926 GCA_039194995.1 Cyanobacteria bacterium P01_E01_bin.42 | reverse complement strand
GAATTTTTCAGAACCTAGTATTTCATTTTTCAGAGTTTCTATCTTTATTCTTAAAATCTTTTCTGCTAATGGTATTTTTAAATGTTTAGAAATACTTACACCCGTTACAAGAGTTCGGTAAGATTCGGGAAAATTTTGTGCTTGAATATAAATTTTGGATAGGTAGATAATCATGCTGACATAGCCAAGCGTGTTACCTTGTTGGGCTAACAAACTGGCTGATTTTAGACTCGATTGAATAGCTTCATCAAATTTGCGATCGCTAACTTTTAAACGACTCAATCCCATTTGTAGAGTTGCTTCAAACTGGGGTTGAGAATGACTTTGACACAGTTGGAGTCCTTCGTTAAAAAGAATTTCGGCTTGTTGTGTTTCTCCCTGTGACAGTAGAAAATTCCCCACGACTAAGTTCATCTGGATAACTTCAGTCCAAATACTTGCACCTTTTAAAACTTGTCGGGCTTCATCTAAGTAAGGAAATGCCTTTTCAATATCTGCCAATGTAATATAGATAAACCCTAGAGATTGCAAGACTTGTACTCTTTCTTCAATCCATTCAAAAGACAACTGATTTAATGCTTTGAAAAAGGTCTCTCGTGCTGCTGAGATATCATTTTTTTCGAGTTGTAATTCTCCTTTGGCAATTAGCGGTAAAACAGCGAGCCAGTCCTGTGATTCTAAGGCAATTGATTCACCTTGAGTCAACTCTTGCCAAGCTCGCTCGAAATCCTGTTTGCGAGTATAAATTCTAGATTGAGTTAGAGTTTTCCAACATTGAAAGCGGGGAGAGATATCCGAGGATAATTCGTCTAGTTTTTTCAGAGCTTCATCTAATTCATTAAGACGCATCAAAACAACGCCTTGACGAATGTTTGTGAAGGTTTTTGCTTCTGCATCATCTAGTTCTTCGCTTAGTTGTTTTAATTCCGGTAGCCATTGCGTAACAGGGGATGACCAATTGCGAAATACTGGGAAGAAAAGAACTGATGTTTTTAGCACGTCCAGATACTCGCGGGGTTGAAGTTCTCCTCGGCTTAATTGACCTCGGACGAGGGGAACATTCATAAGAATATCGGTTAGAAAAGTTTTGACGGTTTCTTCTATCACGCCATTTCCTCTCCATCCTCTTCTGAGGGTTCTTCTGAGACTGCGATCGCTTGTTCGTGCATTTGAGCAACAGTTTGCAATGCTGTCATTCTGTCTTGCTCTAATTCTTGCGTTAAAGTGGCGAGTTCATCCATGATTCCTTGGAGTTTGGCGCTTCCTTCTTCTTGAGATAAACCGTTGCAACTCTCGGCTTGTGCGAGTAATTGTGCCGATTTTCCAAGACGTTGAGATTGTTTGGCATTGAATTCTGCGATCGCGCCTGTTGTGACTTCTCGCTCGACTGTTTGCAGTTCTGGTGAAATACTACCCGAGCTTTCAGATGATACTTGATTGAGTTCTTGGGAGGCATTGTTTTCTGCGTCCTGTATTGCCTGAATATGGGCTTTAATAGGTGTAATTTCTGCTTGGGTAATTCCGACTTCTGGAGTCGCATCTGTTGGCTCGGATTGGTCGGAAGAATCGGTTTGTTCGGGTTGGTCGTTTTGCTGGCTAAAGAAGTCTTGATAACGAGTGCCAAATTCTGCGATGTAGCTCTTAGCAATACTTTCTTCTTGCTCTAATAGGGCATGATGAGTGGTGAGAGCGGTTAGCAATTGTTCAGCTTCTGCACGGACTCCTACTGCTTCATCAATATTGCTCTGCGCTTGCATAATCGTTTCATCATTCTGTTGTTTGGCTTGTTCGGTTTGGTCGGATGTTTCTTGCAAACCCGTATTTGTTTCGTCTAGGGAAGTTCCTTTGTCTACAATATCTTGTCCTCCTGCATTTAGTTCTGCTTTGATGTCATCCAATCCACAAGTTTGCTCAATTATCCCCATAATAAATTCATTGACTTTTTGCATAATTTGATTAATCTTACCTTTGACAAAATCAATAGCGGGACGAACCATGTTTTCCCAGATTGCGCCTCCGGTAGCATCCCAAGCCTTCTCCAGCCAGTTTTTCTCTTCTTTGGGTTCTTCTTTTCCTTCAACATTAACGTTGCCACCTTCGGATTGAACTTTTTCTCCTTCATTTTGTCCTTTTTGGGCTTCACTTGAAGCACGTTCTGATTCTTGAGACATCTTCTGCTGAGCGCCATCAGCTTGAGAGAGTTTGTCTTTTTGTCCGACAATATCCTGTTGTTCGTTTTTGATGGTGTCTTGCTGTTGTGTATTTTTCTCTTTAAGGGTTTGGGCTACTTCGCTAGCGGCTTTATTATCTTGTTCGGATCGGTTTGCCGTTCCAATATACTGATTGACAGTTTCAACAGCCTTAGCAATTTCTAGTTTCGATTCGCTAAGATGTGCCAAACTATCAGGACTATATAACACTGGACTTGGAGGAGTTTCGGGAGATGTTTGTTGCCCCATCGCTATACTAGCCAAGTCCCTATCATTCTTTTTCCCTATTCCTTGATTTGCCGATTTATCAGGCAAAGAATAAATCGGATCACATATACGACCTTGTACAAATGTTACAAACTTAGTGGATTTACTAATTATTTTTTTAGCATCATCCAATTCTATTAAATTGTTTTTAGCGATATTGGCACTTTCATTAACAAAACCACCAGCAGCATATTTTAACGATTCAGTGAGAGTTAGCTTACCAAAGTCTTTCCAGTTAGTTTTTTTGACGTTTTCTCCAAATGTTTTTGCTCCTATACTAAATCCTTTTCCAATTGTTTGACCACTCTCCATCAAACCTTCTTTAACAACTTTGAATCCAGTCTTAAATCCTTTCCCAATTGCTTTAGAACCATTACTAAATCCCTTCCCAATTGCTTTAGAGCCATTACTAAATCCCTTCCCAATTGGCTTAAGGACTTGGCTCTTGCTGAGCATTTTGGAAATTTTGCTAGCTTCTTTACCAAAAGTTTTGCCTCCCATGACTATGCCTTTACCAAAAGTTTTACCTCCTCTGGCAAAACCTTTCCCAAAAGACTTAGCTCCTGTAACAAGACCTTTCACCATGTCTTTTTTATTTCCTTTAAATGCCTGCCCAATTGCCTTAGCACCTTTAGAAAACTCTTTCTTAATAGCCTTTGTTCCAATTTTGAATCCTCTGCCAATTGGTTTAAACACTTGGCTCTTCCCTAGCATTTTGGAGATTTTGCCAGCTTCTTTACCAAAAGTTTTACCTCCCATAGCAATGCCCTTACCAAAAGTTTTACCTCCTCTACCAAAGCCTTTAACAACTGCTTTACCTCCTCCGAGAATACCTTTCCCAATCGATTTCGACCCCTTGGCGGTACTTTTTGCAAGAGTTTTTGCCCCTGTTTTAAATCCTGTGCTTATTGGTTTAACGACATTTTTTGAACCTTTACCAATTGTTTTAGATGCACTTGGCATAACAGACAAACCAACAGCTAATCCACTCGCCGTTGTATTTACTACCTCTTGTTGAACAAGTCCAAATAATCGTTTTTTCTCTTCTGGATTTGTTGCATGTACTAATCGATAAATGTTATAACCTGTAAGCACACCACTCAACACCAAAGAAATAATATTCAAGATTAGCGCAGCCATATCACTAAACTTGCCAACTGTTGTCAGAAATACTCCAACAGGAGGAATCAATAAAGTCAAAATTGCGCCACCTATTGTTGCCAACAATCCAATAGTTCCGACAACACTACCCAAAGCACTAGCAATATCTCGTATTCGGGCAACTGTTTGTAACCAAGAGTCTTCTTTGTCGTAGCCGGGAGGAGATTTATCGAAATTAACTGCATCTTTAAGTGCGGTAATTCCTGTTAGAGATCCCAAAAGGTTTCCAGAATCAGGTTGAGAAATATTTTTCTCGCTTAAAGCTGATGCTCCATCCAGTAATCCTTGAGTTTGTGCATTGAGTGCAGTTAAACGATCTGGCGAAACATTGCCATTCATATACGCACTAACTTGCTCATCTACCAATCCTTCAAATTCAGCAGCAGGATCGGTATTTGCTGAATTGGTATCGCCAGAGGGTGCTTCATTTGTTGTTGGAGGTGACGGCGCTTTGCTCTCCGTTTGCTGACCCGATTTTTCTCCAGTTGAGTTATTTTGTGGTGCGACGTTTTGTCCTTCCGACTTGGGTGCTTCTAACGGCTGTGTTTGTGCGGATTCTTTTTCTCCATTGGCTGGGAGAGATTTATCGAGAGATTGCTTTGCCTCTTTAGTTGAATTATCTTGCTTTTTAGCCTCTTTCGTCTCTTGAGTTTCTTTATCTAATTGCGATCGCACTCTTTGCTCTTGTGTCTCTCCTTTTTTCAGTTCCTTGTGTTCATCGCCATCACTTTCAACAGGCAAAGGCCTCCCCTGAGCTTTCTCCAGCTTAGTCCCTCGTTCGCTATTTTCCTCCTGCTGATACTTCGCTTGAACGCTTCCTCCGCTCTGCTGTACCGTATGGGTCAACTCGTGAGCCAGCAACTCCTTGCCAGAACTCGAGCCCGGATTATACTTCCCAGAATTAAAATAAATATCCTGTCCGTGAGTAAACGCCTGTGCGCCGATATCCTTATTCATCTGCACGGCATTTGAGTCCGTATGCACCCGCACGCCACCAAAATCTGTCCCAAAACGAGACTCCATAAAATCCTGAGTCTCATTTCCTAAAGGAGAACCGCCCCCCTGTCCTCGCGATAAACTGCTTTCAAAATCGGCAGTTGCGTTAGTCGCTTGTCCCTTCGCCTGAATCTTGGGCTTTACTTCATCTTCCTCTACTTCCGTTTGACGCTGTACCGAATCTTGAGGCGCAGGAGCGTCCATCTCAATCACCTTTCTAGCGACCCGATCCGCCTCCTGTTCGTACTTATCTCCCGGCGCTCCAATGCTGAGTTTTGCTTGAATTTTATTATCCTCATCCTCAGAAGACGCGATCGCACTCTCCTTCGGTTGAACTTCTTCCTTATCCTCTTTCTCTTGAATTTCCTTTTCTTCCGTCTCCTCCGGTGCAGCCTGAACCCGAGGCGCAGACTCAGGCGGATCGACGGGAATCGAACCCCAATCTAAATCCATTCCTTCTCCAGAAACCGGGAAAGAATCATCCCCCGAAAAATTCTCACTTTCCGTAGAGACAGGAGGACGCGAAAACAGTGACTTCGACTTGGACGACTTGCCAGCCAGAGGAACGCTCCCTTTTTTCGGTTGTACCAAAGCTCTAACCATTTGGCTTTCCTCCCCTTCCCTCGTTCGAGATCTCCAGAAAATTCACAAACCCTTACATCGTTTCCAGCGCGATCGCACTTGCCCAGTATATCGCAAAATTTTCGGAGAGTCGATCTAAATCTGAACTTATTGTAGGCGATCGCATTTCGATACTAGAATGATTGCACCAGTCGGGTGTACGCGCGCACTTCAAATCCTAAAATCCCCATGACCAATTCAGATGTAACATCGGCTCGCGAAAAACTCTTCAATTTGCGTGAAAAACTACTGGTTAAGCCAGTCCATCAAGCGCATTTAGAGCAACTTTGCCAACAGTTTCAATTAAGCGAATTCGAACGGGATATTTTGCTGCTTTGCTTGGGACAAGAAATTAAGTCGCAATGGGCAAATTTATGCGCGATCGCCCAGAATAATCCCAAACAAGGCTATCCTACTTTTAACTTAGCATTCACAATTTTTCCAAGCCGACATATGGGTGCATTGAGACCTGATTCCCCCCTACGCTACTGGCAATTAATCGAAGTCGAAAAGGGGAGAGTCTTGATGCAAAGCCCTTTGAAAATTGATGAATGGGTGTTTCATTATCTATTCGATTCATTCCCCTTAGACGAACGCTTAGAGTATTTAATAGAGTTAGTTGAATCTCAATCCACCCTTGTGAAATCCCATCAACAACTTGTGGGACAATTACTCCAGATTTGGCAAGACGACAAAACCTCTTATATTCCCATCGTACAACTTTGCGGACAAAACTTCGGACAACTCAGAGCGATCGCCGCGACAACCTGCGAGAAAGAAGGACGAAAACTCTATGCGATCGCTTCCCATTTACTGCCAACCGATGCAGAAGAATTTACCACGTTTTTACGACTGTGGGAGAGAGAATCTCTACTTCAAGGCTCGGTTTTACTCTTAGAAATAGATGAAATATATAGGGAAAATGTAGCCAAACAACAAGCAATTGCTCTGTTAATCGATCGCATTCAAACCCCTCTCATTATCGCCACTCGCGATCGCCTTCCTCCTCGCAGGCGTTCTCTGTTAACTTTTGAAGTAGAATCGGCGACTTTGGAAGAACAGAGAGAGAACTGGCATATTGTTTTAGGTCATTTAGAGACAAGCGATCGCGATCCCATCGTGAAAGCAATAACAGCACAATTTAATTTGAACTTAAATACGATTGAATCCGTCGGCGCGATCGCCAAAAGTGACCCAAATATTCCTAAACAAGACCTACAAGAACAACTCTGGGAAAGTTGTCGCATTCAAGCTAGACCCCAGCTAGCAGATTTAGCACAGCGCATCGAATCAAAAGCCACTTGGGACGATCTTATCTTACCATCAGAAAAGAAAGAAATCTTACAAGAAATCTCCGGACAAATTCGCTATAGAACGACAGTTTACCACGATTTGGGATTCGCTAGTAAAGGAGCGCGGGGCTTGGGAATTAGTGCCTTATTTGCAGGGACTAGCGGCACCGGAAAAACAATGGCTGCGGAAGTTTTAGCTCGAGAATTAGCCGTAGATTTATATCGCATCGATCTCAGTCGCGTGGTGAGTAAATATATTGGGGAAACCGAGAAGAATTTACGCCGTATTTTTGATGCAGCCGAAACCGGAGGCGCAATTTTATTGTTTGATGAGGCAGATGCTTTATTTGGGAAAAGAAGCGAGGTGAAGGATAGCCGCGATCGCTATGCGAATTTAGAGGTAAGCTATCTCTTGCAACGCATGGAAGAATACCAAGGATTAGCGATTTTAACGACGAATCTCAAAGATGCGATCGATAATGCGTTTTTGCGCCGCATTCGTTTTATCGTTAATTTTCCTTTTCCCACGAAGAAACAAAGAATGGCAATTTGGCAGCGCGTTTTTCCTCCTCAAACACCAACTCTAGAATTAGATTATCGCAAACTCGCACAACTCGATAAAGCAGGTGGAATTATTCGCAATATTGCTATTAATTCTGTCTTTTTAGCCGTCAATGAGAAAGGCGATCGCAATCCCGTTACTATGCAACATATTTTAACAGCTACCCAAAACGAATATCGCAAATTAAATGAAGTTTTAACAGATGCAGAGATCAAAGGCTGGGTTGAATAAACAATTGTAATTGGTTTAATTGCTTTGCAATGGTCTTTCTGAAGGTGCCAGTCTAGCAGGTAGAGAAGGCGGTTTGGGAGTTTGGGAATCCTCTTCAGGTGTTGCATCTAATCTTGAAGGACTATTGGATTCATAGGCTTGTACGGTAACAACATGAGTGACTATTTTGCCGAAGGGATCGGTAATTTTCAGAACAAAAGTTTCTCGTGATGTTCCCGGTGTTAAAGGATAAGATAGGGAGTCTCTTTTGTCGTAGACTCCACCAACAGGAAGAAATTCTACAATGACCTCTTTTCCTGCCTCAACCACCCAAGAAAATTCCAGACGTTGGGGAATATTGGCGTAATTAGAAAGAATTTTGATATCGTTATTTTTAAAGGCTTTGTTATTGATTTTAAAAGATTTAATTTCGATCGGCTTAGGTGAAACTTTAACAAAATCTGTTGTTTCAGAAATCTCTTTTTCGCCATCTTCAAGTGTGGGTACAACAATGAGTTTGAAACTGTATTCACCAACCTCAAATTTACCAAGAGGAACGTTTTTACAAACCATTTTTTCATCAATTTCATCGGGTTTTGGAATTGAGCAAAATTCCTGTAAATCTTGGGGATAGCTATATTTCGCTTGCTCTTGCGATCGCCCGTCTGGGGATTGCTGCCGTATTATTAATTCTTTAATTTGATTAGGATTTTCGATACTGAAATCGACTAAAATTTCATTGTTTACTTCTTCTTCATACTTCTTATCCTCATCTTCGACGATCGCAAATTCTTCAATTTTTGGTAAAGGTTTAGGAATAACAAACACGGTATTCTTGATTTCCTTGCGATCGCTTGCCTCTTCTAACTCATCTCGAGAAAAAACTTCTACCGCAAAAGTATACAAACCTGCCGGTAAATCTGCGATATTCTGTTGCCAAGAACAAGTCAATTGTTCTAGGGCTTTTTCTTCACATTCTAACTGTTCTAGTTCATTCGTTTCATCACTTGTTTCTTCTCCTTCAGTCTCGCGATCGCTTTTAATTTCAATCTCATCGCTGAGATAGTTATAAACTTCGACTTTTCCTTCTTCAGCTTGTCGTAAAATCGCCATTTTACCCAGTTGTTCTCGATTATTCACCGTCCATTCTAAAACCAAAGGAAGGCGCTCTTTTTGTTGATAAGCAGAGTCGCTACTTTTGAGATCGGATAGACTGGGTTTGGGTTTGGGAATCACTTCAATGGTATCGGTAAGGCGAGAATCTACTTGTTTTTGACTGCTTCTTTTTCTAACACCTAAAAGGGTTCGATAATCTGTTGGAAAAATCTCGACTTCAAATTGATACTTACCGGGTGCGAAAGAATCCCTTTCCGGCTCTGGTTCTGGCGATATCTCAAAGCCTCGTTGGGGCAGTTCGGAGAGAGAGAGACCCAATATTTCTGCTCGTATGTTAAGAGTTTTTGCTACACTGAAATATATTCCTTGTCGATTTTGTTCGATAATCTCTAAGTGACCTTTTTCAATGTCAATTAAATATTTATCAAATTCTGGAGAAGAACGATCCTGAGATTCAGAGTTAAAGAAACCAAACAGACGAGAAAAGCGATCGCCAATTCTCAGAACGGGTCTTGCAGGGGTTTCAGACTGGATAAAAGAACGGCTGAATACTTCAGAAGGTAAATAAGTTTTTTGTATCTTCTGTTGGTTTCCATCAATCTGCGTCACCACAATTCTATCGAGTTGCTGAGGAACTGCGATCGCTAATTCTAGAAAAACAGACTCATTATTTTCAATCTTATAAATTTCGCGCTTTCTTTGCTCTTTGTTCACTGTTTCTACGCTTTGGATTTCTGGCAACAATGGCATATTAAAAAACATTAGCCAAGCAGCAATTGATAATCCTGTTAAAGCTGCTAATATTATTAGTATAATTAATAGATTCCGAAGCCATAAGACCCACCACGGATAAGGCTTTAAAATAAGAGTTGTTTCTACTTTGGATTTTCGATCGCGATAGATGCCGCGATCGTGTTTCAAATCTTCGAGATCCGGGACAAAAGGAGGTTTTTGCGTATCGGGAAGAGGGCGATCTCGATAGTTTTCTAACTCCGGGATAAATTGTGTTTCTTTGCCCTTTCCTTTAAGCGATCGCCGCCACCATTGAGGCGATTTAAGCTGAAACCCGGTTGTTTTAGTTTCTCCGGGATCGAGAGTGACCAATTGAGTAGGAGGATCGTATTTAAACAGATTCTCCGAGTCAGCAGCTTTAACAACAATTTGCCGTTGAATATTACCTTGATTGCTGATTTTGATCCGAACATCGAAATCGGAGTCAGAAGGTTGAGGCGAAGGATATTGGAGTTTTGTTTTGTTTCGATCCCAAGTTGTAGAATCCCGTTCTGAATAGAGCGATCGCGCTTCTTGTTCGGGGGGAAAAATATCAAAAAAATCGTCTTCATAACCTTGTTCTTCTACATCAAATTTCCGGCGATCGCGTTTCTTTTTCGATTTGCGCGTGGGAAACTGACAACGAGAGGGAGAAAGTTCCACCTCTAGGCGATCGTCGGGAACGATCCGAAAGTAAAAGATATCCAAAAGCATCACTTCTCGATAGCTCTTGGAAGTCAAACATAACGTTGGTGCATAAACACCCGCAGGGGAGTGTGGAGGGGGATTTAAGAGGAATTTAATCGTCCCATTGCGATTAGGATTGAGATTCAATCCCTCTTCCAACTCACTGAGTCCGAGAATGCCTAAATTCTCATGAGAGTATTTAATTTCAAACCATTCTGTCGGTAAATCTGGGCATTTTAAGACAAAGCGATCGACTAAATCCGAACGATTTTCTACTCTGACAGAAACTTCAAAAGATTCTCCTGCTTTCAAGGGATGAGGTCGATCCGCACTGGTTGTCGGTTGAAGTAAAAACTCTGGAAATTCTACCCATTCCGATTTTGGCAGGCGCAATTGTTGAAAATGGCGCGTTGTCCTCGTCGGATATTGAGATGATTCAATGAGGAGAATTTCATAATTATAGAGTTCTGCTTTTTCGCTGACAGGAATCTCAAAATTGAGGGTGAAATTTCTGCGATCGTTCCCCGCTAATTCTATTATGCGCTCCGGTTCGACTTTACACCATAAATGCAAGCGCTGTGCTTGTTCGTCTCTCCCTTTAACGCGAACTTGAACTTTTGCCACTTGCTTGCCTTGATTTTGTAAGGAAAAGACTTTTTTAATCGGCAAACCGCGACGAATCGTTTGTTCGCGATCGCCAGAAGCAATTTCTTTTAAGACTAATTCATTTTGTGTAGGCGTTTGCATTGTTTTTCGATCTATTGTTATGTTAAACTAGAGGGATTGAGCGCATCTTTCTCCATCTGTTTTTTTGAGATTCGTCCGATATAATTGAATCCGATAAGATGCAGCATCGCTGACCACCCATAAATACTCTTTGTCTTCTTTAATATCGACACTATTGAGTCTAGTTTGAGGAAATTCGCCCAGTTTTTTCTCATCAATTCGCTGTCCTTCTTCATTCAACAACCACAGTTTAACGCGACCATCATCCCCCGCACTGGCAAGATAACAGCCATTGGGAGTTATGGCAACCGATCGCACGGGTTGACCTTGATGTCCATCAGACCACTGATCGATAATTGCACCGCATTCTTGCAAAAAATTTTGAGTTCCTTGTTCGTTATTCTCCTCTGTTTCAACTCCTTGTTGCGCAATACAGCTATCGATTGTATCCAGATTCCAGAGCGTGATATAACCGCTATTATCTGCCATGACCAATAGGGCATTCTGACCTTGTTCGGCGATCGCCAAACTCGTGATATAACTGTGCTGTCCTAACAGTGGTGCTAAAGTTTGATTATTTGAATTATTTTCGGGTTGCAAATAAAATTGACCTTCATATACTTCTTGATTTGTCTCATCTCCAAATTTCCAAAAAGCGAGTTTATTGTATCGTCCTGCTAAGATTAGAAACTCTTTTTCTTCGGATACAGCTAGACTAAGCGGAACAAAATTGAAAGAATGAAAATCAATCAAAGGTTTTAAAGGAGAGCTTTTTTCGATGCTCCTGATATATACGGGAAAATCATTTCCTTGCTCAACTGGTGAATTCCCTTTTTCTTCAATCGAGTCGAGTATATTGTTTAAATCCCATTGATAAACTGTATTGCTACCATGTCCGGTAAATAAATAGCGATCGGTAATATAAGCGCTAAAAACTCTATTATTTCTGATTTGTCTTCTCTCGTCAATCAAATTCAGTTGAGCGAGTAAGTTTTCCTGATTAATATCCCAAAGTTGTATTGCACCACTATCTTCTAAACCCACAACAAAGATATTGTTTTGAGTCAATGTATCGGGAGTTGCAAGAATGGTTTGTATCGCACGATCCGGTTGGTCGATTTTGTTCCCATTCATATCTATTTCCTCTTGAATCTCACCCCGATTTTTTAGGCGATGATTTCCCGGCCAAGCTGTTTTATCAACTTGCCAGCGTCGTAAAGTACGATCGCTGGATCCGCTAACGACTGTGCTTGCATCCCGGTTAAAACGCACTGCATTGACGGAGGATTGATGGCGATCGCCAAATAGAGGAGAAAACCACCAAAATCCCATCGCAACCCCTAATGCAAGGATTTGCAGGATAAATTGCACCACGAGAAACATGGGAACATCAATCGTTTGACTTTCTGGAGACAGATAAGACGGAGAAGATTTCCCACTTTCTGGATCGATGAGATGGGGTTCAATGTTTAGTCTAAGTTGATAGGTAAATCTAAATAAAATCAACCAAGTTCGTTCTTTCCAAATTTTTAACGAGATAGCTTGCTCTTCTCCGGGGGAAAGAATAATTTCTTTCTCTTCAAATTTACAGTTAAACTTACGATTTTTGACTTCAGCAATCTGCTCGCGATCGAGAATAACTTGCTGTTTTAGGTTACTATTGTTTTTGAACTTGAGTTGATAAGTTCGACGATTCCGGAAAGACCTTAGTAGAAAATTGGCTGGATTGAGGGATTTTCCGATCGCTTGAAACTCGACTTTTCCTTGAGGGAGAATTTCGATCGTTCCGCTTGTATCGGCAGGAAAATGATCGTTTTTAGCTTCAATTTTAAACTCATATTTATCTCTTAAAACCTCTGCAAAATTATTGGGAGGGGAAAATACGCAAACTTCTTCTCTATCTTCTGCGGGTGCGATCGCAAATTTCGTCGCTTCTCCAAACTGAGAATATTTAAACTTGAACCAATTCTTTTGTAAACCCGGCACAGAAATGTCCAACGTAATATCAATAATGTTTGGCATCAAGTTATACAGAATAATTGGGATTTCTAGTTCTTCTCCTGGTGAAACTTTGAGATATTTGAGCGGTAATAGTAATTTTAGAGGGAGTTCTGAACGTTCGACCACCAGATAGATAATATCTTCTGCGTAAATATAGGAATCTTCAATGGCGAAAACTTTTAATTTAAGTTCGATTGTTGCATCATACAGTTTCAAAGGTGGTTTTAAAATTGTAACTTTAAACTCAGTAATATCTCCCGGAGGCTTTTTCGCACAGAAAGACGGTTCGATATCATACCAATCATT
>JBCCVR010000199.1:0-12945 GCA_039194995.1 Cyanobacteria bacterium P01_E01_bin.42 | reverse complement strand
TGTTTATATTAAATTTTTTTTAGGTGGAGAGACCAAAAAAAATAAGTTTAAACAGGTTTTTTTATTAGTAGTGTTACTCCGCAAAAACAAAGTAACCAAAGCCACCACCAATCATCCCGATCTAGAAATTGCCGACCCCAAGACGAATGAGAAATGAGCGATCGCTTTGGGGTCAAATTGACAGAACGGGATTTTGGGAAGGGTGTGACAATTTCCCAACTGGTAGAGAAACTTTTGCGGTAAGATTGTCCACAGATGAGAAGATAGCCCCATTCTGCTTATCTTCTTTGATACAATGCTAGGCTAAAACACTAGATTTCACCCTAAGCGTAAGGTGTGAGGACGAGGAAAACATGGACAAACAGTTCTGGAAATTACAGCTATTAAAGAGTCCGGCTATTCTGGGAATGGCCGCTTTGACTCTGGTATCTACTTCTACGGCGATCGCGATCGAACCGGAAACTTCTCTAGAAAGCAGTATTCTAGAAAACAGCTTGACGGAAAGTTCCCTCGAACTTCAAACCGAATCCGCCAACCTAGAAGAAGTCGCGATCGCCCCCGACACAAGAGGCACGAAAACCCTCGGCAAGAAAGCAATTTCTTTCTCAACCCCATCGGCAGAAGAAATTGCCACCTCAGACATTGCCGAGCAAGTCAATATTCCCATTGTTGAATTCTCAAACGATGCGATCGGCGAAAATATCAGCGCAGATATCTCCGTTTCTACCGTTACGGAAAGCGCTGTCGCGGAAATTGCCGAAGTTACCGTCGAGTCTGAAGAATTAGAAGAATTAGCTCGCAGCGAAGACGACGTTGACATTGAAGCACTCTTGGGGTTCTCCTCCGCACCCACCCAAATCGCTCAAGTTTATAATACTCCGAGCAATGCGCCCAATCATAACGGGCAGATGCTCGATCGCGTCAATCAATACAGCAACGAGCAAATTGGCGGTTCTAACGGTCAAGTTCTCGATCGCGTCAATCAGTACAGCAACGAAGAAACCAACGGCTCGATGGGTCAAGGGGTTCCCGGTGCGGCTCGTTTCAGCGATGTCTCTCCCAGCGACTGGGCTTATCAAGCCTTGGATGACTTGGTACGGAGATACGACTGTCTCAAAGGATATCCCAACGGGACTTATCGCGGCAATCGCGCCCTGAGTCGTTACGAATTTGCGGCAGGTTTAAATGCCTGCTTGCAACAAATCGAGCGCTTAATTGCAGCTTCTACGGCTGATTTCGTCACCCGTCAGGATTTAGAGGCATTACAACGCCTGATCCAAGAATTTGAAGCAGAATTAGCCACCCTCGGTACTCGCGTTGATAACCTTGAAGGTCGCGTTGCCTTCCTCGAGGATCACCAATTCTCCACCACGACCAAATTATCTGGGGAAGCGATTTTTGCTTTAACCAGTAACTTCGGCGGCGATACCGATATCTCTGGCGTGACCGATAGCATTAGCGAAGCTGCATTTGGTAATCGCGTTCGCCTAGAATTCAATACCAGTTTCTTTGGAACTGACCGTTTAGCAACCCGCTTGCGTGCTGGCAATCTCACCACCGCAAGTACGGCTACTCAAGTTGCGGGTTCGTTGAATAATGTCAGTGCTGGCGGTTCTTTTTCTGGTTCTCAAACTTTTACTGTTCCCAGTACCCAAGGAGGTAACGACGTTTACTTAGATTGGTTAGCGTATTACTTCCAATATCTGAACTCTCAGGCATATGTTGCGGCAACAGGCGGGAAATGGAGCGATATTGCCCCAACTTTAAACCCTTACTTTGAAGATTTTGACGGGGGTGACGGTTCTCTTTCTACCTTCGGTCAGCGTAACTCTATCTTCCGGATTGGTGGGGGTGCTGGTGCCGCTCTAAGTTTTGGTTTCACGCCTATCGAAAGCATTCTCGGGCCGAGTACGGTAACGTTTGGTTACTTTGCCGGTACTGGCGCGGCGACTGCTGGTGCGGGTTCGGGTCTGTTTAACGGTGACTATGCTGTCATGGGTCATCTCAATGCCAATATCAGCGATACGTTTGGTTTGGGACTGACTTACGTTCATGGTTATCATTCTAGTGGTAGCCCCATTTATGCTGAAGGTCTCGCCGAAAATGGTGGTGGTGCTAACGGTTTAGTGGGAAGTTTCCAAGCAAATAATCCTTCATCCCTGTTTCTCTTTGATGGCGTTAATTTAACATCAGGAAACTCGGCATCCATTCCCACCGTGACCAATTCCTATGGGGTTGAATTCTCCCTGCGACCCAGCGAAACAGTTGTCATTAATGGTGGTGTTACCTACACTAATGCAACCCTATTAAGAACGGGTAATGCTGATATCTGGTCTTATGCACTGGGTGTTGCTTTCCCGGATTTGGGTAAAGAAGGCAACGTCCTTGGTCTTTATGGCGGTGTTCAACCTACCGTGCGCGGTCTTCGCGGTAACTGGGATAACGAAGCGATCGATCTCGATCGCTATGTTTGGCACGTTGAAGGTTTCTATAAGTACCAAGTCACCGATAATATTTCGATTACTCCCGGTGTAATTTGGGTCGTTAACCCCAACCAAGGTGAAGTTCGCAACTACGATCTCATCGGAACGTTGAGAACCACCTTCTCATTCTAAACATACCCAATTTCTAAAACTTTTGTAGGGACGTTAAATTTAACGTCCCTACATTATTTTGAATTTTGATAGATTATTGATTACATAGCGATCGCCTCTTCTCCTGCAATTGCTTCAGAATTTTGAATATCCGGTAAAGGATATCGGTCAGCACTTCAGTATGAGAAAGAGAGCGTTCTTCCCATCCTCGTGCGGACGCAGAGTCAGTTTTAAAAATAATGTACTTACTCATCTTTAATTCTCCTTATAGCTCCACCTATCAAACTTTTCAAATCTTAAGAACAAGCACTAAGCAACAGAAAACTCGCTAAACTGTCTTACAAATGGAGAACGGAAAGCCAGTACGATATCTTCTTTAGGAACGCCCAAAAGGACTAAATCTTGTGCAATGCCGTCTTCAGTAAAATCTCGTTCCACGTAAATTTTACCTTTTTTAAGATGGACATGAATCGGACATTCAAAAACTCGATGTTCGTCTTCCCAGCCAATATTCATCAGTAAATAAGAATCTCGCTTCTCATCAAAAATAATACGAGTTTCGATGGATTCATCTTCTTCCCAACCTCTTTGATGTTTTTCAATTAGGTTTTTAATTAATTCGCGATAGTTTAATTCTTCCATAATACAACCTCCTTTTTGTTGGGATAAAAAACTAATAGTTTAATTTGATAGCTTTCAATAACTTGCTGAATAAATAAGTCTAAAAACAATTCTTCATAAATATCTAATGAAATTGCTAAATATAAAATTCTCTCCGGTTCTAGTTGTTGTAAAGCTAAACGATAATTCAGAAACTGCCCAACAGCCAAATGAAATTCATTAATAGATGACATTCCTAGAAAACTTTTGATTTCAACAGCAATTTTTTGTCGATCTTTTTCGGCTGTTAGAAGTTTTTCAGCACCCAAATCAATATATGCTTTAAATTTTTGACTTGCTTTAACGAAGAGAGGATCGTGAGTAATTATCCAACCCTCTTTTTCTAAAGCCGTGCAAACTGTCTTGTGAAATATGTCTTTTGCTGCCATAGCAATATTATAGATGAATTTTTTGGCAAGAGGCAAGCCAAAATCAAGATATCTAGGAAATTATTAAATTATACATTGGGGTGAGAGCGATCGCCATTTAAGCAAACCCGTTCTCAAGATTGCGAGTTCTGTAAGACTGCAACCAACGCATCAATTTTAATGGGTTTGCTAACATAATCATTCATCCCCATAGCCAAACAACTCTCGCGATCGCCTTCCATTGCATTTGCCGTTAAAGCAATAATATGAGGCCGTTTTTCTGACTCCCAACGCTGACAAATTTCCCGAGTGGCTTCAAAGCCGTCCATTTCTGGCATCTGCACGTCCATTAGAATAACATCGTAAAACTGACGCTCTAAAGACGCGATCGCTTCCAAACCATTACCTACAACATCGGCTCGATATCCCAAACGTTTTAATAAATGAACAATGAGCTTTTGATTAACAATATTATCCTCAGCAACTAATATTTTTAAAGGCAATTGAGTCGCGAGGGAGGAATCAAATGATGTTGTTTCAGAGTGCGTCTTGCCTTTGATTTTCGTGAACGTGACTTCTGGCTCGTCCTCTTGTAAAATCCAATTCAGCGTATTGAAAAGTTGAGATTGTTTGATGGGTTTTGTTAAACAGGCAGAAAATCCAGCTTCTTTCTTTAGAGTGCGATCTTCAAGTTGTCCTATGGATGTTAATAATATCAAAAAAGTGTTCTGGTAATCGGGAATTTTACGAATTTGACGGGCTAACGTTAAACCGTCCATCTCTGGCATTTGCATATCTAAAATCATCAGATCGAAATCCGTATTTTCCTGCAAAAGACTTAATGCTTCCCGACCAGAATTTACGGGGATCGGGATCATTTGCCAATTTGTACATTGCAGAGCTAATATTTTCCGGTTTGTGGCATTATCATCAACAATTAGAACTCGCTTGGCAACCAGTTCGGAATTAGTTTTATAATTTTCTAGGGAAAAATTTTCTTGTGCTAAAGTCGCAGCAATACTAAAAGAAAAAGTCGAACCCACCCCAACTTCACTTTCTACCCAAATCGTTCCTCCCATTAATTCGCACAGACGCTTAGAAATAGTTAATCCTAAACCCGTTCCGCCATATTTTCGAGATGTAGACGCATCAACTTGCGTAAAGGATTGAAAGAGGCGATCGCGTTTGTCTGGAGGAATGCCTATACCCGTGTCTTTCACGGCAAAAGAAAATGTAGTTGTGGGTTTATTGTTATTTTTTCGTGGATAGTTATTTTCTCGCTCTCCCTCTTGCATCTCCGCTTTGAGTCCATTTCCTTGGGATAAATTAGAGCTAGTTTGCACGCGATCGCTCTTAACGGTTAAAGTAACTTCACCTCGTTCGGTGAATTTAATCGCATTATTCAATAAGTTCACTAAAACTTGACGCAATCTAGTTAGGTCGCCAATGATTTGAGTTGGAGTATCTGGTTCTATCAAATAAGCAAGTTCTAAATTTTTTTCTCCTGCCTTCATCACCACTAAATCCAGCGTTTCTTCAATACAAACTCGCAAATCGAATGGATATTCCTCTAATTCTAATTTTCCTGCTTCAATCTTGGAAAAATCCAAAATTTCATTAATAATTGTAAGTAAGGTATCGCCACTCGTACGAATAATTTCCGTGAATTCTCGCTGATGTTTCGTTAGCTTGGTATCCAGCAGTAAACTTGTCATGCCGATTACTCCATTCATTGGCGTACGAATTTCATGACTCATATTAGCTAGGAATTCTGATTTCATCTGCGTTGCCGAATTGGCTTCTTTTAGAGCGAGATCGAGAACTTTATTTTTATTTTCCAACTCGTCTGTTATTTTTTGCATCTTTACTTTTGCTTTTTCTACCCGTTCGATATATTGGTTAATTTGATCGATCGCAGGATGAAAAACAAATAAGGCTTCTAAAAATAAAACGATAAGAACAATAATTAAAATAACTTTTTCTAATTGCCTCATTTCCTCAACGCGGGATTTTGCCTCGCGATCGTACTGAAAAACGATCGCATTCATTCCGGGCAAAAAGTCCCCTTCGTTGGCCAGAATTATCTCTGTAAAAGGTAAAATTTCTGAAGATTGTGAGATTGAGCGATCCTGTTGCACGATTTCTAAAATTTGTTTGGCCGCTCTTAGCATGGCTTGGTAATGCGGTTCGATCGCCGCAAACATTTCCTCAATTTGCTCGCTATTGTTTCCCGGAAGTCCCAACTCGCGATCGCCTTGTTGCAAACCCGTATGAGAAGTTTCCCAAAGTGCGATCGTCTCTTCAAGTTCTGTTAAGCGTTTTTGATACTCGTCGCGATCGCGGCTATTCTGCAAAGCCAATGCGGTTTTACTGAGTTTCTGACTTAACATTCGCTGACGGCCGGCGATATTGATAATGCGAGAATCATTAGATTGTCGGTCGAGAGAGCGTTGAATCGTGAATTGCGCTAAGATTGAAAGCAGGGCGATCGCGCTGAGAGCAGAAATATAGAGAATCGTCAAGCGACGAGTAGGAGTAATATTGTGCAAGGAATTGCGAAATCGAGCCAACATAGAATGCGAATCAATAAAATTTTGCGAGAAAAATTTGTGAGCTTGAGAGCAGTCGGGAGAATGTCTTGATTATAGCCTTATCGCTGTTGACAATTGGGGAAGTTTAAGGTTTCAAAGGAGATAAGTCAAAAACACAGGTCTTTTTTTCTTGAAGCGCGAAAAAATGATTTTCTTTCTCAACTCCCAATTTTTAGTTCCCCTCTCCATTTTATGGGAATTTTTACACCCTTGGAAAACCCAAGCGCAATCCGCTACAATACCCATAGGTCAAAACGATCGTCAATTCGCAATCATTCGAGCGCAAAATTTTTGAGTCAAGTCTTTCAATATCCTACAAATCTCGCGATCGCGAAGAACATAATCCTAGCAAAATATACATTATCTATTGTCTATCACCGCCCTAGCTCATGTTTCTTGCAACCAATTTACTCATTGACAATCTCGTTAAACAATTAACCTCTGGCTATCATCGAACTTATGGCGGCTGGAAGTCCGAATATGCAGAAATCATTGCTTGGGCTGCGGGGATGGCGCTCGAAAATATTGCCAATAGCGATGCACTCTACCACAATGTCGAGCATACAATTTTCGTGACCCTCGTCGGTCAAGAAATTCTCCGAGGGAAGCATATTAAAGATGGTGGCGCAACACCAGAAGATTGGCTGCATTTTCAGATTTCCTTATTGTGTCACGATATCGGTTATGTGAAAGGCGTTTGCCGCCCCGACGATCCGATGAACAGTCGCTATGCAACGGGAATAGGCAATCAAATGATCCAATTGCCTGCCGGTGCCAGCGATGCGAGTTTGGCCCCCTATCACGTCGATCGCGGTAAACTATTCGTCCAAGAACGTTTTGGCGGTCATAAATTAATCGATGCAGAAATCTTAAAAGAAAATATTGAATTAACTCGTTTTCCCGTTCCTGCTGACGAAGATCACAAAGATACGGAAAACTATCCCGGTTTGGTACGCGGGGCGGATTTAATCGGTCAATTAAGCGACCCTCGCTACTTACAAAAAATCCCCGCTCTCTTCTATGAATTTGAAGAGATTGGAACCAACAAATTTCTCGGTTATAAAAACCCCGGAGAGTTGCGCGCCAATTATCCCAGCTTTTATTGGAAAGCCGTTTATCCCTATCTCCACACAGCCTTAAGATATTTGAATTTAACTCAATCCGGCAAACAAATTATTGCCAATCTCTACGCAACTGTCTTCCGAGTCGAACACGAAGAAGATGCAAAAACCTCGACAGCAGCGTAGGTTTTCAGTCACCAGTTACCAGTCACCAGTCACCAGTTGTTGAGGATTGCTATCTATCTTTTCTTTTTTTACTTATTCCCATTGAATTTGGTCTTGGTGTCCCCAGAATCCTTGGTATTTTGTTACTTGGATATTGCCTAAAACTCGCGTTTGGCAGGCGAGGCGGAGATTTTTATCAAGGGAGTGAGGAGGAAGCGATCGCCGTCCTCGATCCTTCCAGTTGGGTTCTGAGACTTCTCCTTCAATTTTTACCGCACAGGTGCCGCAACTGCCCAAGCCCCGACAATTAATAAATTGGGAATTTCCGTTGTGTAGGGGAATTCCATGTTTTAATAAGAGTCTGCGAAGATTTTCGCCGCGATCGCATTCAATGGTTTGGCCGCAAACGCTGACTTTTAGTTTTTGTTGGGAAGTTTGCATATTATTTTAAATTTGTCAAGGTTTTTATTGATATTATTGAAATTAAGGCGATCGCACATTTCCCCATTGTTTCCCATTCCCTTTCAATCATGGAAAATCGGATCTGGCTCTACGATACAACCCTCAGAGATGGAGCGCAACGCGAAGGACTGGCGCTCTCCATCGAAGATAAACTGAAAATTGCCCATAGATTGGACAATATGGGCATTCCCTTTATTGAGGGGGGGTGGCCCGGAGCCAATCCCAAAGACGTACAATTTTTCTGGCGCTTGCAAGAACAACCCCTCAAACAAGCGGAGATTGTTGCCTTTTGTTCGACCCGCCGTCCCAACGGACTCGCCGCCGAAGATAAGATGTTAAAAGCTATCCTCGCCGCCGAAACCCGATGGGTGACGATCTTCGGGAAATCTTGGGATTTGCACGTCACCGAAGGGCTGAAAACCAGCTTGGATGAGAATTTAGCCATGATTCGAGATACCATCGAGTATCTCCGTTCTCGCGGTCGTCGTATCATTTACGATGCCGAACATTGGTTCGACGGCTATCAAAAGAACCCCGAATACGCCCTGAAAACGTTGAAAACAGCTTGGGAAGCAGGGGCGGAATGGTTAGTTTTCTGCGATACGAATGGTGGGATGCTACCCCATCAAATCACGCGGGTTGTCGAAGAAGTGTTTGCCGCACTCCCAGAACTGAAATCCGCCAGCGACGCACCCAAGTTAGGAATACACACTCACAATGATTCCGGGACGGCCGTTGCTAATGCCCTCGCTGCCGTAATGGAAGGCGCGCGCATGGTACAGGGAACGATGAATGGGTATGGGGAACGATGCGGCAATGCCAATCTGTGCAGTTTGATTCCTAATTTGCAACTCAAACTCGGCTATCAGTGCATTGAAGAAGAACAACTTGCTCAATTATCTCAAACCAGTCGCCTGATTAGCGAAATTGCCAACCTCGCTCCAGACGAACACGCACCTTTTGTGGGACTTTCTGCCTTTGCTCATAAAGGAGGGATTCATGTTTCTGCCGTGCGTCGAAATCCTTTAACTTACGAACATATTAACCCGGAATCTGTCGGGAACGAGCGGCGGATCGTGATTTCCGATCAAGCGGGAATGAGTAATATTGTTTCTAAAGCTCGCAACTTTGGCATTGAATTAGACCCTAAAGATCCCAAGGTTCGGGGAATTTTGGATCGGTTAAAAGAGTTAGAACACGAAGGCTATCAGTTTGAAGCTGCAGAAGCGAGTTTTGAGTTGCTAGTGCGATCGGCTCTGGGGAAACGAGAGCAAATGTTTGAGTTGAAAGGCTTTCAAGTTAATTGCGACATTTTACAAGGGGTGCAAAGTATTAGCAGCAATGCTCTGGCAACGATTAAAGTGGCGGTGAATGGAGAAGATTTACTAGAAGTTGCTGAAGGAAACGGGCCTGTTTCGGCTCTCGATGCGGCTTTACGGAAAGCATTGGTTAAGTTTTATCCTGAAATTGCGAGTTTTCATCTCACGGATTATAAAGTACGAATTCTTGATAGTAATTCGGGAACTGATGCGAAAACCCGCGTGTTGATCGAGTCGAGTAATGGGGAGAAACGCTGGTCTACGGTAGGCGTTTCGACTAATATTATCGATGCTTCTTATCAAGCGGTTGTTGAGGGGATTGAATACGGTTTGTTATTGCAATCTGCTGAGAAAATTGCGATCGCTTAACCCTTAGCTTATGTCGCGATCGAACACTAAGCGCATTCCCTATTGTCGTCGGCTCTCCTCCATCGCATGGATGCGGGGATTCCTCCCGAACGCATCACCTCTGGGGCGCAAGTATTCTCGATCGTCCTTAGCCCTTCTTTAACAAATCTTCGACTTGATTGTGGGTCAGAGGACGGAAAAAGAAATAACCCTGACCGAATTGACAACCCAAGGTTTGAAGCTGCGCGAGTTGAGCTTCGGTTTCAATTCCTTCAGCGACGACATCCATCCCTAAAGCACCCGCTAAGGAAACGATCGCTTGGATAATTTCCAAGTTTTTGCCGTCGGGCTGCATGCGCTTGACGAAAGAGCGATCGATTTTCAAGATGTTGACGGGAAAGCGATGGAGATAGCTCAGGGAGGAGTAACCCGTGCCAAAATCATCGATACACAGTTGAATGTGACGCTCTCGTAAGGCGAGGAACATTTCTGTGGCAGCTTTGGCGTTCTCCATTAAGATGCTTTCGGTGATTTCTAATTTTAAAAATCTTCCCGCTAGTTTCGTTTTTGCGAGGATGCAATCGATCGCGTCGATGAGATTCGGTTCGCGGATTTGCTTGCTGGAAAGATTGATATTGATGGTTAAAGAGGAATAATAGGGAAATTGCTCGTGCCAGAGATGGAGTTGCCGCGTGGCTTCCTCTAAAATCCAAGCACCAATGGGAACGATCGCACCACTTTCTTCGGCAATAGGAATAAATTTGGCCGGGGAAATCAAGCCCTTTGTGGGATGCTGCCAGCGCAATAGAGCCTCGAAGCCGCTTAATTTCCCCGTTGCTAAGGAAATAATGGGTTGATAGCACACAAATAACTCTTCTCGTTCTAGCGATCGCCGCAAGGCGGTTTCCAGTTCCAGTCGGGCTAAAGCCCCCGCGTGCATCTGGCTGTCGAAGATTGTATAGCGTCCTTTTCCCAAGGCTTTGGCTCGATACATAGCCGCATCGGCATCCCGGAGAAAGTCTTCCGGGCACGCGTAAGCCGTGGGAGAGCCGGAAGATTTGGTTTCCCCGCGATCGTCCGCTCGGGAAAAGGCAATACCGATACTGGTATTGGTAAAAACTTCGCGACCCTCAAGATCGAAGGGCGATCGCAAGCGATCGAGAATCGTCTCGGTAATTTCGATGGCATCTTTCCATCCCTCGAGATCTTCGAGGAGAATGGTAAACTCATCCCCTCCCAGTCTGGCTAAAGTATCGCTGGGACGCAGGCAGCTTTCTAAGCGTCGTGCCATTTTCACTAAGAGGATATCTCCGAGACTGTGGCCCAAACTATCGTTAACGACTTTAAACCAATCGAGATCGAGGAAGAGGACGGCAAATAAATAGCCCCCCCGACGCTTGGCCCGGCGCATGGTATGCCAAAGGCGATCGATAAAAGCGGCACGGTTGGGCAAATCCGTGAGGGAGTCATAAAAGGCACTGTGGCGCAATCGAGCCTCGGCTTCTTTGCGCTTGGTAATATCGCTATTGATGCCGTCAATGCGATAGGGTTTCCCGTCTTCGTCCCGAACGACGCGACTGCGACAGTCGAGCCATCGCGTCTCTCCTCCGGGTCGCAAGATGCGATATTCAATTTCTGTCTGTTCTTGGCCGATCGAGTTTTGCATATGGCGTTTGACCTGCAATCGATCCTCGGGATGAACGATCTCGAACCAGAGATCGGGATTGCGGAAAAATTCGGCAACAGGGCGACCGTAAACGGTTTCGGCGGCTTGATTGAGATAGAGGGGAAACAGTCCGTCGGCGGTGGCGGACCAAACAACATCGTCAATAGAAGCCAAAATCCCCTCGAGTCGTTTTTCGCTGGCTTTGAGGGCTTCTTCTGCTCGCTTGCGATCGCTAATATCCACCAATTGCCCGAGGAGATGGCGGGGAATACCGCGATCGTCTTTCACGACAACCCCTTGCAGCAGCGCCCAAACAATCCGACCGTCTTTGGCAAGAAAGCGTTTTTCCATTTGAAAGCGATCGGTTTCTTCGAGTAGAAGTTGTTGGTTGACCGCTAGATCGGCGGCGCGATCGTCGGGATGAGTGAGATCTCTTTGATTTTTTTGTAACAATTCCGACCGAGAATAGCCGAGGGAATAACATAAGGCTTTGTTGACGTGTAAATAGTCACCATCGAGACTAGCTATAAATACGCCGATCGGGGCGAGTTCAAAGGCAAGGCGAAATCGTTCTTCGCTTTCTCGCAGGGCAATTTCGGCGAGGTGGCGATCGCTGATATCGGTTTGAATTTTGATGTAGTGGGTGAGATATCCTGGAGAATTGAGGACGGGGGCGAGGTGAAATTCGCTCCAATAGGCTGTGCCGTCACGACGATAGTTTTGAAAAACGGCATGATACTCTAGGCCGCAAAGTTTGGCGCGAGCAATTTCTTGGCGAATTTTCGGCTCGATTTGCTCCTCGAAGGTGGCCGAAGCATACAGGGCATCGCTCCCTCGCCCGACAATTTCTGCGGCTTTGTACCCCGTCAGTTTTTCAAAACTGGGATTGACGTAGATAATAGGAGTATTATTAGTGAGGGCATCGGTAATGGCAATACTATTGCTGCTGGCATCAAGGGCGCGTTTGAAGAGGTTGAGTTGGATTAATTGTTGTTGTTTTTGCTCGGCTGCGGCAATAATTTCCCCGATCGCTCGTAAAAATTCGAGTTCGCTCTCTCCAAATTGCCGCGATCGCGTGGAGTAAGCCCCCAGCATTCCATACATTCCGGCTTTGTTGGCGATCGGCAGATTTACACCGCTTGCGATTTTTGCATTATGGAACAAAGAGGAGGCCTGAAAGCGAGTTTCGATGGGAAGATCGTCAAAAACCACTGCTTCTTGCCCCTCGAGGGTATAATCGGCGAGGGAATTCCGAGATATCCCAATCTTGGCATAACCGATAAAGTTTTCCGGCCAGCCGACTCCAGCTAGAAGAAGACAAGCACTCGCGTTCTTTTGAAGCTCGAAAATGCCTGTAAATTCAACGTTCAACGCGATCGCGATCGCTTTTGCGGCTTCTTGCAAGACGACCTCAAATTTGGTTTCGGTCAAACTGAGTTGACTGAGATGGGTAATGGTCGATTGATGGTGCAATCGTTTCTGAAGGCGGTCGTTCAGTTGCATTACCCCGTCGAGTTTTTGTTGCAGTTCCAACAGTTGCTGGCGATCGGGGCTCGGGCTGGGTGGTTGATGTTGTCGATCTCTTGCTATTTCGCGATCGCTTCTCTTCTGTTTCCACAAAAAAATTGCCAGTAACAGGATAATAAACCCCACAGTTAGCAGCAGATTCAAGTCTTGGATTGGGTTCAGAAAAGATAACGTTCGGTTTTCA
>JBCCVR010000198.1:0-13154 GCA_039194995.1 Cyanobacteria bacterium P01_E01_bin.42 | reverse complement strand
TGTCTCCAAGCCCTAGAACTTTTAAGAAAACTTTTAGGAGAAGAACATCCTCATGTTGCTCAATCTCTCAGTAATTTGGCAGAATTATATCGTTCTCAAGGAAGATATCAAGAAGCCGAACCTCTCTGTCTCCAAGCCTTAGAACTAAGAAAAAAACTCTTAGGAGAAGAACATCCTCATGTTACCGAATCTCTCAATAATTTGGCAGAATTATATCGTTCTCAAGGGAGATATCAAGAAGCCGAACCTCTCTGTCTCCAAGCCTTAGAACTGAGAAAGAAACTCTTAGGAGACGAACATCCCTATGTGGCCTCTTCTCTCAATAATTTGGCGTTCTTATATAAATTTCAAGGGAAATACTCAGAAGCCGAGCTTCTCTTTCTACAAGCCTTCGAGATTTTTAGGAGTCGCTTAGGTTTCGAGCATCCCAGCACTCAAAAAGTTAGAAAGAATTTTGTCGATTGCTTGCAAAGTGCAGTTGCAGCCGGACAAAAAGACCGACTCAGCAATCATCCTATCACCCAACAACTCCTCGCTCAAATCGTTAGCGAGTAGTTGGTTAAACTGTACTGATCGCATCTCTCACCCCATCCAACCCCAAAGCGATCGCCCGAGAAGAGCGATCGCGAGTATTGAAAAAGAATAGTTTTCTCTCAACAGATATGACCATTTTTTGAATTGATAATTTTGAATTTTGAATTGATATAATAAACCGTATTACCCAAAATTCAGGAGAACAGAAAATTGTCACTTTCCATGTATCAAGTCGCAGTTCCTCCCATGATGCACTCCCTCAATAATCTGGTGGCAATTTTAGAAAAAGCAATAGCTCATACCGAAGCAAAAAAAATCGACCCCAGCGTACTGCTAAATAGTAGACTATATCCCGATATGTTTCCCCTAGCGCGACAGGTTCAAGTGACTTCGGACTTTGCTAGAAAAGGAGCCGCAAGACTGGCAGGATTAGAACCCCCCGTATTGGAAGATAATGAAACCACCTTTGCCGAACTCATCGATCGCCTGAAACAGAGCATTGCTTACCTGCAAACTTTAACTCCCGAACAAATCGACGGCTCCGAGCAAAAGACAATCGTTTTCCCCGTCGGCGCTGGTAAAATGGAGTTTGAAGGATTGCCTTTCCTCCTCTATTTTGTCCTACCTAATTTTTACTTTCACGTAACAACTGCCTATGACATTCTCAGACATTGCGGAGTAGAAGTGGGTAAGCTCGATTTTATCGGAAAAAATGCCCTGGGAAAATGGGTTGAAGGGCAACTCACTCCCCCAGAATAATCGCCGACTGAGCAAACACAGCCTACAGGAGGCCGCCCCCCAGAAAGACCGATCGCCAAACAGTCCCGAGCCAATCAAACCCCTTCTCGAAGACTGCGATAATTAAACTCAGCCGCGCGATCGTGACAAGTCGTGCAAGTATTAGCGGTTTGAACTTGTTGAAAATCGACCTTGGGATGTAAAGCGCGGAAATAGCGAGAATTATCAATGCGCAAAGGCGGCTCGTCCGAGTCCCCATACGTGCGAGAAAATAACTGAATGTAATTCCACATCAAGATAATTTCTGGGGAGATAATTTGCCGAGTTCTCACATTATAGTGCTGGGGCAACTCTTGCAGGATCAGCCGCCAACTTTCCGTTGGTAAAACCTCCGTCGGTAGAGCAATATGGCATTCTCCACAGCGATCGACATAGACATCGCGGGCAAAAATGACCTCCTCCGGCACCGGATCCACGGATTTTAACAAGCGAGTCTGTTCCTTAGATTGGGAATAAACCGGCTGATTCGTCCCCAACGCCATCGCCAAGCCCAAGCCGATCGCCAGACTCCATAAAACAATTAAACCCGTTAAAATCCAAGGCGATTTTTGCGCTTTTCGATCGGGAAATTTTGGTGTTCTTCTCTTGTAAGAGCGATCGCGTCTGTCGCGTTTTCTATCAAACATAAAATCAATCAACGATTACCGAATTATTCAATGGGAATGGTTCGTAACAGGCGATCGACAATTGCCCGCGCCTGTTTGCCTCCCGAAGGAATGAGACGATGGGAAAGAACGTGAGGGGCTAAGAACTTAACATCATCGGGAACCGCATAATCCCGTTGCTGAATGAGGGCATAGGCTTGGGTCGCTCGCTGTAGGGCACCCGTTCCCCTCGGACTGACTCCCAACGCAATTTCTTCATCCTCCCGCGAAGCCCTGACGAGGTTCAGCATATATTGTTGCAGGGCCGTTGTTACTTTAACTTGACTGGCGAGGCCTTGCAATTCCAAAACCTCCTCGAGACTGATACAGGGTTCGAGTTCGTTGGCTTCCCCCAAACTCTTCTCCTGCTGGCGTTGGAGCATTTGCAACTCTTCGGCTTCGCTGGGATAGCCCAAACTCAAGGACAGGGTGAAGCGATCCATCTGGGCTTCCGGGAGGGGGAAGGTTCCTTGATATTCAACAGGGTTTTGGGTAGCGATGACGAAAAAAGGCGTGGGAACTGGGCGAGATCGCCCGTCTACGGTCACTTGTTGTTCTTCCATCACCTCCAATAAAGCCGACTGGGTGCGAGGGGTTGCCCGGTTGATTTCATCGGCGAGGAGAACGTTCGCAAAAGCAGGACCCTCCAAGAACTCAAATTCTCGAGAACTGGGGTTCCAGATATTCGTCCCCGTCACATCGCTAGGCAACAGATCGGGAGTGCATTGAATGCGCTGAAATTTGCCATTAACGGAACGGGCGAGGGATTTGGCGAGGAGGGTCTTGCCCACTCCCGGCACGTCTTCGAGGAGGGCGTGACCGCCGCTAATGAGGGCGACGAGGACGAGGCGAATGGCATCATCTTTGCCGACGATGGTGCGGGCGAGATTTTCAGTAAGTTTGAAGATGCGCTGAGTCATTTTCAGTTATCAGTTACCAGTTATCAGTTATCGGTGAAGATAGACAGGGCAAATTTATGCTCGATCGATCTTTTTTTCTTCAAAGAATTTTCTCGCGATTTCGCAGTCGATCGCAATCTGTTTTTTGAGTGCGTCGAGGGAAGCAAATTTTTGTTCGGGTCGAATAAACTTTTCTAAATGGACGGTGAGGGGGCGATCGTAGAGATCGCCACTCCAGTCTAGGATGTGGACTTCAACAATGGGAGTTTTGCCCTCATTCACCGTGGGACGACAGCCTAAATTCATTGCCCCTTGAAGGTTGGGTAAGCCCGTCGTTTCAACACTGACGGCATATACGCCATAGGGGGGTAAAAATTTATTGGCAGGGATATCGAGATTGGCGGTGGGAAAGCCGATCGTTCGTCCGAGTTGTTGCCCTTGCATCACCGTTCCGCTTAGGTTGTAAGGACGACCGAGGAGATCTCGCGCGAGTTCGATTTCGCCATCGTGAAGCGCCTGACGAATGCGAGAGGAACTGATCCGTTGCGCTGCCAGTTCTTCGAGAGAAACGATCGCCACTTCCCGATTGTAAGTTGCCGCGATCGCTTTTAAGGCTTCGGCATTTCCGGCGCGATCTTTCCCGAAGCAAAAATCCGCCCCCACGCAAATCAACCGCGCTTGCAGGCGATCGATCAGAATGTCCTTAACAAAGGCTTCCGGACTGAGATTCGCTAATTCTCGATTGAAGGGCAGTAAAACCAATTGTTCCACCCCCAATTGTTTTAAGGCTTTGGCTTTCTCTTCCAAGGGGGTGAGGAGTTTGCGACGTTGACCCGTGAAAAATTCCTTTGGATGGGGATTAAAGGTCACAACAGTGGGATAAATGCGAGGAGATTCGCCCCCCTCCTCTAGTTGCCTTCCCGGGAGGGGGTGGGTTTCCACTTGCGCCAACGCTAAATTTCTTTGCCAAATAGGACTGAGTACCTGTTGATGCCCCAAATGAATGCCATCGAAGTTACCAAGGGCGATCGCCGTCGGCGTTAATGCTGTCTCAGTCGATGATGTGACCCACACGCTTTACATTTTGAAACAATTGGCTCGATCCTACCTTAATTTGTAAGAAAATGAACCACATCAGACACAGAGGAACACAGAGAGAAGATGTGTTAGTCAGCCACAATAATTCTAGAGCCGTTCTTCTCGGTGCAATTTGCACTCAAAAGCGATCGCCCTGCTTAAATCGCTGCTTTGAGACTCTGACAAAAGGCTTCAATCGCTTGCAATCCTTCCTCTGGCGTGCCTTGTGCCAAGCGTTTCACCACCGCACTGCCAACAATCACCGCATCTGCCCCCCATTCTTTCATTTGCTTGGCGTGTTCTGGTTGAGAAATCCCAAAACCCACCCCGATCGCTTTATCCGTGACCTCGTGCAAAGCAGGCAGCAAATCTTTTACTCTGGATGCAACTTCCGTCCGCGCTCCCGTTACGCCCGTCACGCTCACTAAATAAACAAAACCTTGGGATTGTTTGGCGATCGCTTCAATCCGCTCTTGAGGACTCGTCGGGGCGACCAATAAGGTCAATTCGATCCCCACCTCATTACCTTTGCTCAGCAGCCCCTCAGCTTCTTCTAGGGGCAAATCCGGCACAACTAAACCTTTAACCCCTGCCTCGGCGATACGTTTTAAGAAAGACTCGATACCGCGATGTAAAATCGGGTTGTAATAAGTGAAGAGAACGATCGGGGCAGTAATGTCATCCCGTACCGATTCGACAACCTCCAATACATCCTCTAGCTTAACGCCGCGTTTTAATGCCCGCGTCGCTGCCGCTTGAATGGTGGGACCGTCAGCGAGAGGATCGGAATAAGGAACGCCCAATTCGATGATATCCGCACCGGAGCGATCGAGAACTCGCAAGGCTTTCGCGGTGGTTTCCAAGTCCGGATCCCCTGCGGTAATGAAGGGAATGAGGGCGCATTGAGAATTAGCTTTGAGGGTTTTGAAGCGATCGGAAACGGAGGGCATAAACGGATTGGGTAATAGGTAACAGAGAAGCATCCAATTTTACCATTCGGGGAAGAAATTGGTGGATAATTTGGACTTTCGCGATCGCCCTCTCACTATTTCTACGATTGTTTAAAATTCATAGCCCTGTTCTACCCAATAATGCCAATCAGCAACGGCTTGCTTTGTTTGTTCGTCCACTTCATCGAGAGGCTCAATATCTTCCAATCGGATCGAGATTGTTTCTGCTTCACCTCCCACGAGAGCCTGAATTTCGACTCGCATATCTGCTTCGCATTCTCCCTCTGATGCCATGCCGATTACCTCGACCTTCTTGTTCCGCCAATAGGCAGGAAAAGGAACTTGCAGATTATCGCCAAGGTAATAGTACCAGCCCATAGAGCGCTCGTACTCGTCATAGGCATCGACAACAATTTCCTCGATACGCTCTTCTCGGTCGGGATCTTCGGGCATTATTTTGCGATCGCTCCATCACTTCAGCCGTTAATTCCATCGAAAAAGGGAATCTTGGCGATCGCTGTCTGTTAAAGATTCCCCGACAAACTCTCAACCCACAACATGAGCATAAATACTTTTTGAAGAACATCGCCGTGTCAGAATGGTTCGCGCTATCTTCAGAACTAGACGAAAAAAAGAACACAAGCACATTACGCGATGGAACCTCTCCTTTACGATTACGCTTGGACGATCGCCCTCCTACCCTTGCTTGGTGCAACGTTGGTCGGAATCGGGCTGATATCTGCCAATAAAGCGATCAATCGACTCAGACAAATTAACGCTGCCTTTATCATCACCCTGATCGGGGTGTCCATGGCGTATTCCTTTGCCCTGCTTTGGAGTCAAATCCAAGGACACGAAACTTATACGCGAACCTTTGAGTGGGCATCAGCCGGGAGTTTTCACCTCTCGATGGGCTACATCATCGATCCCCTGACTGCCGTAATGCTCGTTATCGTTACCACCGTCGCCTTTCTCGTCATGATCTACACTGACGGCTATATGGCACACGATGGCGGTTATGTACGCTTTTACGCCTATTTGAGTATCTTTAGCGCCTCGATGTTGGGCTTGGTCATCAGCCCCAATATCGTGCAAATTTACATTTTTTGGGAATTGGTGGGGATGTGTTCCTACCTGCTGATCGGCTTCTGGAACGATCGCAAAGCTGCCGCCGATGCCTGTCAAAAAGCCTTCGTGACCAACCGCGTCGGAGACTTCGGACTCCTTCTCGGCATCTTGGGATTGTATTGGGCGACAGGGAGTTTTGAATTTGAAGTTATCGGCGAAAGACTGCACGATCTCGTCGCTTCCGGAGCATTAGCGGGTGGACTGGCTGCCCTCTTCGCGATTTTGGTCTTCCTCGGACCCGCAGCCAAATCCGCTCAATTTCCCCTCCATGTTTGGCTTCCCGATGCGATGGAAGGCCCTACCCCCATTTCCGCCCTCATTCACGCGGCGACAATGGTTGCGGCGGGAGTATTCCTGATCGCGCGGATGTATCCCGTTTTCGAGCAAATTCCCGTGGTGATGACGGTTATTGCTTGGACGGGGGCATTTACGGCATTTCTGGGGGCATCCATTGCCATTACCCAAAATGACATCAAAAAAGGGCTTGCCTACTCCACAATCTCCCAATTGGGCTATATGGTGATGGCGATGGGAAGCGGTGCCTATACTGCCGGACTTTTCCACCTCATGACCCATGCCTACTTTAAAGCAATGCTCTTCCTTTGCTCCGGTTCCGTCATCCACGGCATGGAAGCCGTTGTCGGACACGATGCGATTTTGGCGCAGGATATGCGCTTGATGGGAGGCTTGCGCAAATATATGCCCATCACCGCTAGGACGTTTTTAGTGGGAAATCTGGCGATCTGCGGGATTCCTCCCTTTGCGGGCTTCTGGTCGAAAGATGAAATCCTCGGTCTGGCATTCCAAGCAAATCCCGCTCTCTGGGTGGTGGGTTGGCTGACGGCGGGAATTACCGCTTTCTATATGTTCCGGATGTATTTCATGACCTTTGAAGGGGAATTCCGGGGCAATGATGAGACCATTCGCCAACAGTTAAAAGCGGCGGTCGTTACAGAATCCGAACCCGCTTTTGCCCCCGGTGCCATGGATCCCCACGAATTAGACCATCATGACGACCACCACGCTAGCGAACCCCACGAGTCTCCTTGGACGATGACGTTTCCCTTGGCCATGCTGGCGATTCCTTCCGTGGCGATCGGTATTCTGGGACGACCTTGGAACAATAATTTTGAATGGCTGGTTCACGCCCCAGGAGAAGTGCTGCACGAGGTTGTCGAATTTGATTGGACCGAGTTTCTGATTATGGGCGGTTCTTCCGTGGGTATTGGTCTCATCGGCATTACGATCGCGTCTTTGATGTACTTGCAAAAGAAAATCGATGCGGGTGCGATCGCGAAATCCATTGCGCCTCTCTACAATCTCTCTCTCAACAAATGGTATTTCGATGACATCTACGACAAAGTATTTGTTATCAATTCCCGTCGTCTGGCACGACAAATGTTAGAGATCGATTTCCGCGTGGTTGACGGAGCCGTTAATTTCACGGGTTTAGTGACCGTCGTCACCGGACAGGGTTTGAAATACTTTGAAAACGGTCGTGCTCAATTCTACGCCCTGATTATTTTCGCCGCCGTCTTAGGCTTTGTCGTCGTTTCAAGTATTTGATTGTTTTGTTGTTTGTTGTTTGTTGTTTGTTATTTGTTGTTCGATTCTGAAGAACCAATAACTAATAACCAATAACACTTCGGCTACGCGGCTGCTGAGCTTGTCGAAGTACAGTGCAAGCTAATAACCAATAACCAATAACAAAAATGGAACATTTCCCTTGGCTGACAGCCATCATTTTATTCCCCATTGTTGCAGGATTGCTCATTCCTATCGTGCCAGATAAAGGCGATGGCAAAACCGTGCGCTGGTATGCCCTGATTGTTGGCTTAATCGATTTTGTGTTCATCGTGGCGGCATTTTATATCGGCTACGATTTTGATGCCTCCGGATTGCAATTGGTAGAGCAATATACTTGGCTGCCGCAAATCGATTTGAAATGGTCCGTGGGGGCAGATGGTTTAGCCATGCCCCTGATTATCCTGACGGGTTTCATTACCACATTGGCGATTTTAGCGGCATGGCCGGTAACGCTCAAACCCAAACTTTTCTATTTCTTGATGCTGGCAATGTACGGCGGTCAAATTGCCGTTTTTGCCGTTCAAGATATGCTGCTTTTCTTCCTCGTGTGGGAGTTGGAATTAGGTCCTGTCTATCTGATTCTCTCCATCTGGGGCGGGAAAAAGCGCCTCTATGCAGCAACTAAATTCATTCTCTATACGGCGGGGGGATCCCTGTTTATTTTAGTGGCTGCCCTGACCATGGCGTTTTACGGGGATACCGTGACGTTTGATATGAGCGCGATCGCGGCGAAAAATTTCCCTCTAACGCTGCAACTCTTCCTCTATGGCGGTTTCCTCATTGCCTACGGGGTCAAATTACCGATTTTCCCATTGCATACATGGCTGCCGGATGCTCACGGGGAAGCCACGGCTCCAGCACACATGTTGCTGGCAGGTATCTTGTTAAAAATGGGGGGTTACGCTCTCATTCGCATGAACGTGGGAATGTTACCGGAAGCTCACGTCAAGTTTGCCCCCATTCTCGTGATTCTGGGGGTGGTGAATATCGTTTATGCCGCGCTGACTTCTTTTGCCCAGCGCAATCTGAAGCGGAAAATCGCTTATTCGTCAATTTCTCACATGGGTTTTGTCCTCATTGGGATGGCCTCTTTTACCTCCTTGGGTTTAAGTGGGGCGGTTTTGCAAATGATCTCCCACGGGCTGATCGGGGCGAGCCTCTTCTTTATGGTGGGCTGTACTTACGATCGCACCCATACCCTCATGCTGGATGAAATGGGGGGCGTAGGGCAGAAAATGCGGAAGGTGTTTGCCATGTGGACGACTTGTTCCCTCGCTTCCCTCGCTCTGCCCGGAATGAGCGGTTTTGTGGCGGAATTGATGGTATTTGTCGGTTTTGCCACGAGCGATGCTTACAATCCGGTTTTCCGGGTCATTGTGGTGCTGCTGGCGGCGGTTGGGGTCATTCTTACCCCCATCTATCTCCTCTCGATGTTGCGGGAAATTTTCTACGGCGAGGAAAATAAGGAATTGGTGGAACGCGAAGCGCTCATCGACGCGGAACCTCGGGAGGTGTTCATCATTGCCTCTTTGTTGGTGCCCATCATTGGCATCGGCTTGTATCCCAAAGTCGCCACGCAAATTTACGATGCGACAACGACGCAGTTAACGGGATATTTACGGGGCTTCGTACCGACTTTGGTAGAACCCGCACCCATCCCCGAGGCAGATCCGGTCGCGATTTTGCGATCGCCTCCTATCGAATCCTGTTAAGGTAGATGTAAAGTTGGTTGTTCGGACAGCGTTTGTCGCGCTGTCTTTTTTTTGCCCGATACCGTTCCACTATCCCAAAATATTCCTCTCAGTTTCCGGATCGAACAAATGAACTTTATCGATGAGACAAGATAACCAAAGAGAATCGCCTTCCTTGACCTTTTCATCGGGAGAAATGCGAACTTGTAACTGAGAATGGGGGTCTTTTATGAGATGAATCGATAAATAAGTGTCATTCCCCAATGCTTCCACCAAATCTACGCCAACTGACAAGCGATTGCTTCCCGAATCAGCGAGACAAAAATGTTCTGGGCGAATTCCCAACCACAGCGATTGCCCCCGATAACCTCCAAGGCAATCGCGCCATTCTTCCCCCAAACTCACGCAAAAATCATCGCAATACAAACTTAAATCCTCATCTACCACAACGGTGAGAAAATTCATGGGAGGAGATCCGATAAACTCCGCCACAAAACGATTCGCCGGATGATTATACAATTCCAGAGGTTGGGCAATTTGTTGAATTTCCCCACCATTCATCACCGCAATGCGATCGCCCATCGTCATCGCCTCGGTTTGGTCGTGGGTGACGTAAATCGTCGTAATGTCTAACTCTCGCTGTAACTGCACGATTTGACTGCGGGTTTCCGCCCGCAACTTCGCATCTAAATTCGAAAGGGGTTCGTCCATTAAAAATACCTGGGGATTGCGCGCGATCGCCCTCCCTAAAGCCACCCTCTGTTTTTGTCCCCCCGAAAGCTGTCGCGGTAAACGATTTAAAAGCGTTTCAATCTGCAATAACTCCGCCACCCCCCGCACCCGCTTGGCGATCGCAGCTTCCTGTTGGGATTGATAGCGCCATCTCGAAGGCAGCGATCGCGTCACTCCGCCCCAAAGACTCGCCCCCCATTTCCCCAAGCGATCGCCCAAACCTCGCCCCCTCTCCTCTCGCCCCATACGCCGCAATCCAAAGGCAATATTGTCATAAACCGACAAATGAGGATAGAGGGCGTAACTTTGAAATACCATCGCAATATCGCGCTGTTTGGGAGGCAAATCGTTCACGAGGCGATCGCCCACGGAAATATTCCCCGCCGTCAGCACCTCCAACCCCGCGATCGTTCGCAACAGGGTACTTTTGCCGCATCCCGACGGACCCACCAACACCATAAACTCCCCATCCTCCACCTGCAAATCGATCGCCCGCAGCACATTCGTCTCGCGATCGCCCTTCCCACCGCGATCGCCCGCAAAACTCTTATAAACCTTATCCAAAACAACCCGAGCCATGTTCAGTTATCAGTTGTCAGTTATCAGTTATCAATTATCAATGAAAGAGACACTATAAAGGCAATTTATTCATATTTCCCACTCTCAACTGTCAACTATCAACTGTCAACTCTTAACTAATCCCCCGCTCCCCCATTCCCTATTCTTCACATTCTCTGGCATAATCAGAATTCTGAGATCCCCATCGATCGCCTGTCACTAACGATCGATTGTTGAAAAAGCGATTGGAGTAGCTCCCCTTGAAATTTCGTTGGTATATCCTCAGTTTACTGGCTGCTGTTTTCTTTGCCTTACCCGCAGAAGCAGCGCGATTGTTATTGTGGGATTTCGATCGCAATCGCAATCACCTCAATTTTACGACCGATGTAGGAGTAAAACCCACGGTTCGATTAATCTCCAATCCCACGCGCTTAGTTGTGGATATACCTGCCGGAAGTCGCTACAGCAGAACCCAACGAGTCGGCGGCGCGATCGCCAGCGTGCGCATCGGACAGCCCAACGGTCAAACCTCGCGCCTCGTAGTAGAACTCGCACCGGGATACTACCTCGATCCCCAAAGGGTGCAAATTGAAGGAACTCCCTCCCAATGGACGATCCAACTCCCCCCACCCCAACGTTCTCAACCCAGTTTTAGCCCCGTTGTCCGCAGCAATATTCCCGCATGGTTTCAAGTGACTGGGAATGGCTTTTTTATCCGCCTGCGCGATCGCGATCGACCGGATGATATTGAGATCGATCGCAGCAATGACGGGCGCACCATCGATATCACTTTAGAAGGGGCAAGGGTGCAAGGAGCAAGATCCTCGGAAACCTTTGAGGTAAATCGCTACGGGGTCGAGGAAGTTCGCTTTACTCAATTGGGAAATAATGCTCGCCTGACCCTCTCCCTCGATCCCGATAGTCCCCGTTGGGAAGTTTCCGATCGCAGACGCGGAATTTCCATCGTGCCCGAGGCAGGCAGTCAAATTTTACGGGACGATCCGCCCCCCGATCGCGTCTCCAATGCTAGAGAAATTATCATTCCCGTTCCCCCACCCCAGCAACCCACCGCACCCGACTGGAGCGACGTTCCCTGTCCCGATCGCAGTGCAGTTGTGGTAATCGATCCCGGACATGGGGGCAGAGATCCGGGGGCGATCGGCATTGGCGGTTTGCGGGAAAAAGATGTGGTTTTGCCCATCTCCTTAGAAATTGCGGAAAGGTTGCGCCGTTGTCGGATTAATGTGATTATGACTCGTTCTGACGATCGCTTTATCACATTACAAGGACGCGCCTATATGGCCAACCGCGCCCGCGCCGACATTTTTGCCAGCATTCACGCAAATGCCGTCGGGGGTCGTCGTCCGGAGGTAAATGGCATGGAAACCTTCTATTTTTCCCGAGGCTACCGTTTGGCGCAGGTGGTTCACCAAACCATTCTCGAAACCGTTCCCGTTTATCGCAATCGCGGGGTCAAACAGGCGCGATTTTACGTGTTACGAAATACATCCATGCCTTCCATTCTCGTTGAAGTGGGTTTTGTGACGGGAAATGTTGACTCTCGCAATTTATCCAATCCCGCCTATCGCAGTCAAATGGCACAAGCGATCGCGCTGGGAATTATACGCTATTTGCAATTCTATCGATAAGTTTGGGGAATGGGATTTTGAGAGCGATCTCGTTTTAGTTAAGGCAATAAAAGAAAAAGTGAATTTTTATTATTTGCTCTTCTTTGTTTGCTATTTTTTGTGAAAAACATAGCAAAATCTAGCAATTGCTGCCTCTCGTGATTGACTCATTATCTTAAAATTACTCTTTTTTAGATTCTCTAAAAATGGCAAAAGATTGTACGTTTTCGCTCCATCAAATTCATTTGTTTCTGCTAAATTCCAGTCTTTCCACCAATCCCGACCTTCAATATCTGCTGGTAAAACGTCAATAGTAATTCCATAAATCCCTCTTTTCATATTATCAGAATTTAATGATAAGGAAAACTCTATCATATCTTGTTCAATCTTCCAGTCTTCTATTTTTAGAAAATTTTCTATATTGCTTGCTTCTATTTCTTGCATATCAGAACTACTGTTGTTAAATTCACCACTTAACTCAATCCTAAAATTGGAAGCGAGAGATAAAACATAAGGTAAAGGATTGTAAGCAATTTTATATGGAATTTTTTGCCATTTTTGAGACGAGTCTCTAATTCCTAAGCGTTCAACAGTTTGTTCATTTTTTACTTGGATCATTACTTGCCCGTCATTGATTGTTACCTGTCGCTCAATACCTTGTAAGTTTATGTCTAAAGTATCTGATTCAACCTGTAATAATGAAGGCTGCGTAACTAACTGATTATAAAAGATTACAAATTGATCCTTGCCAAAATTGAGGCCTTCTACTTCGCTCACTTCTTTGAGTCGATCAAAGTAATTTGCTACATTTTCGTAATTTCCTAAAACCATAACATAGAAAGGGTGAAAGGTTTCTATTTGGTCAGGGGTTGTTTTATACTCAAAATGACTATTTTTGAGACCCACATCGTATACAGTTCCACTGAAT
>JBCCVR010000197.1:0-13193 GCA_039194995.1 Cyanobacteria bacterium P01_E01_bin.42 | reverse complement strand
GTTAATGTCGAAGACTTTCTGGTATAATTCGGGAAACATTTTTTCATAGAGTTGTCGGTCTAGACAACTCTATTCTTTTTGGGGACGTTTGCCAAGTTCCTTTCTCCACACGCTTTTCAGCCTGCTTGTCACCCCTTGAGTAATAATACCTAAGCACCGATTCAAAAATGAAACAAGAGACAACATTACCCCAAGAAACATCCTCCCCTCGTCGTGTCTGGGACGGCTTAAACTTGCAAAGGTGGTATCGCCCCACATTTTCCCCCCAGCATGGTGTTTATGTCATTCTCGCGGTTGCATATTTAACGGGCGCGATCGCCTCCGGGACGTGGAATGACGCAACGGGATTGGGCTTTATCTGTGCCTTTTTGGGATTTCAGGCTGAATATCCGATCTCGCAACAGGTGATACAGCGCAAAACCTTAAAGTTGCGATTATTACTCTGGGGCGGCCTGTATGGGAGCATTGCTCTGGCGATCGCTTTTTACCTATACTTGCAAGCGCCGATTTTGGTTTGGCTCTATGCTGGAATCGTGGCGGCATTCATTGCCGATGCGATCGCCATTTCCCTGCGCCAACAGCGATCGATTTGGAATGAGGCGATCGTTTTCACCGCCGTTTGTTTGGCTTGTCCTCTTGCTTATATGGCGACCACTCAGACCTTTACCCTTGCGGTGTTAGGATTGTGGCTGTTGGATGCCCTCTTTTTTTGCAGTGCGATTTTCACCGTCAAGTTACGCAAACCGAAAACCGCTTCTTTAATGCCTGCAAGCATTTACCACGCGATCGCCACTCTAGCAGCGATCGCCCTGTGGTTTTGCGGTTGGATATCCCTCCCCATTGCTTTGGCTTTTGGCATTCGCCTCCTCGAGTTTGGCGCTATTATTGTCCGCTTAGACTGGTATCGACGGACGAAAATTCAAAATGTCGCCATCTTAGAAACCAACGTCGCTATCTTATTTTTGTTGGTTGTTGCCATCTCCTCGGCGATCGCAAGCTGAGATCGAGTTTGAGGTTCTGCAAATCGATCGGCATCCTTGACAAATTCATCGATATAAATGAGAATCTTTCTTATTTACAAGAATTGAGCAAGGCAGGATCGTGATTGTACTCAACGATACAACTTTGATAGAACTGCACGAACAAGCTCGACAGCAAGGAGAAACGATCGAGCAACCCGCGTCATTCGGCGATCGCTTCAATTTAGCCAGTAGTCTCGGAACGGGCACCACTCACCGCCTTGACCTCCGCCACGGTATTACCATTGAAATTCGCAATGGCATCCTGTTACAGTCCATTCATCACTATCGCCAACACGAATCTGCTTTTCCCCTAACGGCCAAGTTTTATCTATCGGGTGGCTCCAGAGTACGAACTCTTGACGCTCGAGAGATCGAACCCGACTATGAAGAACTGCAAGGTTACAATTATCTCTATCACTTACCCGATTTGTCCGAAGTCGAGGAATGGCCGGCAGAGCTATCCTTGCAGGTTGTCACGATCTCTGCCGGGCCCGCCTACTTTAAAACCCTAAATTTTGAAGAAGGCAATTTTCCCCAACCTTTGCAAGGATTGCTGGCGGGGGATACCCGCCAACGCTTCCATCAACCCTTAGGCAAGATCGCGCCCGCGATGGGACAAGTATTGCAGCAATTATTGTGCTGTCCTTATCAAGGCGCAATGCAGCAACTTTACCTTGAAAGCAAAGCGATCGAACTGTTTGCACTGCAATTTGCCCACTGGGCCGAGTGTCGCCAGCGATCGGCAACTGCCGTTAATTTGCGTCCGGAGGATATCGAGCGACTGCATTGCGCCCGAGATATCCTCCTCGATAATGCCTTGCACCCTCCCTCATTACTGGATATTGCTAAGCAGGTCGGCTTAAATGACTACAAACTCAAACGAGGATTTCGCCAACTCTTCGGCACCAGCGTTTTTAGCTATTTGTATGACTATCGGATGCAGCAGGCACAACAACTCCTCCTCGACTCCAATCTCTCCATCGCCGGAGTGGCGGCTAAGGTAGGCTATCGCAATCCGGAAGCCTTCAGCACGGCTTTTCGCAGAAAATTTGCCATCAGTCCCAAAGCCTATCAGTTGGGAAAAAGCCTGAAGGGATGAAAAGAAAGATAAAAAGCCTAAAATTTAAGTTGTTTGATTCGGTAAGCCCCCAAAGCAATCCCCAAGCCAACACTCGCAAATAAAGTGACCTGTAGGGACATCCCCGCTCCGCTTCCCACTCCAAAGATGCCCCCGAGCCGACCTGCTAAAACGCCTCCGGGCTGCATGGCGGGTTCAAAAACATAATCCGCTAAGAGACCCGCGATCGCTGCCCCGAGAGGCGCGGCCAACTGTGTGATGAGAAACCGACTGGCAAACACCCGCCCTTGCACCTCGGGTTCTACCTGAGACCGCCAAATCGCTTGGCTGCAACTTCCGGGGAAAGGAGAACAAAACCCACTCATAAAGGCAAAAACGACGCTAGCGGAGAAGTTCCGAATCAGAGCCAGCATCATCAGACCCACCTTCCAAATGGCGTTAAAAATCAATACTCCATGAATGCGACGTTTTGGCCCTCCCCAGATGCTTAAGGTCAACCCTCCGAAGAGTCCACCCATACCGAAGCAGGCATACATTGTTCCCATTACTGCGGCATCATTCCCGTAACGAGCCAAGAGCATGGGTGCAAGCACGCTGAAACTGGCACTATTGATAAAGTTGCTAATCAGGAAAAAAATCAAAAGCGCTCTCAGACTCGGACGACACCAGAGGTAGCGAAAACCAAAGGTCATCTGTTGCCAAACGGGTTCGGCCTCGGTATGGGGTTTGGCGATCGCGGGTTGGGGAATTGCAATGGCGCTGAGGGTGGCGATCGCGATTCCAAAGGTGATGAGGTCAACCATCATAATACCGCTCAGACCCGCAATCGGATAGATCGCTCCAGCCAAAGCCGGGGCGAGAATAAAGCTCGCGGAGCCTTGCATGGATCCAAACGCTGAAGCCCGTGCATAATGTCGCTCGGCAACCATCAGAGATATCGAAGCGGAGTAGGCTAACCCCTGCATGTAGCCAAAAACACCGTTGACTGCCCCAGATACATAGAGATGCCAAATTTGCAAGCGATCGTTTAGAAAGAGGGTCAGAAGCACGAGAGTGGATAGCCCGGCGACCGTATCTCCTAACAGCATCAGGGTTTTGCGATTAAAGCGATCGACCCAGATTCCGGCAAAGGGGGAAATCAGGAGGGTGGGAATCTGAGCCGCGATCGCGATCGCCGCCAAAGGAGTCGCCCGACCCGTCACCTCCCAAGCCCAGATGGTAATGGCAAAGTTGGTCATCGCAGAACCGATTAAGGAAGGGAATTGACCGAGGGAAATTATCAAAAACTTACGCATGATTATAGATTTATAAAATGCTCCTCCTGAAATAGAGGCATCGAAAAACAAGTTCAGACGGCAATCTGAATTTCAGCACGAGTATCGTAATCGGATTGGGAAGCAAATTTCTTTGCCAAACGGAATTTTTTGTGTCCTAACCGAAATTAAAATGCCAAAATTCGCAGAAAACTTTCCATTGATCCACAAGCCTATCCGTTGAGCAAACGCCAATGATGCGATCGCCTGCTCCTGCGAACCCAGAAATAATTCTCCCTCAGACAAAGAAATTTGACATTGCGATCGCCTACGATAAGATTTACCCGTTTTGTACAAACTTTCGATTGTCGCCCCCCGTCGAAAAAAGTCAGGATACTTAAGAGGCAATGATTTTTTCCAAATTTTCTCAACTCATCACGCTCATCTTACTCATCGCCTTTTTGATTATTTCCTGCCAAGGGGATGACTATCCGATGAGTCAATCTGTCTCTGATTCGTCGTCTGAAATTGTGACCTGTCAAACGATTGAACACGGTGCAGGAGAAACCAAAATTTGCGGTCAACCCCAGAGAATTGCGGTTTTAGGGCCTTATGTTCTCGAACCCCTACTCGCCCTCAACGTTCAACCGATCGCCTATGCCGATCATTTCCCAGTCCATCAGGGAGATTACACGAACCCCGAGCAACAGATTCCCTACTTGGGCGATCGCATTACTCAGCCCTTAGCGAATATTGGTCAGGCTTTTACCCCTTCTCTCGAAGCACTTCTCAAGATTGAGCCAGATTTGATCTTGGGTACCGATCTCTCAAATGCCAGCCTATATGAAACCCTCTCCAAAATTGCGCCCACGCTTTTAGTGAATTACGATGAACCCGAAGAGAGCTTGAGAACGATCGCCCAAGCCGTCAATCGCACCGAACAAGTCCAGCAGGTCTTGGCTCAAAGAGCAAGACACATTGAAAAGGCGCGAGAAGCCTTTGCCCCCTTCGTCGCGACTCATCCTAACATCGTGCTGCTCGCTGCATCACAATTGCAGAAAATGTACTGGGAAAGACCCAACAGTCCTTGTAGTTTAGCGATCGAGGAATTGGGATTTCAGCGCTTGCCTTTGCCGGATACCGTTCCCGCCTCATCCGCCCCGATGTCTCTCGAAGTCCTGCCACAATTGAAAGATGCTGATTCGATCGTTGTGCTGGGTTTCAATTTCAATGGAGTCAAGCAACGCGATCGCATGGGGTTTAAAGACGAACAACTCTCCTCTCTAAAGCAGGAATGGGCCAAAAATCCAATTACCCAATCCCTAGATGCCAGTAAAACCGGGCGAGTCTATTTTATTCCGCTTTATCTCTGTCGGGGCTTACCGGGAGCGATCGGCACTCAACTGTATTTAGAAGAACTCCAAGAGGAACTTTTGATATTACCTCAACAGAACTAGCGTCCCAGCTAAGATCAACGCGGTTCCTAACATAACCTTCGCGGTCAATGGTTCCCCCAAGAACGCAACTGAAAAAATAAGAATCAAAATCAATCCTGACTTATCAATCGGCGCAACTAGGGACGCAGAGCCAAGCTGTAACGCTCGGAAGTAACACAGCCAAGATAACCCGGTTGCCAACCCAGATAGCACCAAAAACAGTAGCGTTTTTTGAGAGAGGTTAGGCCATTCTTGCCACTCCCCGTTGACCCACACAATTCCCCAGGCGATCGCCAAGATAACCACCGTCCGAATCGCCGTTGCCAAATTGGAACTTACCCCCTCTACCCCAATCTTTGCAAACACAGTCGTCAGTGCTGCAAAAAATGCCGAGAGTAGCGCAAAAATCCACCAGCTTTGATTAATAGGAGGCATAGATCTGTACCCACCAAACTTTTTGCCTAAATAGGCAGGTAAAATGATGTCCCATAAACGGGATCGTCATTATTAACCGAAACTTTATTCTACCGCTTCAGTGCCAAGGTCAATCCGTCGGCAATGGGTAACATGCTCAATTCAATGCGATCGTCTTGGTGAAGGCTCTGATTGAGTTCCTTGATGGCCATTGTATCGGGGTCGGTTTGCTCCGGATCGGCAACGGCTCCACCCCAAAGTACATTATCAATGGCGATGAGTCCTCCGGGTCGCAGCAATTCAAGGCATTTTTCGTAGTAGTGGGGATAGTTGGTTTTATCGGCATCAATAAAAGCCAAATCAAAAGTTTCAGCTTGTTCGGTTGCGAGCAGATTCTCTAAAGTCTCTAAAGCTGGGGCGATATGTAAGTCAATTTTATCGGCCACACCAGCCCCTTGCCAGTAGGGTTGAGCAAACTCTCGGCATTTTTCTTGGATATCACAAGTGATGAGAGTGCCATCGGGGGGGAGAGCCAAGGCCATCCACAGGGCGCTATAGCCGGTCAGGGTGCCGATTTCGAGAATTTTTTTAGCGCCCATGAGCCGCACTAGCAGCGCCATAAACTGTCCTTGGTCGGGGGCGATCTGCATATTGCCAAAGGGATATCGTTCGGTTTTCTGACGCAATTGAGTGAGGCTATCGGGTTCGCGGAGAGAAACGGAGAGCAAATAGTTATAGAGATGGGGACTTAGATTACCTATTTTTTCAGACACGATCGCATTCTCCTAAAGTAGAGGAATTGAAGAGCAAACTCGGAGGAAGGTCAAAATCTCAGCACGAGTATCGTAATGCGGCTCGGTAGAAAAATTCTTTGCTAAACGGAGTTTTTTCTGTGCGAAATGGATTTTTTTGCGCGAAGTGTCAGCAACTCCGAGGGACTTTATTGAACTTGGGTTTTTTCAGTCCTTTTGACCAAGAAAAAATTATCCCTCTGACAAAGAAAATTGACATTTTTATCAACTACGATAAACCTTATCCAGTCTTGCAAAAGATTCCTATTAGAGTGCGTTGGATTTCCATTCGAGCGCACCTTTGCGGAATGCTGGCATCTTATCGCGCGAGGAAGTGTAAAACGATGTTATCTCCCAAGCAAGCCCTCCCCATTTTGCTACTCTCTGCCGTCATATCGAATGGAGGGGGACTCCCTTCGATTTCGCCCCATACCAGCGCGATCGCGCAAGAGACCGCCCCCCAAGAGGCAACCGCCCAAATTATCAATATACAGCTCCAACCTGCCGATACGGGACTCGATTTAATCCTCGAAACCAGCAATGGGGATATGATTCAGCCCTTCGTTTCTGAAGAGGAAAACACCCTCATTCTCGATCTTGTCAATGCCCAACTCGCGCTTCCCAATGCAGAGGACTACAGCATCGAAAATCCGGCTGAGGAGGTATCCTCTTTAATCGTAGAAACCCTAGATACTCAAAGCATTCGCATTACCATTGCTGGGGTGGAAACCCTGCCCGATATTGCCCTCTCGGTGACAGGAGAGGAGTTCATCGTTAGCCTTCCCGGTGTTTCTGCGATCGCCCGCGAGCCGGACTTGACGGATTCGGTAGAGACTCCCGCAGTAGCGACGGACATTGCAGAGATTACCCATGTTCGCTTGCAACCCATCTCCTCGGGCGTAGAATTAATTCTCGAAACAGCCAATGGCGAGATGATTCAACCTTTCTCGACCGTCGAAGGGGAAACCTTAATTCTCGACCTCGTGAATGCTCGTCTTGCGCTGCCCGAGGGCGATCGCTACAGTGTCGAAAATCCCATCGAGGAAGCATCATCTCTCATCGTCGAAACCTTGGATGCTGAGAGCGTTCGCATTACCATTGTTGGTATTGAAACCCTGCCCGAAGCCAATCTTTCCGTTACTGGGGAAGAATTTATCATTGAAGTTCCCAGTGCCGCCGCGATCGCTCAATCCTCCGATGCTTCAGAAACCGCCGATTCGGGCGTTCTCCGCATTGGCGTGACGGGACAAGAAGAAAACTATGCCGTTACCGAAGCCAGTACGGGAACTCGCAGCGATGCCGAATTGCGAGATATTCCCCAATCCGTTCAAGTGATTCCCCGACGGATTCTCGAAGATCGGCAAGTTGTCGGCATCGAAGAAGCCCTCGAAAACGTCGGAGGGGTCTCCTATTTGGGTAATAATGACGGTCGCGGTCTCAATTTTTCCATTCGGGGTTTTGGTACCTTTGGTTCTCCAATTTTACGAGATGGTTTCCGCCTCTTTGGTAATGACTCAGTGGAACCCGAAGTTGCTAACATCGAGCAAATCGAAATCTTAAAAGGACCCGCATCGGTACTTTACGGTCAAGGAGACCCGGGAGGATTGATTAACATCGTCTCCAAACAACCACTCTCAGAACCCTATTACAATCTCCAACTCCAAGGCGGTACGCGGGAATTTTTTCGTCCCAGTATGGACTTGTCCGGACCCCTCACCGAAGACGGTAGCGTCCTCTATCGTCTGAATGTCCTCTATCGACACGAAGACAGCTTTCGCGATCTCGATAACAGTTACGATCGCTTCTCCATCGCCCCAACCCTGACTTGGTTTCTCAACGATCGCACGGAGATCGCATTTAGTTTAGAGCGCATCGTTGATAAGGATCCAATCGACTTCGGAACCCTTGCCTTTGGTACGGGGATTGCCGATATCCCCCCAGAGCGAATAACCACTAATCCGGGAGATTCAAACGATAAAGAATACTTAAATGTTGGATATTCTTTCGAGCATCGTTTTAGCGATAATTGGAAACTCAGAAATCAGTTTCGCCATATCAGCGATCGCCAAGATTACGGCGTGCTGGCTCTACCCTTTGTCCTAGATGAAGACACTGGAATTTTAACCCGCGTATTTGCGGCTCAATTCAATGATGTCGATATCAACACCTTGTATACCAATATCCAAGGCGAGTTTAATACGGGATCTGTAAAACATAACTTGCTATTTGGTGTCGATCTATCCCGCTCGGACAACGAGAATGCGACTCGATTTTCTCCACAGGCTGACTTTTTCAGTTTCTTGGATATCTTCAATCCAGATTATACCGCCGATGCAGAACCCGCAGAATCCGATATTCCCATTGCGTTCGGTTCTAATATCACTACCAATCGAGTCGGAATCTACCTACAAGATCGCATCGATCTCTTAGATAATCTCATTTTGCTGGCGGGGGCGCGCTACGATACCGTAGACCGAAAGACAACCAACGCTTTGACCGGAGCAGAGACCGAACAATACGATGATGCGATTACCCCTCGCGTTGGCCTCGTCTATCAGCCGAGCGACGAAATCTCTCTCTATGCCAGTTACGCGCAATCCTTTAACCCCAGTTCCTCCACCGATGCCAACGGCAATCCTTTAGAAGCTGAAACGGGGGAGGGGTTTGAGTTTGGCGTTAAAGCCGAACTGCTCGAAGATCGCTTGTTTGCCACTCTCGCTTATTTCGACATTACCAAACAAAATGTCGCCACCACCGATCCCGATAATCCCTTTGCCTCGATCGCCACGGGAGAACAACGCAGTCGGGGGTTTGATTTCGATTTGAGCGGCGAAATCGTACCGGGATGGAATATCATCGCCTCCTATGCCTATATTGATGCCAAAATTACCCAAGATAATAGCATTCCCGTCGGTAACAGACTTGCAGGGATAGCCGAACATAGCGCCAGCTTATGGACGACCTACGAAATTCAATCCGGCGATTTAGAGGGATTGGGTTTTGGTTTGGGATTTACCTATGTTGGGGAGCGTCAGGGGGAAAATAGCAATACTTTTCAAGTGGACGGTTATTTTCTCACCAATGCTGCTATTTTCTACGGTCGGGATAACTGGCAGTTTCGCTTGAATGCTAACAATCTCTTTGATATTGATTATATCGAGGCAGTCGGCAACGGTCGCGCTCGAGGCATTTATCCCGGTACGCCATTAACGGTGCGGGCTTCTTTTTCTGTCGCGTTTTAAATCTGTTGGGTTTCTGTAGAATTGGGCGATCGCTTCTTTCATCTGCGTCACGGCCTCGCGATCGCGGGTTGCTTGCGCGCGATCGCAAAATCGAGCCAGAATTTGCAACCCGCCAGCAGTAACGACATCATACTAATAGAGCTTATTATTGACCCCGAGCAATCATGCGCGCGATCGCCCTTATCTTGATATCTTTTCTTCTCACCACCACTTTGAGCAGCCATGCGGTGACACCATCTAACTTCACCAGCTTTCGCGACTGGTGCGAGAATCGTGGGAGTTTAACTCCTGATGCAAAGCATACCGTTGAAGCCATTTTGAGAGAGATCCGGAGAGAGGAATGTGCTACAGCAGAAGAAAAATTGGCGAATCTCAATAACTTTGGACTCAAAAATCACGAGATCGTGGATGTAACGCCTCTGGCTAATCTAACTAATTTGACATCGCTCTACCTCGATGGTAACCAAATCCGAGATATAGTACCCCTTGCCAATTTAACGAATTTGACGAATCTCGTCCTCCGTAACAACCAAATCCGAGATGTAGCCCCCCTTGCCAATCTAACTAATTTGACAAGGCTCATCCTCCATAACAATCAAATTCAAGATATAACACCCTTTGCTAATTTAACGAATTTGAGAGATATCGACATCGATGAAAATCAAATCCGAGAGATAACGCCTCTTACCAATCTGACAAATTTGAGGGATCTCAGACTCTATGACAATCAAATCGAAGATATAACACCCCTTGCCAATCTGACCGATTTGGATAACCTCAACCTCAATAACAATCAAATTAGAGAGGTAATACCTCTCGCCAACCTGACAAATTTACAGAATCTCTTCCTCAATAACAATCAAATTGAAGATATCACACCCCTCGCCAATTTAACCAATTTAGAATTGCTCTACCTCGACAAAAATCAAATTGAAGATGTAAAGCCCCTCGCCAATCTGACGAATTTGATGTTTCTCGGACTCGCTGATAATCAAATTAGCGATGTAACATCCCTCGCCAATCTAACGAATTTGGTTGTTCTCGATCTCAATAGCAATCAATTTGAAAATATGACATCTCTCGCCAATTTGACTAATTTACATTCACTCTACCTCTATGACAATCAAATCGAAGATATAACACCCCTTGCCAATCTAACGAATCTGAGTAGTTTTGTCCTTACTAAAAATAAAATCGAAAATATAACGCCCCTCGCCAATCTGACTGATTTAAAAACACTCTACCTTAATGACAATCAAATCGAAGATATAACGCCCCTCGCCCCTCTGATCGATCTGGATACTCTCAATCTCGGTCGCAATCAAATTAAAGATATAACACCCCTTGCCAAGCTGACCGATTTGGACAATCTCAATCTCGGTCGCAATCAAATTAAAGATATAACGCCCCTTGCCAATCTAACAAATTTAGAAAGGCTCAATCTCAGTAACAATCAAATCGAAAATATAACGACTCTCGCTAATTTGACCGATTTGGAATTGCTCGGACTCAGTCGCAATCAAATCAAAGATATAGTGCCCCTTGCTAATCTGACTAATTTAGAAAAGCTCTATCTCAGCGATAATCCTCTGAACGATCGCATTTGCCCGATACCCGATGGAGATGTCTGTCAATTTCAACCAGAAGATTGACGTAGATATAGAGCCTCGTCTTATTGAGATTTGATATCATTAAGCGATTGACTAGATCGGGATGAGGAATTCGATGACGCTAACTTTTCAAGGCAACCAATGGTCGCAACTCCTGCAAGAGTGTACTCACAAAGTGCAACCAGAGCTTTTAAGTGACAAACGAGACCGAACGGGAATTATCCCAGACTGGCTGGGAACGGGTTATAAAAGAGTTATTATTTTACGAGGTGGACTTTTTGTTACCTTGCATCGCCATCAGTTTAAAGAAGATATTATTTTTCTTAGTTCTGGGCTAGAAAGAACATTCTTTGAATTTTCATTTTTCATGACAGCTAGAGGCGAGGTCAATCGACAGCTTTATGCAGCGGAGCAGGAGGTGTTCCTGGTCAATTCAACCCTGCAGGCTGCTCGCACCGTTGAGTTTGCCGGAGAACCCTTTTGTGCAATTGACATTCATCTCGACAAATCAACTCTTGCTTCAATGGTTCTAGAATACGAACCCGATCTTTCCATAGATGTGCGTCGCATGATAATGGGAGAGGACGATCGCCCCATACTCCAACCCTTGAAAATCACCTCAGCCATGCAAACTCTGCTCCAGCAAATCATGCAGTGTCCCTATCAAGGATTGACGCGATCGCTCTACCTAGAAGCCAAATCCTTAGAACTGATCGCCCTCTATATCCAAGGCTATCGGGATAACTTAGAACCATTGCCTCGTCTCCGATCCGACGATCTCGATAGCATCCATCAGGCTCGGGAAATTCTCTGCCAAAACTTACACGCCCCCCCGTCGATCGCGGAACTCGCGAGTCAAGTCGGAATTAATACTCGCAAGCTCAAACAGGGCTTTCGCGAGCTATTCGATACTACCGTCTTCGGTTACTTGACCCAACAGCGCATGGCGATCGCCTGTCAGTTGCTCCAACAGCAATGTTCTGTCGCCGTAACGGCTGCTAAAGTCGGTTACAATAGCCCAACGGCGTTTAGCGGTGCTTTCCGGCGCAAATTCGGCATCCCCCCCAAAGCCTATCAACTGTCAAATGGACGCGGGGCTTGAAACACCCAACAAAAAGAGATGCGATCGCTATCTTTCCCTTGCAAGATGTTCGATGCGATCGCCTAGCTAATTGAGATTTGATATCATTAAGCGGTTGACAAGATTGGGATGTAGGGTACTGTGACGATAACTTTCCGAGACGACGAGTTCAGGCAAATTCTTTCGGATTGCGCTCGCAACACTCAGCCGGAGCTTTTAAGTAACGAACGCGATCGAACGGTAATTTTTCCGGATTGGCTGGGAGAGGGCTATGTACGAGATATTCGTCTGCGAGGCGGATTGTCTCTGACACTGCATCGCAATCAACTTAAAGAAGATATTATTTCTCTTACCCCCGAGTTCCAAAGAAAATGCTTTGAATTTTCGTTTTTTATGAACGCTAAAGCCGAAATCGATGGACAACTTTATACGGTCGAGCAACAGGTATTTCTAGTCAATTCAACCTTGCCAGCCAGTCGTATCATCGAGTTTGCCGGAGAACCCCTTTGGGCTATAGACGTTCATCTCGATAAGTCTGCTCTTGCCTCAATGGTCGCAGAATATGAACCCGATCTCCCCTCAGATGTCCGTTGCATGGTGATGGGCGAGAGCGATCGCGTCGCACTCCAACCCTTAAAGATTACTGCAACGATGCAAAACTTGCTTCAGCAAATTATGCAGTGTCCCTACCAAGGATTGACGCGATCGCTCTACTTGGAGTCCAAATCTTTAGAACTGATCGCCCTCTATATCCAAGGCTATCGGGACAACTTAGAATCATTACCTCGCCTTCGAGCCGACGATCTCGACGGCATCCATCAAGCGAGAGAAATCCTTTGCCAAAACTTACACGCACCCCCGTCGATCGCGGAACTCGCTCGCCGAGTCGGAATGAACACTCGCAAACTCAAACAAGGATTTCGCGAGCTATTCGATACCACCGTCTTCGGTTACTTAACTCAACAACGCATGGCGATCGCCTGTCAGTTGCTTCAGCAGCAATGGTCTGTCGCCGCCACTGCCGCGAAAGTCGGCTACAATAGCCCAACGGCATTTAGCGGTGCCTTCCGACGCAAATTTGGTATGCCTCCCAAAGCCTATCAATTGTCCAATGGTCGCGGGGCTTGAGGCACGAAATAAAAAGAGACCCGAGCGCTATCTCGATCGTTGCAGAATGTTCGATGCGATCGCCTAGCTTATTGAGATTTGATATCATTAAGCGGTTGACAAGATTGGGATGAAGGGTAACGTGACGATAACTTTACG
>JBCCVR010000196.1:0-13345 GCA_039194995.1 Cyanobacteria bacterium P01_E01_bin.42 | reverse complement strand
TCTCACCGCTCTATCCCTTATACAGTCTACCTTTTAACTGGGTTGTCACCCCTTGAGATTGATTCCAGTTATTTATATTGCGATTGTCTAAAAGCATATGCGGCTTTGGCAGAAAAGCCGTAAAAATATCTACAATTCCTAATTTCTCTGCTATTTCTTTGGCATAATCTGCACCACCAGAACTCCAACAATATAAAGTTGCTCCTTGTGCTTTTAAGTTTTTAAAGTTTTTCTCTAAACTTTCCCTTATTTTCTTTTCTTCTCCTTGCATTTTTTCCATAATGTTGATTTCCGATTCAAAATTCTCTTTTGTTTAGCTATGGAAATGGAATTGACGATACATCGGTCTCTCCACTGGGTAATATCAATAGCATTCGCTGTCTGCGAACGGCAGAATGGAAATATGCGGTTTATTATGGCTCCGAAAATTCCCTTGGTGAAACGATTATTTCTCCTAACTTGCAGTACGAACTTTATAACCTTCAAGACGATCCCGATGAGTTAACGAATCTGCTTCCCGTGGGCGGGATTGCGACTTCCGAAGCGAAAACAGAACAAAAACAATTGCATCAAATGCTAACGGAAAAATTGCAACAAACCCACACGATACCTGTAAATTGGCTGGCGACCGTTCCCAATTAAAAGATTAGCAAAGCGATCTCGCCCCGATTGAACGAATTTCCCTTGTTAGAATCGAGGAAAGAACAGTCTCAGGAGCGAAAGCGTGGTTCAATCACTGAAAACCCCGACGGCATGGCAACAGTTAAGAAATCGTCAAATTACTTGCGATCGCGCCTTAACTCTGCTGGTCGATGAAGAAGGCCTTATCGATCCAGCTTTACTCGATGCCGAGGTGAGCGATCGCTTTTTTCGCGAATTTCCCAATAAAAAACTGTTGCCTCCCGTCGTGCCTCTGCTCCTTTGGCAAAGCTGTTATTATTTGGGCAGTCCCGTCCAGATTTCCGCCGCAGATTTGCGCATGATGCGCGATCGCACCTTTGCAGAAATAGAAATCGTTCCCGTCACCGATAAAAGTTATAACAAGTGGTATCACGCCTATCACTACAATCCCAAGAATATTACGGCGAATCCTCTGATTAATCCCCTCACGGGACAGATCGAACAAGAAGATATTAGCGAAACCACCGAACTGTATCTCGCCAAAGCCGTCGATCAAATCGAACGCATCAAAACCATCATTTCCGGTGCCCTGCGCAACCGTGCCAGCGATATACACCTCGAACCCATGCAGGAGGGGTTAAGAGTCCGCTATCGCATCGATGGGGTGCTGCGGGATATTACCACCCTTCCCGTGGAAATCAGTCGGCGAGTGGTGGTGGCTCTCAAAGTGATGTCCGAGATCGACATCGCCGAAAGTCGCAAACCCCAAGACGGACGTATCGGCGAACAGTATGCCTCGGGGGAACAGGTAGAATTGGGCATGGATATGCGGGTGAGTACCCTCCCCTGCGTTTTTGGAGAAAAAGCCGTTATTCGCTTGCTCCCTCGCAAAAATCCTTTTAAAGTCCTGAACGATTTGGGATTCTCTCAAAAAACCCTCGGCATCTATAAAACTTGGCTGACCCAACCCCAAGGCATTATCGTCTTTACGGGTCCCACGGGTTCGGGCAAAACCAGCACCCTGTATACCAGTCTGCAAGCGATCGCCACAGAACACGTGAATGTCGTCACGGTAGAAAATCCCGTCGAGTATATTTTACCCCGCATCACCCAAACCCAAGTGAATGAAGCGGCGGGCATGACCTTTGCGGCGGGAATGCGGGCGATTTTACGCCAAGATCCGGATATCATCATGGTGGGAGAGATCCGCGATGAAGAAACCGCCGAAACTGCCGTGAGAGCGGCTTTAACGGGGCATTTAGTGCTGACCACCCTACATACGAACGACGCACCCGGTGCCATTCCTCGCCTTAAGGATATCGGGCCCGATCCGGGTTTGATTAGCGATGCCTTATTGGGGATTGTGGCACAGCGTTTAGTGCGGCGGGTTTGTCCTCATTGTGCCGAACCTTATACTCCCACAGAAGCGGATTTCGAGCGGTTAAATGTAGACCCCAAACGTATCGATCTGTCTCGATGGCGTAAGGGAAAAGGCTGTAATATGTGTTTTGGGTCGGGATATTTGGGACGGGAAGCGATCGTGGAACTGTTGGATGTAGACGATACCGTCCGCGAGATTATTTACGACGGGACAATGACTCAACTCCACCGCTATTTAAAGAAAATCAAGTTTGCTTCTTTTCGCATTGCAGCCATTGAAAAAGTGACGTTAGGCGTGACGACGGTTGAAGAGGTATTGCGGGTTCTGCCTTACAGTTCTCTGCGTCGAAAGGCATTGGGAGAATAACCGCGCCAGCCTAGAGAATTTGCGGCGAGTTAACCCTTTGATTGGGTTACAATCGGGAGTGAAAATAATAGCTGCGATCGCAAAATTCCCATGCCTTTTACCCCCAAACCCATTACCTTTGGCACCGACGGCTGGCGCGGTTTAATTGCTGCCGATTTCACATTCGAGCGCGTCACTTTAGTGGCTGCTCTCGCGGCTGAAGTGCTCGCGAAAAACTTTGGCGAAACCACGGGCAGTAACTTAATTGCCGTGGGCTACGATCGCCGCTTCATGGCGGAATCTTTTGCGGAAGCCGTGGCAAAATCCGTGCAAGAGGTAGGTTTTGACGTTCTCCTCGCAGATGGGTATACCCCCACCCCTGCTCTCTCTTGGGCGGCAAAACAGAAAGGGGCGTTGGGTGCTTTAGTGCTAACAGCCAGTCACAATCCGGCGGGTTATTTAGGTTTGAAGGTCAAAGGCGCGTTCGGCGGCTCTGTCACCAAAGAGATCACCCAACAAATCGAAGCCTTAATTCCCCGAGGTCTTGTCGGGGAGAAAACACCGGGAAAATTGGAGCATTTCGATCCTTGGGAAAGTTATTGCGAGGAACTGCGTTCTAAAGTAGATATCTCTAAAATTGCCACTGCCATTACCGCCGGGAAAATTCGCGTTTTTGCTGATGTCATGCACGGTGCGGCGGCGACGGGATTAAAACGGTTGTTGGGGGTAGAAATTGAAGAAATCAACGGCGATCGCGATCCCCTCTTTGAAGGCGGCGCACCGGAACCCCTCCCCAAATATATCCCCAAACTCTTCCGCGCCGTCCGCGAGGCAGCACGAGAAGGCAAGGATGAGATTCGCGTGGGTTTTGTGTTTGACGGAGATAGCGATCGCATTGCGGCAGTAGATGGGGCGGGAGAGTTCCACAGTTCCCAAATTCTCATTCCCATTCTCATCGAGCATTTGTCCCAACGCAAGGGCTTTAAAGGAGAAATCGTCAAAACGATTAGCGGCTCGGATCTAATTCCTCGCTTGGCAGAATCTTATAATATTCCCCTGCATGAAACGGCGATCGGTTACAAATACATAGCCGATCGCATGCTGTCCGCAGAAGTCCTCCTCGGCGGAGAAGAATCGGGAGGAATTGGCTACGGGACGCACATTCCCGAACGAGATGCCCTCTTATCAGCCCTTTACGTCCTCGAAGCGGTGGTAGAATCCGGACGGGATATCGGGCAGATGTACGCAGATTTACAAGCACGAGCGAATTTTAACTCGACCTACGATCGCATCGATCTGCCCCTCGCCAGCATGGAAGAGCGCGGAAAACTCCTAGAACTCCTCAAAACCAATGCCCCTACAGAAGTTGCAGGACAGGCGGTTACGGATTGTTTGACGATTGATGGGTATAAGTTCCGCTTGGCAGACGGTCGTTGGTTGCTGGTGCGATTTAGCGGCACAGAACCCGTGCTGCGCCTTTATTGCGAAGCAGCAGACGATGCTAAAGTTCGGGAAACGCTAAAGTGGGCAAAAGATTGGGCGAATTCTGCGATCTAACCGCTTAAAACTAGCGTTGAGACCGAATTTAGGTTTGGGTTGACAAGTATGGAAAAAGCGATCGCGTTAATGCGATCGCTTTTTCCATTTGCGTGTTAGTTCCAGAAGAACGAGGAATTTTAATGCCGATGTTTCGGTCTCTGAATTACCCCTTAGATTAATTCCATCGTTCTTAGATTACTCCCCCCTACAATACTTCTAAAATAAGGCAGTGTCAGCCTCATAAAACTAATAAAAATCTCATATCTTTTTCATATCTCTCGAGATTTTCCCCAACCAACTATACTTTTGAAAGCATTTTCTCATCAATCAACACTCAATTGTTTAGTTCGACTTCCTGAGAGTAGGCGGCATCAGCTAGGCGATCGCCAGATAATTTGGCTACTCATGTAGAGGCAAAAGACAAAGAAAACCCTTCGCAACCCCATGCGAAGGGCATCTTGTAGCAATGAAACTTCTGCACGCACAACATCTCACCCAAACATACCAGACTGCAAGAATGTGTCAAGATCTGAAAACACGGAAATACGATCGTGCTTCCCACTAATCGTAAGATGAAAAATCGCACTTTAATTTTTAATATCGCGTTGTTTCTTCGCAATGATGAAACAACGCACTCGCAATGCTTCTAGTCGTTCGCAATGTTTTTATCGAACATCTACTTATTATGGGAAATGGGAACAATGCCCTCAAGAGAACCATAAACCCTAGAAAAAATTTTCCTCTTCTATCAATTATTCCTCTGTATTTTTACGATGCTGTTGAGCCAGATAGCCTTCTGGGTAGTCCTACAGATGTAAGGATATCTACCATTTTAGTTCTCTTCTTTGGGGAAAGATTGAAAAGCAAACGAGGCAAATATGAATAAAGAAACACTTCTAACTGCGATCGCCTTAACCTTGGTGATACGACGAGAATAACACGCGACGATATAAACGTCCCGATTGGTTGGGAGTTGCAGGAGTTCCTTGGTTGTATGAAGACCGAGACTTACGCATGAGTTATGTAATTTGGCAAGAACAAGTCAATCCCTTTATTGTCGTAGAGCTATTATCTTCAAGTACCCAACGAGCCAGCACTGAGCGCAGTCGAAGTGAAGATTTAGGACAAACCCTCAGAAATCCCGATGAACCGCCGACAAAATGGGAAGTTTACGAGCAATTTCTGCAAGTGCCTTACGCCGAACGAGAACGGCAAGAAAAAGAACAAGCACAAACTGCATTACAAGAGCTATGCGATCGCCTCCTTGCCAGAGGAATCGATCCCGATTCCCCCGCTTAAAAAAAGGCACGCAACCCGCGTGCCTCTCGGAATTCAATTAAAACGAAATTACATATCTCGATCTTCAATTACCTTATCAATTAAGCCGTATTCTAAGGCTTCATAAGGAGACATGAAGAAATCGCGATCGGTATCTTTTTCGATCTTATCGATCGCCTGACCCGTGCGTTCTGACATAATTTCGTTCAGTTGTCGCTTGATTCGCAGAATTTCTCGTGCTTCGATTTCGATATCCGTGGCTTGTCGGCGGCCTTGGATTCCCCCTAACGGTTGGTGAATCATAATCCGAGAATGGGGCAGTGCCAAGCGCTTTCCTTTCGTTCCAGCCGTGAGCAAAAAGGCACCCATCGAAGCCGCTAAACCGACGCAAAGAGTGACGACTTCCGACTTAATATGCTGCATGGTATCGAAAATAGCCATGCCTGCGGTGACGGAACCGCCGGGGGAATTGATATACAAATAAATGGGCTTATTTTGATCTTCCGAATCGAGATAGAGCATAATCGCAATAATCTGATTCGCTAAGCTATCATTGACACCGCGACCGAGGAAAATAATCCGTTCGCGGTAGAGGCGATCGTAAATATTGATCCAATCAGCATAGGGCTGACCGGGCATTTGATAGGGAACTCTGGGGACACCAATGGGCATAGTAAAAAGTGCAAGTAATAAAGTGTTAGCAAAAATTCACGAGAATTCGATGGAAAAACAGTTATCAGTTATCGAGTACCGATAACTGATAACTGTTAAGAAATGGCGGGGACGGGTTGGGGAAGATCCTTGCGACTTTCCAACACTTTATCGATCAGACCGTATTCCTTAGCCTGTTCTGGCGCGAGATACAGCATGCGATCGGTATCTTTTTCCAGTTTGTCAACGGTTTGCCCCGTCTTTTTGGCAAAGATTTCTAACATTGCCCTTTTATTTTCCAGAACTTCTTTGGCGCGAATCTGAATATCGGAGGCTTGTCCTTGAGCGCCTTGGCGAGATTGATGCAAGATAATAGTCGCATTGGGTAAGCTGGCACGACAGCCTTCGGTTCCTGAAGCGAGAATCATCGCCGCCGTTCCCATTGCCTGACCGATACAGATAGTATGAACGGGAGGCTTGATATAACTCATCGTGTCGCAGATGGCAAACGCCTCCGTTTCAAACCCGATCGCATCCCCGCCATACCAAGATGTTCCGGTAGAATTGATGTACATGTAGATGGGCTTATCCGGATCGTCAAATTGCAAGAAAAGGAGTTGGGCGATAATCAGTTCCGTTACATCGATCCCGAGTTGCTGTTTGTATTCGTCCGGAGAAACGAGGGGCAAACCCAAATAAACGATCCGTTCTTTCAACAATAAAGACGGTAAATCTGGAGGAGGGGTGCGATAGGATCCGCCTCCTCCCCCGCGATAATAAGGCGATTGTACTGCTCGGATCGGTTGGTTCATCTTCGTTTTACTCGAACTATCTGGCAAGTCTTCCCAATTGCGAACGGGGGTCGAAGGACGGCGAATCGTTTCTTGGTGCGAGTTCTCGCACGGCAATTCGCGAAGTCCAATCGACCTGTTGTGAATTGCGAATTAATATATTTGTTGATTTTAACTTATAGAATGGATGTAGAGTTCTGTAACCGTCCTTTGGTTGGAGGTTTGATGATGAATTCAGCGCAACAACCGAACCTCATCGCGATCGCTGCCTTTTTTCTCTTCTGGGGCTTCCCCTTGCCTGTCAAGGCGCAATTTTTCCCCGAACATCCGACTTTTTTCGATGAAGGCAATCGCCAGTTAGAGCGGGAAATTGAAACCCTACGAGAGTCTTCTTCCCCGAATTCCCTCCTGACGATTAATTCTGGCGGTTGGCAATGGCAGCAATTTGTCTCGGTAGAGGGAGATTTTAGTATCTGGATGCCTGAAGAGGAGATTGAAAGCCGGAGTTGGGAAATCCCTACTTCAATCGGTATCTTGAAGTTAACAACAGCCGATATTGAGGGTGCGGATTATTTTTTTCGGGTCGCCTCTTCCCAACCCCATCCCGCGCTTGTTAATATTTCCCCGGAAGCACTCTTAAGCGAAGTCCGCGATCGCTTGGTGGAAATCTTTGGGATGACTCCAACTCGCGAAACTGAAATCGATCTGGCTGATTCTCCCGGTCGAGAATTAGTCTGGATTGAAGCGGAACGGGCAAGTATAGTGCGCTTTTATCAGGTGGGCGATCGCGTTTATGTTATCGGTGTTGGTTTGGACGGAGAAACGGCACTCTCTCAAACCGGGCGGGCTTTTTTGAATTCTTTTGAATTGCGCTAGCATTTTTCTCGAAGAGCGACCCAAAACGTCATAAAATTTAAAGTGATGTTTTCTTTTTTAGGGTTGACGATTGTAATGAAATATGCAGTTGCTTTCTGGGCGGGTATCGTTGCGATCGCCATGTTTTTATTTCCCGTTTCTGCGATCGCCGGAAGTTCTTCCCTCATTCGCGCCTATGATGATGAAATAGTCATGGGTAAAGATTTTACCGGGCAAGTCCTCCAAGAAGCCGAATTTTCCAATACTAATTTAGATTCTGCTAATTTTAGTAGTGTAGACCTGCGCGGGGCAGTTTTTAATGGCTGTTCTCTGATTGAAGCCAATCTTCACGGGGCAGATTTTAGCAACGGGATTGCTTATTTAAGCGATTTTAAAAATGCAGATTTAACGGATGCAATTTTTACCGAGGCAATGTTATTACGCTCTTTGTTTAATGATGCCGAAATCACGGGTGCCGATTTTAGTTTTGCCATACTCGATCGCCTACAACAGAAGCAACTTTGCGAGCGAGCGTCAGGGGTGAATTCTATCACGGGAATTCCCACGAAAGCCTCTCTAGGATGTTAAAAAAATTAATCTCTCGCGATCGATCCCCCGAATTTCTACAGCAAATTTGGGGGATTATTTTATGCTATCAGGGTGACAAACGAGAAATTGGTTTGAGTGGAGAGAAAGTTGTAAAAAATTGGCGTAGAGTGATAGCAAATAGCTTCACTACCTCTCTAACTGGAGGAGAGTCATAGAATGTTTTCTAAAATACGCCGCTTGTTCCGTCGATTTTTCAACAAATCGCGAAATATTAAAAACGAACCTATTAATAAGGTAACACTAATTGTTATTATCATCATCGATTTTTTCATTTTAATGAATGTCTTTGTAGGATTGGATGATATCAGCCATTGGTATCTCAATCCTGTTGCATCTCATCCTTGTTATTTTGAGTGGAGCGAGTACCGCAATCGCGAGACCCCAGAGAAAGATTTAGAAATCATTGGTAGCGCTTTACAAGAGAATGTCGAGTACCAAGAAAACTATCAACGTGCTGCGATCGGTCATTTGGGATCTGTCTCTACCACTTGTTTGGATTACGGAGGTTTAAAAGATGGGGTTAATCATCCTGCAAATCGAGAAATTGCCACAACTCTCGGACAAACCCAAGCAAGTATTGGGAATTTAGAAGCCAGCAATCGTAAAATTCGCGAGCAATACGATTCTACATTACTCGAAAAAATAGCTGGACAACCGCGCGATCGCTCGATTAATGATGTTGATGCCGATCGTGCCAAACAAGAGTTAGATAACAACGATCGCACGATTGCATCGCTAAAAGAAGAAGTTACGACGCTTAAAGATGAATTATTATCTCAACCGGAAAGTATTGCATTTATTCGTTTCTTAGATGGAGAAGCGGAATTCACAACGGTTGAGAAAGGTTATGAGAGCGCTTTATTTTGGTATCCCAGCATCCAGATGACCTTTCAGGCTCTCTTTTTATTACCTTTAATAATTATTGCCCTCTCCTTGCATAATTTTGCAGAGAAGAAAAGATACGGACTCATGGCGCTCATGGGTTGGCATTTGCTGGTTATCTTTTTTATTCCCTTACTGATTAAAGTCTTCCAATTCCTGCAATTTGGAGTTCTTTTCCAATTTTTGGTTGAGTTCATCAGCACGCTTTTGGGGGGATTGCTATTTCTCATTAACTATCTTTACATCTTTATCATTCCTGCCCTTGGTTTTGGGATTATCAAATTTTTCCAAAAGATTGTTTTTAATCCAAAAGTTCAAGCTGCAAACCGCGTTCAACAATCACGCTGCATCAAATGTGCGAAGAAATTACACCCCAGAGATAGCCACTGTCCCCATTGCGGTTACTATCAATATACCGAATGTCCCAGTTGCCATAGTTTGACCTACAAAAAGCTATCGTATTGTATAGAATGCGGCGCACCTCAACGTCCCAATTCTTAAAACTTCAGCCAAATCAAATTTTTTCGCAACGATATTTCAGTCAATCGGAGAAACTGACTGCTCGGATTTTCTCGGTCATTCGCAGCAAATCTTCGCTATTTCCCGCGACGCAGCGTATCCTAGAAAACCAAAGATTCTCCACTCTCTCACTATGCACCATTTCCTCATCGGTATCCCCGCAAGCGGCAAAAGCACCTTTGCCCAACTTCTCGCTCGAGTGATTCCCAATGCCGCGATCGCCTCTACAGATGGGATCCGCGAGAAACTCTACAGCGATGAAAGCATCCAAGGCAACTGGCACGAGGTGGAAGCGGAGGCTTTTCGAGAGATTAGGGAGGCAGTTTCAGCAGGTAAAACCATTATTTACGATGCTACCAATAGCCGACGACATTATCGCCTGAATTGGCTGCACGCTTTGGCGGATTTAGAATTGGATTGGTTGGCATGGTGGCTGGATACGCCGATAAAAACCTGCAAGCAACGCAATCGCGATCGCCGCCGTAAAGTTCCGGTTCATGTTCTCGAATCTATGTCCGGGGCATTAAAGCAGTTCCCGCCGATCGTCGCCGAAGGGTTCGCAATGGTGAGTAAAATCAAACCGGATGCGGATGAAGGCTGGCTGAAGACCAAATTGGCGGGGGTTGCGAAGTCCCAACAGCAGCACTTTCACCGCACGAGCAATTATCAATGGCACGCTTACTCTAATTTGCCGGACTGCGATCGCCTGCTGCATTTAATCGCTTTGCTACTCGAAAATGCTCGAGACAATGAGGAAATGTTGGGGTCTTGCGAGGCACTCTGTACGGCGATGACTCAACGCTGGGGCAAACTGTACGGAGAGAAAGAAGCGATCGCCCGGGATTTGCAATGGTTGGCAGGAAATGGCATCCTTGCAGAAGAAAATCGACGAGAATGGGATTTGGAAGACCGAGAACGCAACCATGCGATCGCTCATGCTTACTCGGATCGCGACACTTTTTTGCGAGTTATGGAGACCATTCGCTTTATTGCCCGACATCCATTTGAGCGGGAAGCGGGCAAAAGCATTCAAGAAGGCTTACTCGCAGCCATGCAACGGAAAAAAGTAGCCGCATTCCAAGCCCTCGAAACCCTGCAAAAAGATATCGAACGGATTCTCAAACCCTACGGCATTCTGGAGGGTAAGCCCTATCGTCGCGGTTATTTTGTCGGGATGGGGGTATTTAATCGGGTCGAACTCAATCGCATCTATAACGCCCTGCAAAGCATCGCACCTCATTCCGACGATCCCGAAATCGCAGACTTGTTCGATCTCGTCCAATATCGCCTGCGATCGAGTGACTTGTTGCAAGGGGAAACCGAATATCCCTTGCGGATTTTGGGCAATCAATCCATTATCGATCGCGATCGCCTGCCCGGTTCTTCCCTCGCGCGACAGCCGGAAACCGTGGAAAATGCCATCCTTGCAGGGGAAATGCTGGAGTTGCTGCGTTTGCCCGGAAGCGGTGCATTTGCGGGGGATACGGCAAAATATTTTCTGGCGTATCCCTTACAGTTGGTTTTTCACAATATTGCTTGGTACTTAGGTCTTGAAATTGCCGGAGGGGAACAAAAAGGCTTATTGCGCTTTGAGCGGTTGGATCGTTTGGCTCTGGGTCAATGGCAACATCGCGATCGCGATCGTGAGGAACAATATCACGCCCTTGCCAAACTCCATCGCCTTTACGATGCCAGTGCGGGGCTGTATTTGGGCAGCGATCCGCAAGTACAGCGACAGTTTTTGCAAGGTGAGAACTGTGCGGCGATCGCGATAGAATTGTGGGTGACATCGGAAAAGTATCGCTTTATTGCTGAAGCAACTCAACGCTTTGACCCCAAGAAGTTGAAGTTATCGCCGCCTCCCGAGCGTCCTTTATCGACTCTCGATGCAAAGTTGTTTTGTTTGAAGGGGACAAAAAATAGACAATTTCCCCATCGCTTACGGGTCACTTTACCGATTTGGTGCGTTGATGATATTGAGTTGCAACGCTGGATTTTGGGGTTTGGGGGGCATATTCAAGTGATGCGCCCGGAGTCGTTGCGGCAAAAGATTATTGAGATGGGGAGGGCGATCGCATCGTTATACGAGCAAAATACTTAATTTAACCCATAGATGCCCATGAATCCTAACATCTTACCGTTCAATCCTTTCAGTGTCGTTCGCACGAGAATTCCCATATTGGCGAAAACTCTCGCTATATTGGTCATCACAACGAAATAAGCAGGACGGGCGCAGCGATCGCGCCAACGAGTCAGCAAATCTCCAGAACTCCGGTGCTATTTGGCGAGTTCGCAAAAGGAGAAACAGCCATGACCCGGATCGCACTTCGGCCAAGCTCAGCGATCGCAAGCCTTGCCCTCGTCCTGCTGCTCCTCGGTGCGGTTTCCGTTCCCGACAACGCCCGCGCCGCGACCCTTCCCGGCTGCAACACCTGCACCAATGAGAGGGGCGATCGATACTGCTGTCCGTAGCGGTATCTGGCGATCGCTTTCCTGTCTGAGGGCGATCGCTTTGAGTTTTACAATGGGTTTGGATATTTTGCGATGTTGTCTGGAAACCGAAAAATTCGTCATTTTTGGCGGGTCGAAGCGGGGTCGATTTTTCCGGGAGGTCTGCCAAAACGCTGTAAGCATTGGAGAATAAGAGATTGAGCCATTCGAGCCAAAAAAGATCTTGCCAAATGAGGCCGATTTCGAGACAATAATGGAAGGTTCGCCAAATTTGCTTCCAAAAGCATTATCAAATGCTGGTTGTAGCGGGCAGTCTTTCAGCACTCCTTAGCGAGTGAAACGTATGGAAACTCAAAAATCGTGTTTCCGGGCAAGGATTCTATTTTAAGTGCTTTCAACACTCCTTAGCGAGTGAAACGTATGGAAACATTCGATCGCGGTATCTTTGCGCTGAGTTTGGTTGACTTTCAACACTCCTTAGCGAGTGAAACGTATGGAAACATTTTGAGCGATCGCTTTCCCCTCAAATTTGCAGCTTTCAACACTCCTTAGCGAGTGAAACGTATAGCAAAATCCGGTCAATCGCACGAACTCATTAAAACCCGAACTCTCTTCCCCCAAAACCGCGATATCATAAAAATTACAAAGCAAGCATCACGCAGCCAAGGCAATGCAGATTATTGGGACGCATTCCGAGGAAGCTGCCATGCCGAGACTCCGCAACACCATCAACCGAGCCAAAACCATCGCCGAACAATACTGCACCCGCAGTATCGGCATTAAAGCCGTCGCGATCGCCACCTGCACCGTCGCGGGACTCAACGCGAACCCCGCCCTCACTACCACCTTCAATGCCGTCGCTTGGCTGGTGGTGGAAGCCATCAACGAACAAAGCGATCGCCCCTAGCGCAACGCACCCCGGTTCTACTCGAGAATCGGGGTTATTTGCTGGCGATCGCGCTTCTTTCAATCTCCTGCCAATCTTCAGAAGTCAACACCTCCAAAACCACTTGGCGAACGTCTAATTTTACGGCGATCGGGGTTGGATCGCTACTGCGCTTTCTGGCTGCGATATCCCGTTCCACCGCATCCAACAAACACTCTTGAACCTCTGGCGATGGCTTCTGCAAGCGGCGATTCAAAATCGTTTTTGCAATATGATAGGCTTCTTGCAAACCGCGTTCCTCTATGACCCACATTCCGCAGTTTGCATTCTTCAAAAATATCATCGTTTTCTTTTTCTACCTGCGGAATATAGGCCAAAATCGAGCGATCGCGAGTTACTCCTGTAAAAATTTTCCTTATATCAAATCCGGTAAAAAGATGTAGAATAAAGGGGAAGGAATGCACAGAAGACAATGCCACGCCAAGTCAAACTGAATCCCCATCTAAGCACAAAGGAACTAGAAAGGCGCTATAGAGC
>JBCCVR010000195.1:0-13399 GCA_039194995.1 Cyanobacteria bacterium P01_E01_bin.42 | reverse complement strand
GAATTTCGCTTTGTACTGTAGCTCGCACGTTTCCATTTGTTAAGAAGAGAGGTTCAAAAGTCCCCCTTTTTAAGGGGGATTTAGGGGGATCGAATCCCACCATTATACTTTAAAACTCATCTTCTAAAAGCTCGTCAACGATTCCTCCCGGATGTTCGATGCGAGCTTCCCAATACTCAATCTTGGCATCCTCCGGACTGACTTGCTTCCAAATTGACAACCAAGAGCGCGCCTTTTCCATTTCTTTTTTCATCAAACCAATCTCAATATTAACCTGACACAAGAAATGAAAAGCTAAATAATTCATAGATTTCCATTGAATCATCGGTTGGACGAGTGCTTCAGCATCCTCGATTTCCTTGCGATCGAGATGATATTTAGCTAAAGCAATCCGAGCAAAGGGATAATCGGGATCGCGATCGTAGAGTTGTTGACAAATTTCTTCGGCTTCTTTATCCCGATCTTGGAGTTGATAGGCGATCGCTAAGTTATAATTCAAATCTCGGGCTTCGGGATTGAGTTCTAGGGCTTGTTTGAAAATTTCTTCGGCTTTTTGATGATGAGTGGCTTTTAATTCTTTGATGCCTTGACTTAATAGTTTTGAAGTTTCTGGCGTATGTTCGTCCACCATTTCATTGTGCAATTCAATGCCGATTAGGAAGATATCTTGCCATTTTCCTTGAATCCACATTCTCGTTTCTCCCGCAGGGATTAAACCCTCATTGGAGACTAAAGCAGCCGCTTCGTGACGCATGGCATCGGGGCCGATATCGCTGAGGGAAAACTCTTTTAAAACTGTCAATAATTCCGGCGTTTTGGCGTATTTCGCCAGCAGCAGGGCGATCGCTCGGCTTCTCGGATCGCCGCGTTTTATCATTTGCGGGATGAGAATATTGAGTTTGGGATATTTTTCCAAATAGGAGGGGACAATTTTTTCTAATTCATCTGTGTCTCCATCCGTATCCGCGATCGCATTGACAACATCCTTTTTCATTGTGCCGAATAACCAGCGATCCCCAGAGAAAGACCAAGGAGAATGATGCTGTCCGGCGGGTTCTTTCAAATCCTCTAAATTCTCTCGGGCGAGTTCGAGACCGGGAGATTTTTCTAGCGCTTTTTCCCAAAACGATCGCGCTTCGCCGTCGTGTTTCTGTCGAAGATGAGCGGCAGCCAAATAATGATAAAATATCCCCATTAATCGCTCTAACTTATTATTTTCTTCTGCAACTTTGTACAATCCAAACAGGCTTTCATCATCTTCTAACCAAGAAAAAGCCTCAGCTGCTTTCGTCCAATAATCGGGATCTTTGTGCCAAGTTTCGCGGTTTTCTTTTAATCGCTCGGCATATTCTTCCAAGCCGTCTCCATGACCCTGCCAAGTCTGATAGGCGATATAGTTAGAAAGGGCATGGTAACTGTGGGGATTGGCGCTCAAACATCGCTCGGTTATGGCGATTGCTTCTTCGGGTTGATTGTCGAACCAATAGGCAAAACTGAGATTATTTAAGGCTCCGGCAAAATTCGGCTCGATTTCTAATAATTGTTCGGCGTGCTGTCGCGTCTCGGCAAAATTATTAATTGCGAGAGCAGACATTGCTTTTTCATGCAGTAACATGATCTTCTGGGTACGCTCGCCCGCTTCCATGCCCAGTTCTTTGCTAATCTCAGAAATCGCCCCTTCGAGTTCGGAAATCGTTTTGCCGAGTTCTTCATCTTCTTGGAGTTTGGGAAACTTATCTCGCGCGAGGGTAAAAGTTTCGAGGGCGAGGGAGGGGCGATCGTTTTCCAAATAAGCGACTGCGAGTCCTAGGAGGGGCGTGCTTTCCTCGGGTTCGGCTTGAACCCATTTTTCGAGGTTTAATTGATATAAAGCGGCATAGCCAAGTTTGTTATAAGTATAAGCTAAATATTTCAACACTTCCGGGCGATCGGGATAGAGCTTGTCAAGTTGTTGTAATTTAATGAGGGCATTATCAACATCTCCGACAGCCAGCAATTTTTGAGCCTTCTCAATCCCCGCTTTAACATTTTGGACATTGAGACCAAACCCTTTTTTGGGAGAACCCGCAGCATATTTTTTCTTCTTTTTAGCCATGTTTGAATGCTCCCAATGCCCGTATTATTGTTCATAGGACTCTCAGCATATCGCCGATATTCTAAGTCGAGAAAAATTCTTGTCTTTTTTTAAGATCGCCGATAGAAATGCCCCCCAATCTAAGAATCGGGAGGCATTTACCGTTCGAGAAAAAGGCGTTTTTTAGGCAAAAGCAGCCATTTTAACGTCATTCACGTTCAGTAACTCTTGCAATTCTTCCGCATCGACGGTTTCTTTTGCCACCAACATTTCAGCAAGGCGATCGAGGATGAGACGATTCTCCGTGAGAACTTCCTTCGCCCGAGCATAAGCGACATCGACGAGTTTGCGAACCTCTTCATCAATCAGGGAGGCAGTTTCGTCGGAAAAGTCGCGATCGGCTGCAATTTCCCGACCGAGGAAAACATTACCGTTTTGACGACCCAAAGCCACCGGCCCGAGAACATCGCTCATGCCAAAACGAGTGATCATCTGACGTGCAACTCGTGCAACTTGCTGGAGGTCACTCGCAGCACCTGTGGTGACTTCTTCCTCTCCAAAGATGATTTCTTCGGCGATTCGACCCCCGAGGGCGACAGCCATTTGGTTTTGCAGGTAAGAACGAGAATATAGTCCGGAGTCCATGCGCTCTTCACTGGGGGTGAACCAAGTTAAACCCCCTGCACGACCCCGAGGAATGATGCTGATCTTCTGTACGGGATCGTAGTCCGGCATCAACGCACCCACTAAAGCGTGACCTGCTTCGTGATAGGCAACAAGTTGCTTGCGCTTTTCGCTCATCACGCGGTCTTTCTTCTCAGGACCCGCCAAGACGCGATCGATCGCATCGTTGATTTCGTCCATCGAGATTTCCGTCAGGTTGCGTCGTGCTGCTAAGATTGCGGCTTCGTTCAACAAGTTGGAAAGATCCGCGCCCGTAAAACCAGGGGTGCGACGAGCGATTTTTTCCAAGTCCACATCTTTGGAGAGGGTTTTGCCCCGAGCGTGAACTTGCAGGATTTCCCGGCGACCCGCGTAGTCCGGGCGATCGACCACAACTTGGCGATCGAAGCGACCGGGACGCAATAAAGCTGCATCGAGAACATCCGGACGGTTGGTGGCAGCAATAATGATAATCCCCGTATTGCCTTCAAACCCGTCCATTTCCGTGAGGAGTTGGTTCAAGGTTTGTTCCCGTTCGTCGTTACCGCCGCCCAAACCCGCGCCACGAGAGCGACCGACTGCATCAATTTCATCGATGAAGACGATACAGGGTGCATTGGCTTTGGCTTGCTCGAACAGGTCGCGCACCCGAGAGGCACCAACACCAACGAACATTTCCACGAACTCAGACCCGGAAATGCTGAAGAAAGGAACGCCAGCTTCCCCGGCGACGGCTTTGGCGAGGAGGGTTTTACCGGTTCCGGGGGGTCCTACTAAAAGCACCCCTTTGGGAATTTTTGCCCCAATTGCCGTGAAGCGATCGGCATTTTTGAGGAAGTCTACTACTTCGGTCAATTCTAATTTTGCCTGTTCGATCCCGGCAACATCACCGAAAGTGACTTGGGTTTGGGGTTCCATTTGCACCCGCGCTTTAGATTTGCCGAAGTTCATCGCTTGGGAACCCGGACCGCTAGAGGCACGACGCAAGAGGAAAAATAAACCGATGAGTAAGAGTGCAGGGACAAAAAGACTGCTGAGAATGCGGAACCAAAAGCCGTCATCTTTGGGGGGTTGAACGGCAATATCGACATTGTGTTCCGTTAAAATCTGAATCAGTTGGGGATCGTTAGGTAGATTGACGATCGCCTGAGCGCCATTGGCATCATTGGGATCTGTCACAATTGCTTGGGTGCGATCGGCGCTAAGTTTGATGCGGTCGATGCGATCGCCTTGGACGGCTTGAATCAGTTGGCTGTATTTCCAAGTTTTGCGACTTTCCCCCGGACTGTCTAAGAAGGCGGAGCCCAAGGCAAGGACGACGATCACTAAGAGAACGTACAGTCCCGCATTGCGCCATTTTTTATTTTTGTTGTTGCTCACGCGGTAGAACTCCTATCTTAACGATGTAATTAGTGGATATATGGATGGCTTGCTTCTGTAAATTCGCTGGAAGCGCTCTAAGACGATCCCCAGCAGATTTATTATTTTGCGCTTGTCATTTCACTATATTAACTAATGTTAACGTTTCTCAGAAGTTTTTGCGTCAGATCGGCGATCGCCACCAGCGTCAAGTTAAGATGAGACCGTAATCGTCAACCTAAACTGCGATACTCATAAACCAATTTTCAACTGCAATATTGCGCGGAAGATCTGGGGGTGACGCTTGCGCATTGGTGCCAACTTAAAACGCGATCGCGATTGTCAAATTACACTTTTGATACTCATAAACCCTTTCTAAACCTAGATGTTGCACGGGGGGTTTGGGGGCGGTGCTGCGCCCACAATGGGGGGGGGCTGGGGGGGAGACCGCCCCCCCATAAACTTCGGGTTTGAGAAGAAACTTTATAAACGCACTAACTTTCAAAAAAATGTTACTGAATCGGTATTCTAGGTGCGATCGCTCGGGTAAATCGTTAAGTTAAATCGACGATCGCACCTTCACTCTCCACCGCCGACGCATTCACCGCACACAGTCCATACATTCCGGGAGCAATACCCGTAGCGCGAATGGAAGGGGGAAAAATCGCCCCCAGTTCCCAAGTTTCCCCGTTGAGGCGATATAAAGTCCAAGCGCGAATTTCCTCACCGCTTCGGGACTGCCACGATAAAGTACTGCCGTTGAGGGTTACTGTAGGAGGAGTGGGTTTTTCTGCGGGATATCGTGGTAGAGATGGCACTAAGGCAGGGCGAGCGTAAATTTTATTTTTAAAAACTTCATTGACATTTTGCAAGTTTTCCATTAAGGGTTTCACGTGGTAGAAAATATTGCCCAAAGCATTGGCCTCCCGAAAATCCCGCGTCAATTTGACCTGATTTTCAAACTCTTCCACCGGCCAACTCGAACCTTGCAAGCGGGATAAATTATTGCCAATATAAATATGCAAATTGAGGGGATTGTTTTCCGTCCACCACTTCAATAAAACCGGATAACTCTGTTGGGTTTGTTCGATTTTCCAGTACAGTTGCGGCGACAGATAATCCACCCACCCTTCCGAAATCCATTTGAGGGGATCCATGTAGAGGGCGTTAAATTGGTCTAATCCCGCAATTCCTTCCGGTTTGCCGGGTTGATAGATGCCAAACGGGGCAATGCCGAATTTCAGGCGGGGTTTAGCGGCGCGAATGCCTTCCGATAAGCGCTTGACGATTTGATTGACATTATCCCTGCGCCATGCAGCCAGTTCGAGAGTGCCGCCGTTGCGCTGATAGGTTTCGTAAGTGACGCGATCGGGGAATTCTTCTCCGGCAACAGGATAGGGATAAAAGTAATCGTCAATGTGCACCCCATCGATATCGTAGCGTTGAACGACATCGAGAATCACTTCATAGGCCTGATCTTGGGCGATTTTTAAACCCGGATCCATCCATCGCTCTTTCCCGTAATCGTAAACGGCTTCGGGATGGAGGGCATCAAAATGGGGGGGCTTATTGGGTTCGGTTTTGGAAGTTTTGGCGCGAAAGGGATTAAACCAAGCGTGTACCTCGATATTGCGCTGGTGTCCCTCATTGACAAGGAATTCGAGGGGATCGTAAAAAGGTTCCGGGGGTCGGCCTTGAATTCCCGTCAGCCAGACGCTCCAAGGCTCTCGCGCCGAGGCGTAGAGAGCATCACCTTCGGGGCGTACTTGGAGAATTACCGCATTAAAGTGAAGACTTTGCAGGCGATCTAAAATTGCTCTTAATTCCTGCTGTTGTTTTTCGGCAGGTAGTCCTTGCTCGGAAGGGAAATTCACATTCCACACAGAGGTAATCCAAGCACCACGAAACTCTCTTTCGTGACTCAATAATTCCGTTTGGGCTGTGGGAGCAGCAACCGCACGATCTGAGTCAATGCGGGGCATTTTTCCCGTGTAGGCGATCGCTTGATACAAGAGGGCGGCAACATCGGCACGAGAGGCGGCTTTATTGGGTTGCAGGCGATCGAGATCGGGATGATTAACGACGATTCCCGCTTGGGTTGCCGTGGTTACAGGTGCGATCGCGTAGTTGGGGATCTCTTGGCTATCTTGGTAGTAATCTTCGAGGTCAATCTCGGGAAACTTGGCAGAATCGATTTGCAAGCCATTCACTAAAGCCGTAAAGACTTGCGCCTTGCTAATTTCGATATGGGGGCGAAAAGTTTTGTTGGGATAGCCGCTTAAAAATCCCATTTGATAGGCTTTAGCGATCGCCTCCCGCGCCCAAAACCCCAAGGATAAATCGCTAAAATTCATAGCACTGCGGGTTTTGGGGCGATCGAATGCCCCCGCCACCAAAGCTGCAAATTGAGCGCGGCTCACGGGGCGATCGGGGCGAAACGTGCCATCGGGAAAGCCGCGAATAATGCCCGCACCGGCAAGGGCGCTAATGAAGGGTTGCGCCCAATGTCCTTGGATGTCGGGAAATTGGGGCGCATTGAAAGTAGCCGCTTTTTGGGGAGTTTTTTGGGGCGTGAGGGCGATCGCGTATTCCCCCGGCGGAACTCCCTCCACCCGCGCCGTTAAATTTCCGCTTGCATCTACCGTTCCCGTGGTTTCAATCATTGACCCGCTTAGTTTTGAGGCTATCTCTCGATTTTAAGGGGTTGGGGCTATTTTTCCGGCATTTTTTTTAAGGACGCGAAAAATTGGGCAATTTCTCGGGGCGATCGCAGGTGATAGACTCGTTTGCTTGTTGCGGCTTGTTTGACGTAATTTCGATATCGGGGCGTTAAATATCGATGACAAAGCCAGAGAGTGCGGTAACTATTAAGAGAACTTTTTAAGATGGGAGCGCGATCGGGCCAGCCGTCGGGAGGGTCGAAAAACCCCGTTAAAAATCGCTTTGTCACCCACCAAAAATGAATGGGTAAGGGAAGATCGAGATAAACTAGGGTATCCGCCGCATCGAGCCTCGGCCAGAGGGTATCGGGAGAGCCAAAGCCATCGATGACCCAGCGATCGCTCGCCACAATTTCGGCATGCGCGCGTTTAAACTCTTCCTCGGTGACTTGAATTCCCCCTGGTTGATATTGAATTTTGTCTAAAACGTGTAGGGGGAGTGCGATCGCCTCTGCCAACCGCTTGCTTAATGTTGACTTCCCGCCCCCAGTATTGCCAAAAACAGCTACTTTTTGCATCACAATTCCTGCACTAATGCGCCTTGCTCCGATTAAAGCGATCCGGGTTGAACAAAACTAATTTCAGACACTTTTCCATCTGATGTTAATACGAGTTGAATCAAATTACGCGGGCCTTCTCCCGGAGCAGCATAGCTTTCAATGGGTCGGCTATAGTTGTAACTTTCTCGGTTGCGATCGCTCAAATCCACCGTATTTTCAGGATCGAGCATCCTCCCATACTCTAGAGCTTGCGCGCGGGAAACGGGTTGACGAGGAAAAATAACCGCTCGATTTCCCCCCTCCCCATAAGCGCGAGCCAGCATCACCACATCTTGAAAAGCGTATTGCGACTGAGTTCGATGCAACAATGAATAGTCCGGGCAACTCCCCATCGCGTTACAAAAATCTTCGTCCTGTTGCATTTCTGTCAATAAAGCCGCATCCAAAGCGCGATCTTGATAGTCTGTATTAATGCTGTCAGTCTTTAGATTCAGACTCGCGAAGTAAGGATCGGGATTAGCATCGCTCGATACTGTCGCAATGACAGCCAACACCGGGCCATTCTCTAAAGCCCGATCTTCATAGACAAACTCAAACCGACAGGGGGCTAAACCCGTACTCGCACAATCAACGACTTCTTTATACCCTAAGTCGTACATTTGTTTTAACAGCCCCATCGGATTGTATATCTGCACGGGGCCGGTTGTTTCTATAGTGTGAGGAATCCATCCCTCCGCTATCAATCGCCGCCGCACTTCTGCATAACGCAGTCCCGTTTGCGCTCCCCATTGCTGATTTAAGGTGGGGATACTTGCCGGGCCGACCGCTCGAGGGTTAGGGGAGTCAACTTGATTTGAGACAATGCTTTCAGGAGCAGAAGAAGAGACCCCCGTAGAGTTTTGAGCCACCTCAGACGAACCAGAAGTACAACCTAAAACACCTAAGCCGATCGCCAAAAGTATCAATGCTCGAGTTCTCGTCATATAAGAATTTAGCCAACGGCTTCAAGGGCATTAGGGTAGAAATCAGGAGGATTAACTGGTAACTGATAACTGTTAACTGCTTGCACTGAGCGAAGTCGAAGTAATAACTGATTTATGCCTTCGGACGAGGAAAATTAGAGGGTGCAGGGAATTGCTTAACAGGTTCGTTTCTCAGCGCCTCCCGCATAAAATCACGCCAAATCGGAGCCGCATAGCCACCCCCCGTGACCCCCCGTCCTAGAGGTCGATAATTATCATTCCCGATCCAAACCGAAACCGAGAGTTGCGGCACATAACCCACAAACCAAACATCCCGTTCCGATGTCGTTGTCCCCGTCTTACCCGCCGCCGGACGACCGATCGCCGCCGCCGGAGCCGTTCCGCCGCCTTGCAAAACGCCTTTCAACGTGCTGGTTAACGAAGCCGTTGCCCAAGGATCGAGAACCAAACGGGGTTTCGGCGTATTATCCAAAAGGACGTTACCGCTACTATCCGTCACCCGCGCGATAACCGTCGGTTTGGAATGCCAGCCATTGCTGGCAAAGGTCGCATAAGCCCCCGCCATTTCCATGGGCGTGATTCCGATCGACCCCAAAGGCAAAGAAATCACCGGATCGAGAGGGCTGCTAATGCCCAAGGTGCGACAGAGTTCGATCACCTTATCAATACCGATCGCCTGTCCGATTTTCACCGCCGGAATGTTCAGAGACGTAACGATCGCCGTCCGCAGGCTCACCGTCCCGGCAAAATTACCGCCATAGTTTTGCGGTTCGTAGTAAATCGAACCATCGCGATACTTGACTTTTTTATCCTCAATCGTGGAATAGGGGGTGTACCGACCGCTAGCAAAGGCAGCGTAGTAAACGAATGGTTTAAATGCCGATCCCGGCTGTCGTAAGGATTGAATGGCACGGTTAAACTGGCTCTGCTTGTAGTTTACGCCCCCGACCATTGCTTTCACGTAGTGGGTGCGGGGATCGACTGCCACTAAAGCCACCTGATCCGCGCGCAAGCCCCGATTGATTAACTTGCGGTGAGCATTGGCGACATTTTCTTCCGCCATTTTTTGGAAGTTATAATCAACCGTCGTTTGTACCCGCATTCCACCTTTGAGGAGGGCATCTTCGCCAAAACGCTGCTGTAGTTCAGCAACGACAGCTTCGGTAATATAAGGAAGTTCGCTGGTTTTCCAAGCTGTTGGTTGATTGATTAAAAGTTTGGCTTTCTTGGCATCTTCTGCTTCTTGTGCCGTAATCCATCCTAATGTCTGCATCCGTTGCAACACGAGGGATTGCCGCCGCTTGGTTTCTTTATAATCGATAAAAGGACTGTAATCTTCCGGCGCTTGAATCAAACCCGCCATCATGGCAGATTCGGCTAAGTTCAAATCTTTAGCGGACTTGCCGAAATAGCTTTGGGCGGCAGTTTCCGCCCCGTAACTGTTATGACCCCAATAGATATTATTGAGGTACATTTCCAAAACTTGGTCTTTGGTAAAAATCTGTTCGACGCGGATAGCGAGGACGGCTTCAGCCAGTTTGCGACTGATGGTGCGCTGTCTGGAGAGAAATAAGTTTTTGACCAACTGCATGGTGACGGTCGAACCCCCTTCCACTACCGCGCCTCGCCGCCAATTCACCAGTAAAGCACGGCCGATACTGTTGGGATTGATGCCGTCGTGCAGGTAAAAATGGCTGTCTTCAATGGCAAGAACCGCGCGTTTGAGTTCGGGGGCAATTTCGTCAAGTTTGATTACTTCTCGATTGTGTTCGCCGTGGAGGCTATCGAGGAGCTTGCCTTTGATATCGTAAATGTAGCTGGTTTCTGTCGGGACGAAATTGCGTAGAACGCGAACGTCCGGGAGGTTGCGAAAGCTAATCGCCAGTCCGACCAATCCTCCCGCGACCACCGAACTGGCAAGCATGGTGATTCCGAGAATCGTCCCTCCAGCCGCTTTCGTCGTCCCGAGGGCAAATTGAACGATGGGCTTGCGATCGCTTGTTTTGGTGTTTTTTTGTCGAACGGTGCTGGTCGCCACGATAATTCCACTACCTCACGCTAAAAGTAATCGATGCACTAGGATTTGTCAGAACGGTTTTTTTAAAAAAGGGAAGAACGGATACTCTATTGTATAAGAAATGACCAAAAACGCCTTGGCGAATTCTCCTCGGGAACACTTTAACATTGCTTAACGCTTCGAGTATTCTAATTGATTCTCCCGAATCCGGAAAGATTTCTCCCCTTTGGCGGAATAGACGCGCGTTGCCTTAGAATACTCGCTTGGTATCCTAACCTTAAAGACCCTACTTGTCGAATCCCATGTCCGATCGCAACTCCAATCCCGATTTAGCTTGGCTCGCCCGAGGCACGAGCGAGATTTTTCCCGATCTCCCCGAGTCTGAAGATCCGGCGGAAAATTTAGTCCGCTTGTTGGAGGGATGCGATCGCCCGTTGCGGGTGAAGTTGGGCATCGATCCGACAGGATCGGCGCTTCATCTCGGTCATAGTATTCCTTTCAGGAAGTTGCGGGCATTTCAGGATGCGGGACATATTGCCGTGGTGATTATTGGCGATTTTACCGCCCAAATCGGCGATCCCACGGGAAAATCGGAGGTACGCCGCCAACTGACTCCCCAACAGGTGCGGGAGAATGCCCAAACCTATCTCGACCAATTGCGTCCGGTCTTGGATTTTGGGACTCCGGATCGCTTGGAAATTCGCTACAACTCGGAATGGTTGAGCAAGTTAGATTTAAAGAAAATTCTGGGATTGTTGGGAACGATGACGGTGGGGCAAATGCTGGCGAAGGAAGGGTTTTCCAAGCGCTACGAGAAGGAAAATCCCATTTACTTACACGAGTTTCTCTATCCTTTAATGCAGGGTTACGATTCCGTCGCAGTGGAAGCAGATGTGGAGTTGGGAGGAACGGATCAAAAGTTTAATCTAGCCGTGGGACGGGATTTACAGCGCCATTTCGGTCAAAAACCCCAGTTTGGGCTGTTATTGCCGTTACTGTTGGGATTTGATGGGGTCAACAAGATGTCCAAATCCCTCAATAACTACGTGGGTTTGACTGAAGATGCCCTATCGATGTATTCCAAACTGGAGGGAACTCCCGATAAACTGCTCGACGAATATTTCGAGTTACTGACGAAGTTACCGTTGGAGAGTTTGCCGGAAAATCCGAGGGAATGCCAAAAATTATTAGCGTTGGATGTGGTTGGGCAATACTATGGTGAGGATGCGGCGAAAGAAGCCAAGAAAGCCGCCGAATCTTTGAGTAAAGGCACGCAAATTGCGACGGAAGCCGTGGCGGAATATTCGTTAGCCGACGTACAATTTCCTGCCAAAATTTACTACATCCTCGGTGCTTCAGGGTTGTGTAAGAGTAGTGGGGAAGGTCGCCGCCAAATTCAAGGCGGTGCGGTGCGTTTGGATGGCGATCGCATTACCGATGTCAATCTCGAATTTGCCTCCCCTGGGGATCTCGATGGGAAAGTTTTACAAGTGGGGAAAAAGAAGTTTATTCGCTTGATTGCTTAGTATAAATTGTGACATCCTTTAACCTATTTTCTGCTTCGACAAAAACAACAATAATGTTACTTAAGACCTTAAAAAAATCTAACAATTAATGAGAGAACGAGTGTTTGAATCATAAAATTAGAATGAAAAAAAGCAATATGTAGTGTTGCTCTGTTAAATCCATCACTTTTTCATAGGAGGCTCAGATGAGATCCAACCTAGTCAAACCGGAGCAATTCTTAACCATTTTCGTGCTTGCCAGCCTGAATGTGGTTGCTTTCTTGGCATTAATTTATAGTTTCCAAGGAACTTCTTGGGGATTCTTTAATTTGCCATTTTAATTCACTTTGCTCAGCTTGATTTTTGTTATCATTATTTCTTTATATCTCCTCTTCGCCTGTTTTTGGGTGGGGAGGAGTTCAATTTTGTTAAGGTAAAGTTGCCTCGTTCGTATCTTAAATTATCTTCAGCAATCGTTCGTCTGAGAAAGTTGGGGCATATTCTTTAATAGGTTTTGCTCGCAAAAAATGCGATCTCCCCTAACTGCGATTGCTGCATCTCTATGCAAATCGATGGGTTTTGCCTTTGAGAACCGACCAACCGCGTGGTTTGAGGCGTTTTCGGGCGCGATCGCCGTTCAAAGTAGCTAAATAGTTCGGCGGTTCCCAGGGATGAATCACGGGATAATTTGCGGGATAGAGCAACGGTTTCCAAAAACCCTTCCACAACCGAAAAATTTCATAGCCGCAGGATTCTAAAAATTCTGATGCGGGTGTGGGATAACCTTGATGGGATTCAAAGAAAATATCGCGTATTTGTCCGGATCTGAGAGATTTTTCCGCACCTTGAAAGGCTGCAAATTCATGTCCTTCAATATCAATTTTGACAACACCGATCTTTGTCTTATTTTCAAGAATATTATCCAATTGTGCTAATTCCACTTCGTAAATATTTAAAGTTTCTTCTTCGTTGATAGATTCTTTATTTTCAACAATTGCAGCTTCCCCGCGATTGTAAGTCGGCAATCTTAAGAAACCCGTCCCGACTTGATTCGACAGCGCTATTTTTTTTACTTCAATACAATTCCAACCTTGACAATCGCGCCATGTTTCAATATTATATTCGAGTTCGCCAGCAATTTCAGGACAGGGTTCAAAGGCGATCGCACGACCGGATTTCCCGACTTTTTCTGCCATAATTCCCGTCATATAACCAATATTTGCACCAATATCGATCGCAGTTTCTCCGGGATCGGTCAATCGCCAAAGCGATTCGCTTAAAGCCAAATCATAAACCCCCATAATCCACAAAGACCACTCAACTTTATCATCGGGGTTGGGACGAATGCGAAAGGGCTTTCCCCAAGGTAACTCGATATTTCTAAACTCATCAATCGGTTGATTGGGAGGACGGCGAAGGCGACGATAAATTTGCCAAGGTTGTAAAATATATTCGGGACGATTGAGGTAGTGCATATTGGTTATTAGTTATTGATTATTGATTATTAGTTACTCCCCCTCTTGCTTTCCCCCTCTTGGAAGGGGGTTAGGGGGTGGGTCGGGGGTTGGGGGGTGGGTT
>JBCCVR010000194.1:0-13417 GCA_039194995.1 Cyanobacteria bacterium P01_E01_bin.42 | reverse complement strand
TTTTTTCAGTTTTTTTTGTTCGTCTCGTAATAGTTTTTTTTGCTTTTGAATAGTAAGTTGGTTGTTGATTCTTGCCAAAATCTCTTCATATTGAAAAGGCTTCGTAATATAGTCTATCCCCCCCACTTCAAAAGCCTTGACTTTATCAAAAACTGCATCTAAAGCACTGAGGAATATAATGGGAATATCTCGAGTTTTAGGATCTAATTTTAACTGCTTACAAACTTCATAACCATCTAGATCGGGCATCTGGATATCCAATAAAATTAGATCGGGCGGATCTTTTTGCGCTGCTTTAATCGCAACTTTGCCGCAGGTTGCTTTTCTCACTTGAAAATCTTGCTCCTCGAGCAGATCGGCTAATAGCCTGAGATTGGAGAGGCGATCGTCAACAATTAGGATATTACTCTGAGTCTTTTTTTCCATTATATCTTCAATCAGAGTCATACGAGTGATTCAGACCCTATTAAAGTTTCGACGAATGCGGCGATTTTGTCAAGTTGAAAGAGATCGACTCAAATTGTTAATTGGTCTGCCAATTGAGCGTATTGTAGGGGAATTGCTTTGATTAATTCCACGATCGTATTCTCCTCAATTTATGGCTCATGTTAGCAATAAATTTACTTTTGACTCTAACTCTACTGTTAGCTCAGAAGTGGGTGCATCTCAAAGTTGCAGATGTAGATTTCGATCCCCCCTAACCCCTCTTAATAAGGGGAGAATTAGGCTTCCCTCTATTAAAGAGGACGGGAGGGGGATCGCCTTTTTGCAAAACTGAGATGCATCCTCAGAAGTTCCCTTTCCAATCCAAAAACTGTCACTATCGTCTTTTAAGCGAACTTCATGTACCCATAACTTATAAGTATAGGATTTAAACGATCGATTGGAGTTGGAAAGTAATGGAAAAACCCCTCTTTCGACAGGATCATAGTGCAGCATGGGTCATTCAAACTTGGGCTTCTTTTGTCATTTCGATTTCAGGAATGAGCTTGGGAATTCTCAATCTTCCCGTGGATAATTGGGTGAAAGGATTTATGGGTATGGGATTGACTTTTACTGTCGGTTCGACCCTCAGTGTTGCCAAAACCACTCGAGATCTGCACGAAGCAAAAAAACTCACCTCGCGCGTTGATGAAGCCCGAGTCGAAAAGATTTTAAGCGAGCATAATACCTTGTAATTCGTAATTCTGTAGGGACGTTTCCTAAAATGTCCCTACGAACGGTTCGCAGAATTTTCTAATAAAAAAGTTTCCGCCGCGATCGCGTCAAGGGGTTTAGAAAAGAGGTATCCCTGTCCGTAATTGCACTGGAGATGCTGGAGTTGCTGGAGTTGCGCTTGGGTTTCAATGCCTTCAGCAACGACTTTAATATCTAAGGTTCGTGCCAATTCCACAATCGTTCTGACAATCGTTAAACTTTCCGATTCGCTCCCCAATCCTCTTACGAAAGACTTATCAATTTTTAAGAGATTCAAGGGAAAGCGATACAAGCGATTCAAGGAAGAATGACCGATGCCAAAATCATCTAAACTTAGTGTGACCCCCAAGGCTCGCAATTGATGCAGAACTGCGATCGCATCTTCTTCATTGGAGGTTAAACTACTTTCGGTAATTTCTAATTTTAAACAGTGACTGTCGAGTCCTGTCGCCTCGAGTACGGAATGAACCTGCGCGACTAAATCCGGTTGCCATAATTGGCTGGGGGAAAGATTGACTGCAATCATTAATTCCCCAAACTCCCTCAACTGACTTTGCCAAGTTCGCAGTTGATAGCAGGCTTTATAAAGTACCCAGCGGCCGAGTAAATCGATTAACCCCGTTTCTTCGGCGAGGGGAATAAAATCGAGGGGAGCAACTAAACCCCGTTGGGGATGCTGCCAGCGTACGAGAGCTTCAAATCCGAAAATGCGCCCCGTATCGAGATGGACGATGGGTTGATAGTGGATGCAAAATTCTTGCTCCAAGCGGGATTCAAGGCCACCGAGGGCCTGGCGGAAATCGCTCTCGAGCTGCCAGAGGGCGATCGCGGCTTGATGGAGTTGCGGGTCAAAAATTGTATAATGTCGCCGTTCTTGCAGTTTTGTCCGATACATGGCAACCCGGGCATGGCTTAATAATTCTTCTGGAGAGTCCGTCGATTCCCACGAAAGGGCAATCCCTAAACTGATCCGGCTAAATGCCTGCTGGCGTTCCGAGGTAAATGTGCCTTGCAAGCATTCATCAATGGTGCGGGCTAAAAAGACCACGGTAGCACTGCTATCGGGCTGGGGATAAAAAATGAGGAATTCATCTTGACCCCCGCGCCCTAACAAACAGTCGGCAAATAGGGAACCTTGGAGAATATTTTGCAGGCGATCGCTGATAGCAACCAATAGGCGATCGCTCGAATTCTGACCCCGATTCGCATTCATATCCCCAAAACGATCCAAATTGAGGAGCATGAGGGCGTATCGGCCGTTCTGTGCGACGCGATATTGCTTTAATTGTTGCAAAAATTGACCGCGTTCCGGCAATCCCGTCAGTGCATCGTATTGAAGCGCTCTCAAAACAATGGCACGAATTTGCACCAGACGTTGGAAAAGCGTCGTCAGAACGGTAATTCCCAAGATGGCGATCGGGGAGACAATGGGGAGAAGATAGCCACTGTAAAACCCAATCCCGCACAAGATAATCCACGTCGCGATCGCCGTCCCTCCCGAGGCAATTTGTCGGCGCATGGGCTGGGGCGCGAGAAAAAAGCTCCAACCCAGACCCGACAAGCCGTAAAGCAACCAAGCCACGAGGGAATTTCCGGGCTGTAAGGAATGAAAAAAACTGCGTCTGAGGAGATTATCAATGGTGGCTGCGTGCAAGTACACCCCACTGGCAGGGGGATTGACATCATAGGGGGTTATCAGGGGATCGAAGCCCAAGGCAGTGGCTCCCACCAAGACGATCTTATCGGTAAACGCCGTTTGGGGGATCGTTCCTTGCAGGGCATCGGCGAGGGAATATTCTGCGGCTTCTTTCATACTCCCCGGCCAATCGATCCAGAGGGAGCGATTGAGTTGGGGCAAGGTTACGTCCAAGGATTCAATCTCGGCGATCGCCAGCCCCAGACTGAGATAGCCTTGCACTCGGGGTTTAATGGCTTGACTCGTCCGAGGAGAAGCGATGTGACCCTGTGCGCTGGCGGCTTGACGCAATGGGTCGGGGGCATGGAGCAAGCGACCGTTACGATCCCACGCCACGGGCAAAATAACGGGAATCCCTTGCTGCATGGCTTTGGCAAAGCGGCCGTCATCTAGAGTCACCTCGGGCATGAGCACGTCAAAAATGACGGCTTTCGGCTGCGATCGCCCCAAAATCTCCAACAGTTTGGCATAGTGCGATCGCGACCAAGAAAATGCTTCTAATTCCTCAATGGCTTTTTCATCAATCCCTATGACAACGATGCGATCGTCCCAAGTCCGCGACCCGCGCAGGCGGAACAGTAAAGTATGGGATTGCTCCTCCAAGGGTGCGAGAAAGCCTCCTATCTGCAATCCACCCAAGAGCGATACCGCCGCAATTCCGCCCAAAAAACGCTGCCAGATTGGGAATTTCAGTCCTTTCCCGCGACCAAAATTGTTTCGGAACTGCTTAAAAAATGCCTGCCAATTCATAAAGGGATTGCATTTGAGAAAAGAGAAAGCCAGCTTAAACGCGAGGGCATAAGATTCTCCTATTCTGACACGCTTGCTGACTTTGTAGACGAGAAAAAACTTTCTCAAATGTCAAGCAAACCTTTAAATTTGGGATAAACAAACATTAAATTACGATCTTGGATTCCCTTTTTCTAGAGGAAAATTGAAAATTGAAGGGAAAGTCGGGAAGCGGTCTTTGCATTTGACGAGGCGATATCAACTACACAAACAGCATTTGCAATGTTCGCCATTGGCATCGCAACACTGACAGCAACGAGTTGTAAAATCCAGAGTCTCTTGAAACCAAACGCCCTTGAATTGTCCGAGGAATGACACGCAAATTAAAAGCGCCCAGAAAACTTTTACTTTGACCACAAGTAGTACCCCAGAATAAGATAATTGGCGATCGATCGCAGCAGGCCAAGCCTCAATCTTTCGGGAAAAATCATCTCGATCGATCTTCTTTTTTCTCCCGTCACAAATTATCTTACGCCCCAGATTTTGATTGTTCCATCCCGACTTCCACTGAAAAGTTTGTCCCCTTGGGGAGCGATCGCCACGGAAATTACGGAATCTAAGTGACCCGTTAAACCATATTGCAAGCGTTTGGTTCGTAAATCCCAAATTCGAATGGTTTTATCGCTGCCACCGCTAAATATTGTCTGTTCGTCCGGACTCAAACAGAAGGCATTGACTTCTCCAAGATGGCCGAAAAAGCGGTGCTTTAATTGCTCGGTTGCCAGATCCCAAACGCCAAGGGTTTTATCGGTGCTACAACTCAGGAGGGTGCGACCGTCGCGACTCCAACATAAGCCGCTAATGCGATCGCCGTGGGCGCGAAAATGCCGACAGGAGGAGCCGCTTGCGAGATCCCAAATTTGAATTACACCATTACCGTGACCGCTCGCAATAAAGCGGCCCGAAGTATCGATCGCGAGGGTCTCGATAGCGTTGACGGTGCCGGGGAAGGTTTGCAATAATTGCCCAGTCGCCGCGTCCCAAAGATGTAGGGTACAATCGATGCCGCCGCTAATGACGATTTTGTCATCGGGGGTGAGGGCAAGGGCAGTAATAAAATGGGCGCGATCCATCATTGTCCGCAAGAGGCGACCGGTTTTTAAGTGCCAAAGATTAATTGTGCGATCGCGACTGCCACTGGCGATCGTTTTCCCATCTCCCAAAATAGCAACGGCCGAAACCCAATCAGAGTGATAGACGAGGGAATGGAGTTGCTCGCCCCGAATTGTATCCCAGACTGCGAGGGTTTTATCGCAACTACCACTCACTAAGGTTTTTCCGTCAGGACTGACATCAAGGGCGCTTACTTCCGAAATGTGAGCTTGAATGGTTGCGAGGCTGGTAAAAAGCTGCCAGGGATTGTAAGACCGCAATGCCAGTAAAACTTTTAAATCCGAGCGATTTTGTTCTTCGAGATAGCGCCGCAATAAGCGATAGGCAGACCAACAAACGTGGGAGCAGGGGTCGTTTAACGCCGCGATCGCCAGATCGATGCCGCCAGACCCATATTGGAGAGTATCGCTTAAGGCAGTTAGGCGAACGCCCTCATCTTCGCTCTCCAAACGGACTTTCAGCCCTTGCATTCCCCCCAAAACCGCATTGCTAACAGCACTGCTTTGCGGGTGGGCAGGCTGTCCGCCGAGAACGGCATCATTGGTTTTCAGGAAGGGGCGAGACTCGTGCATAAACTAAAGAGTTCGATTACCAAGAGATTTGCGATCGCTCTTTGACAACGCGCTGGTAGGTATTTTCAGTTTGCCGGGCCAAATCTCCCCAATGAAAGCGGCTGTGTAAATCCTCATGGGCATTATCGATCAGCCACTGAGCGTATCCCGGATTTTTCAGGACTTCGAGGATGCCCCAGGCGAGGGAGTCGGGATTATTGGTTTGGGTGACGATGCCAGTTTTCGTATGGCGCACCACTTCTGGCAAACCCCCCGTATCGGAGACGACCACGGGAACGCGGGCGGCAAAACTCTCTAAGACTACAATACCAAATGGCTCGTACAAGCTGGGAAAAACGGCGCAATCAGCGATGGTTTGAAAGCGATCGAGATCCGCATCGGACATGAAACCCGTGAAGTAGCAATTATCCCAAATTCCGGTATCCCAAGCCTGTTTTTTCAGGCGATCGGTATTGCCACCGCCGATAACGACAAATTTAACATGACCGCCCATTTCCCAAAGCACTTTCGGGGCGGCGGCGAGGAAAACGGAAACGCCTTTTTCGTAACTCATGCGCCCCAAGTAATAGACGATTTTTTCCCGATCTTCCGCGAAACCGCGTCGAAAATGGACGGGATCGAAATTGGCATCGGGCTGCTTCTTCTGGGGGCGAATGCCGTTATAGACAATATCGATTTTATCGGCGGGCGTTCCGAAGGCGCGACCGAGTTCGACTTTCATGTAATCGCTGCAAACGATGACCCGCCATGCCTCGTAAATGAGATTGTATTCTTTGGTGTGAATGTAGCGATGGGTATCGTTGTAGAGACCGTTATAGCGACCGTATTCCGTGGCGTGAATGGTGGCGATGAGGGGAGATTTGAAGGCGTGTTTGAGGGCGATCGCCGCATCGGCGACCAACCAGTCGTGGGCATGGATGAAGTCAAAAGGCCCTTTATCGCGCAAGAGTTGACCGCCATAAATACCCATACTTTCATTCATATTAGCCACCCAGTGGAAAAAATCATTTCCGGGAGGGACGGCGACGCGATGGAGAAAGATCCCCTCCACCATTTCATTGTGGGGAGTCGAGCCAAACTCTACTGTAATCAGATGGATTTCGTGACCCAACCCGACTAATTCGGGATACAGTTCGGCAACGTGACGGGCAATGCCGCCCACAATACGAGGGGGAAATTCCCAAGCTAAGACTAAAATCCTCATTGATTATCTCAATATTAATTCCTTGTACGAGAGATTAGAATTCATTCAGCGTTGAATGGTGAAAGAGGCAATGGGTAAAAAAACCCATTGCCTCAACAATATTACTTCATTGCGAATTCAAGTCTAGGGGTGGCGAATCAAATTCACTATCTCCGTGCGTTCTCGCAGTTTCTCCATGAGAATCTTGGCGAGTTAGCGTTACTCTTTGGTTTCCGAGAATTCGGCATCGATTACGTCGTCGCCGCCACCGGAGGAAGAATCCCCCGCAGACGCACCGGGATCGCCGCCGGGGGCTGCCCCTGCTTCGCCCGCTGCATCTTGGTAAACGCTGCTGCCGATCGCATAGAGAATCTGTTGCAGTTCGGGCATGGCAGTTTTAATGGTCTCGTCGTCTTCTTTTTGTACTGCTTCTTTGAGGTCTTTAATCAAACCTTCAGCTTTGGCTTTTTCTTCAGCGGGAACTTTATCGCCCAATTCGCTCAACTGTTTCTCGGCTTGATAGGTGAGAGAATCTGCTTGGTTCTTGCGATCAATTTTTTCCCGGCGTTCTTGGTCGGCTTCAGCGTTGGCTTCTGCTTCTTGAACCATGCGATCGACTTCATCGCTGGGGAGTGTGGAGGCTCCGGTAATGCTGATCGATTGTTCTTTACCCGTGCCTTTATCCTTCGCCGTGACATTGAGAATACCATTGGCATCGATGTCGAAGGTTACTTCAATTTGCGGCACGCCTCGGGCGGCGGGGGGAATGCCATCGAGTCGGAAAGTTCCCAAACTCTTGTTATCTTTGGACATTTCCCGTTCCCCTTGCAGGACGTGAATTTCCACGTTAGTCTGACCGTCAACGGCAGTGGAGAAGACTTCCGATTTTTTCGTGGGGATGGTGGTATTGCGAGGGATGATTTTGGTCATGACACCGCCCAAGGTTTCTACGCCCAAGGAGAGGGGAGTCACGTCCAATAAGAGAATATCTTTGACTTCTCCTGCGAGAACCCCACCTTGAATTGCCGCACCGACGGCGACGACTTCATCGGGGTTAACGCTTTGGTTGGGGTCTTTCCCGAGTACTTTTTTAACCAGTTCCGCGATCGCAGGAATGCGGGTCGATCCGCCCACCAAGACGATTTCGTTGATGGCACTTTTATCCAACTTGGCATCGCGGATGGCATTTTCTACGGGAATGCGACAGCGATCGATCAAGTCGGAACAGAGATCCTCAAATTTGCCGCGAGTGAGGGTAGTATCGAGGTGCTTGGGTCCGTCTTGGGTGGCGGTAATGAAGGGAAGGTTAATTTCTGCTTGACTGACGCTAGACAGTTCGATTTTCGCTTTTTCTGCGGCTTCCGTGAGACGTTGTAGGGCTTGATTGTCTTTGCGGAGGTCGATCCCTTCAACTTTTTTAAATTCTTCGGCAAGGTAATCTACGATTTTCTTATCGAAATCATCGCCCCCGAGGTGGGTATCTCCAGATGTAGCGAGAACCTCAAAAACCCCGTCTCCAACTTCGAGGATGGATACGTCAAACGTTCCCCCTCCCAAGTCAAATACGAGAATGGTTTCGTTGCTCTTCTTATCCAAACCGTAAGCGAGGGCGGCGGCGGTGGGTTCGTTGATAATCCGCAAAACTTCTACGCCCGCAATTTTACCCGCATCTTTGGTGGCTTGGCGTTGGGAGTCATTGAAGTACGCCGGTACGGTAATTACGGCTTGCGTAACGGTTTCGCCGAGATACTTGCTTGCATCTTCAATCAACTTGCGCAGGACTTGAGCCGAAATTTCCTCGGGGGCAAACTGCTTGCTGAGGGCGGGACATTCCAGCTTCACGTTCGCGTTGCCATCCCGCAGGACTTTGTAAGCCACTTCGGTGGTTTCGGTGGTAACTTCATCGAATTTGCGTCCGATGAAACGCTTGACCGAATAAAATGTATTGTTGGTGTTCATCACCGCCTGACGTTTGGCGATTTGACCGACGAGGCGATCGCCATTCTTGGCATAAGCAACGACGGAAGGCGTAGTTCTAAATCCTTCAGCATTGGCGATTACGGTGGGTTTCCCCCCTTCCATTACCGCAACGCAAGAGTTTGTCGTTCCCAAGTCGATTCCAACTACTTTTGGCATTTCTTCTTTTTGCTCCAAGTTGACAATAATTACAGAACTCTTCGGGGAGAAACCAAACCGAGGCGAGTTCCCGCATTTTTTAAACTTCTTTATTCGATCGCGGGGTGTAATCCCTCTCTATACTTACGGCGATCGCCATGTTTCCGTAAGTCGGGTTTTCCGTACATAATGATTTGGTTATTGGTTATTGGTTATTGGTTATTGGTTGTGGGTTGTACGACTGGCGAGGGAATTAGGACAATTTGCAATTAGATTGAGTCCGGCTGGGTTTGGGTTTGAATCTTGCGATTTGTAGTCGCGGCGCGAGGGAGTTGGTATAGTGTGGGGTTAATAGACTTGATGAAATTCTCGCGGTTCTGGCAAAGTGGATGGCGCAAAAGCGAACTGTTAACAATTCCTTATCTATCATTTATTGTTCGGCAATGTTTCTATTCATGTATTTGCCGATTTTTGTTTTAGGGTTTTATAGTTTCAATCAATCGGCTTATAGTGGGTCGTGGACGGGATTTTCGCTGGAATGGTACGCCCGCTTGCTGTCAGATCGACGAATTTTACAAGCATTAGCAAACAGTTTGGCAGTTGGCGCGATCGCTGTTGCCATTGCCGCAGTTATCGGGACGATGATGGCAGTGGGTTTGACAAAATATCGCTTTCCCGGAAAGACTTTATATCGCGGCGTTTCCTATTTGCCCTTAATTATTCCCGATATTGCGATCGCCATTTCAACGTTGATTTTCCTTGCCGTTTTTAGTATCCAATTGAGTTTTTGGACGATTGTGGCTTCTCATGTTGTTTTCTGTTTGGCTTATATTGCGATCGTAGTTTCCTCTCGATTTAGTCATCTCGATCGCCATCTTGAAGAAGCTGCGTTAGACTTAGGTGCAACACCTTTACAAGCCTTTTTAAAAGTTCTCCTGCCAGAATTAAGACCGGCAATTGTTGCCGGATGCTTGCTGGCTTTTGTGTTAAGTTTTGATGACTTTCTCATTTCTAGTTTTACGGCGGGTGCGCGATCGACAACGTTACCCCTTGAAATTTTCAGTCGCATTCGCACTGGAGTCAAGCCCGATGTCAATGCGTTAGGCGTACTTTTAATCCTATTTTCGGGAGCGATCGCCTACATCGCCGAATTAATTATTAATCGTCAAAGAGCCGATAAAAATTATCAATGAACCAACAACTTATAACCAAAAATAACCCACCCCCCAACCCCCTCCCAAGAGAGGGAGATCGAGAGAGGAGTAACCAACAACTCATAACCAATCTTTGGAAATTTTCGCGCCCTCATACCATTATTGGAACGAGTTTGAGTGTATTAGCACTCTATTTTATTGCCATCGCGATCGCTAAAGATGCGTGGAGCTTAACGAGTTTATTGGATTTAGCGATCGCCTGGTTGGCTTGTTTGTGTGGGAATGTTTATATTGTTGGTTTAAATCAACTTGAAGATATTGCGATCGATCGTATCAATAAACCTCATTTACCCCTCGCTTCGGGGGAATTTTCTCTAACTCAAGGTCAATGGATCGTCAGCATTACAGGAATCCTAGCTTTGATCTTAGCCCTTTTCGGAGGAGATTGGTTACTGGCTACTATCGGAATTAGCTTGGCGATCGGCACGGCGTACTCTTTCCCTCCCATTCGCTTAAAACGCTTTCCTCTTTTAGCCGCACTTTGTATCTTTACCGTTCGCGGAATTATTGTTAATTTGGGTTTATTTCTACACTTTAACGAGACCTTGGGAAGTGCAGAAGCTATCCCGGCTTCTATCTGGGTTCTGACGCTTTTTGTTCTGGTTTTTACCATTGCGATCGCCATTTTTAAAGACGTTCCCGACATGGAAGGCGATCGAGAGTATGAAATTGTAACCTTTACCCTTATGGTTGGGAAAACCGCCATTTTTCAAATTTCTCGCGCGATCGTTTCTTGTTGCTATTTGGGTATGATAGGGGCGGCGATCGCAGGATTAGCCGGGGTAAATCATTGGCTATTGGGTTTAGGGCATTGTCTCCTGTTAGGATTGCTTTGGTGGCGAAGTCAACAAGTGAATCTAGAGGAGAAAAGCGCGATCGCGAGTTTTTACCAGTTTATCTGGAAACTTTTTTTCTTCGAATACTTCTTATTTCCTATTGCCTGCTGGTTGGGATAGACCTAAAAAATCGATTATTTACGAAAAATCCGTGTTAAACTTAGTCTCTCATCAAATCCTAGATTCAAAAATGAAGATAACCAAACACGCTTTTATTTTTACCGCTACTTTAATTCTCGTCGTTTTTTCGGGTTGCTCAACTCCGGGACAAAGTCGCGCGATCGATGCAAATGCACCTCAAATTGCTCAAAGTTCCATCGAAAATAATGACAATCTCAATTGCAATACACCCATTACACAATTAGAAATGAATCTGTGTAGTGCAAAAGAAGCGAATGAAGCGAATGAAAAATTAAACGCAGCTTATCAAAAACTCCAAGAGAAAGTAAAAGGAACACCTCAAGAGACTCGTTTAGTTGAAGCACAAAACGCATGGCTGGCTTTCCGAGATGCAGATTGCGAATACTCCAAGCGTCGCTATGATGGCGGTAGTATTATGCCGATGATTTATGCCCTGTGCGTGGTCGATTTAACTGAGAAACGAACACAGAACTTAGAAGATTATCTCGGACAAGGATAAATTAATGCATAATTACAATCTCTTGTCCGAGCGATCGGGATAAAAGATGGAAAAAGATTCTCGAGGTAAAGTCTATTTATTGGGAGCGGGAGTTGGGAATTTAGATTCTTTGACTTTAAAAGGCGATCGCTTACTGCGATCGGCAGAAGTGCTCATTTATGATGCGTTAATCGACGATCGCCTATTACTGCGAGTTTCTCCTGATTGTTTAAAATTAGAGGTTGGCAAACGCGGTGGAAAACCCAGTACCTCTCAAGCAGAAATCAATCGCTTGCTGATTGCTTATTGTAGTCAGGGAAAACGGGTTGTTCGCTTAAAAAGTGGCGATCCTTTGATTTTTGGCAGAGCAAGAGAAGAGGTTGAAGGCTTACAGAATGCAGGCTGTGACTTTGAGATTGTGGCGGGAATTTCTTCGGCTTTGATGGCTCCTTTACTGGCAGGAATTCCCCTCACGGATAAAGATTTAAGCTGTTGTTTTACCATCCTCACCGCACATCAACCGGAAATTTTCGATTGGGAAGCGTTGGCAAAAATTGATACGTTGGTTATTTTAATGGGAGGAAGAAATTTAGGAAGAATTGTCGAATATTTAGAAAAAAACGGGCGATCGCCATCCCATCCTATCGCCATTATTCGCAACGCGGGAAGCCTCGATCAACAGGTTTGGCGTGGCACTTTAGGAAATATCCAAGAACAAACTCGGGGAATATCCCTTTCTCCCTGTATTATTGTTATTGGTGCTGTCGTCAGCTTGCAAGCAATGTTTCAATCTCTTAATCCTTTACCTCTTGACAAAAAGACCGTTTTAGTAACTCGTGCGGCAGAACAATCGAGCCAATTTACCGGATTATTATTAGATTATGGGGCAATGGTTTTAGAGATGCCTGCTTTGGAAATTACACCTCCTTCAAGCTGGCAGGCATTGGATGATGCGATCGCATCTCTCGATACGTTTCATTGGCTGATTTTAACCTCCAGTAATGCGGTGCAATATTTCTGCAAGCGCTTAGCAACATTGGGTCGCGATCTGCGAAGTTTGGGCAATCTTAAAATTGCAGTTGTCGGTAAAAAAACGGCCAAAGTCCTGAAAGAGTATCATTTGAATCCAGATTTTATTCCCCCTAATTTCGTAGCCGATTCTCTCGCGGAACATTTTCCAGAGAATCTCGCAGGCTTAAAGATTCTTTTCCCAAGGGTGGAAACGGGAGGACGACAAGTTTTAGTGAAAGAATTGACCGCCAAAGGTGCAAATATTATCGAAGTTTCTGCGTATCAATCAAAGTGTCCCGATCGCATCGATCCCTACGTTCTCAAAGCCTTAAAAGAGCGTTCCATACAGATTATAACCTTCGCCAGTTCCAAGACCGTTAAAAACTGCGATCGCCTCTTCAAAGACGCATTAACCCCCCAAGAATTAGAAGAAACCCTTGCTTCCTGTTGTATTGCCTCCATTGGTCCCCAAACCTCGAAAACTTGTCGAGAATTGTTTGGTCGCGTTGATGTAGAGGCTAAAGAGTACACTTTAGAAGGACTGACCGATGCGATCGTGAGTTACTTTGTTGCTTCTGCACGTTAGATTTGTTGTTTTCTCAATCTTGTTTGAGTCCTAATTCTGCGATCGCTCGAGCTAAAGGAATTCTTTCCGGGGATGGGTTGCGATCGCTTAAAGCTGCGATTTTTGCTTCTGTTTCTTCGAGGGATAAAACAGGCAATTCAAAGGCATCTTTAAACCATTGAATCAGTTGTATTAATTCTTCGAGACTACTCTCAACAACAGCCACGGGAATTTTACCACAGTCTATAATTTGACCGTCTTGCTCGTAAAAAACTTCTCGAATTGAGTAGCGTCCTTGGTTGTCACAAAATACGCGATATGTCCAAAGCATGACTTGTTATTCTCCTTGACCGCGAAAAAATACTGTGTTATTAGGTTTTTGTCCAATTCTCTCAATGCTAACAATCTGTATAGATTCCTCAATATTATAAAATACTCGAAATTCACCAACTCGCAATTCCCATTCAGCAATAGTAGGTGGATTTCGTCTAAAACGATTTCTCGTCT
>JBCCVR010000193.1:0-13542 GCA_039194995.1 Cyanobacteria bacterium P01_E01_bin.42 | reverse complement strand
GGTTTAAGATTAATTTAAGACAAAATTAAGAATAAAAAAAAAAGTCTATTGATAATTCAAAAAAGGGGGGGGAGGATAATGATTGTGCCTCCAAATATCCCCCTCATTAAATAACTTCTAATTCGTTCTCGCGGAAATGAGAGCGGAATTTTTTTTCAAACTGGACTTGAATGGGTAAATTTGCGCTAACGGGTCTGCCTTTCCATTCTTTAACAATTGCGATAACTTCTCCTTCCATACCTTTGAGATCGAAAGGTGCTTTTTTACTTTGGGGATAATGGAAAACCGTAACGGATTCTGTAACTCGAACGCGATCGCCAACTTTCATAAAACTTGCTGCTCTCCTCTTTTGGGTGTTTTGCGATACCAGAAACAAACGCGATCGCGTTGCGGATGGTTGCCGCCCCCGGGTTGACCGAGACTTGTTGCCATCCGTCGATCGCCTTTTTTATTGTTGCATAGGAGCGTCCCGATCTTGCAGTTTGCTGCTTTGACCGGATTTTTCTCTTCTTTGAGGCCCGAAACGCATCGAGTCAAGTTAGGATAATGACAAAATATGAATTTTTGTGGAGATTTCCTATGTTTTTTGAAGAACTCCTACCCATCGGCAAAGAATTCCTACAAAGTCCCATTGCCTTTGCCGGAGGATTCTTGGCGGGGGCATTGCGTCTCAATCTCAATGAAGATCCCCTCAAAAGCTGGCTGGACGAGCAAAGCGGTATTCCGGGGAGTAAGCGAGAGGATGAGGGAGACCAAAACAAACCCCAAAGCATTGATATCGAATGAGCCAGCCGATCGCCATTGAAGAACGGCGATTGTCCTTGGCGATCGCCAATCTTGAAAGAGTGTAAAGTTCCTCCCAACTCGTAAAAAGCCTCCCGATCATAGTAAGAGGGAGAGCTTATGGTTTGGCTCGATGGTTTGAATCGAGGCGGCTCTCCCCATGTAATCCGCAAGTTTAACTCCCCGAGAAAGGGGGAAATTCAAGGGGAAAATTATGGGAAATCTAGAGCAAACCTTGGCTCACGAACAAACATTAGACCGAGATTGCACCACCCTCTCTCACCACGTCCTTCAACAAACCGTTAACACGCCACACGCTTCTTCTCTGCTTTCTCCCGCAGCCCAAGATATCAGCGCGATTATGAACCGCATTGCGTTGGCAGCGAAGCTCATCGCCAGGCGCTTGAGTCGGGCGGGATTGATGGATAATGCCCTCGGATTTACCGGCGAAACCAACGTTCAAGGGGAATCCGTCAAACGTATGGACTTGTATGCTAACGAGGTATTTATCTCGGTCTTCAAGCAAAGCGGGCTGGTCTGTCGCTTGGCTTCGGAAGAAATGGAAAAGCCCTATTATATTCCCGAAAATTGTCCCATCGGCCGCTACACCTTACTTTATGACCCTATTGACGGTTCCTCGAATGTCGATATCAATTTGAATGTCGGATCGATATTTTCCATTCGCCAGCAAGAAGGTGAGGATCTCGACGGAGAAGCGCAAGATTTACTGCAAAACGGACGCAAGCAACTCGCAGCTGGCTATATTCTTTACGGACCTTCAACGGTACTGGTTTATTCCGTGGGAAATGGCGTTCATTCTTTTATTCTCGACCCCAGTTTGGGAGAGTTTATCTTAGCAGAAGAAAATATCAAAATCCCCCAGCACGGTCCCGTTTACAGCGTCAACGAAGGGAACTTTTGGCAATGGGAAGAATCGATTCGCGACTATACTCGCTACGTTCATCGTCACGAAGGCTATACCGCCCGCTATAGCGGTGCTTTGGTGGGAGATATCCACCGCATTCTCTTGCAAGGCGGAGTCTTTATCTATCCCGGTACGGTGAAAAACCATGAAGGAAAATTGCGCTTGCTCTATGAAAGCGCACCTTTGGCATTTTTAATCGAACAAGCGGGAGGCCTTGCCAGTACCGGACGGGAAGAAATTTTAGATTTTATTCCCCAAAAGTTACATCAGCGCACGCCGTTAATTATCGGTTCGACGGAAGATGTCGAGTTGGTAAAATCGTTCATCGACGATCGCGCCCGACGGGAGGATACCGAAGCGATCGCCGTAGGCTAAAAAGTTTGGCCTAAAAAGTTTGGCTTTGCAAGGATGAAGGATTTGTGATGAAGGATAAAAAACAAAGGCTGAAAGATCGCGGACAAAAGATCAATTTTGTCCCGATTGCCCATTACCCAACACCCAAGGAGTTTAATTCTTATGACCGTTGCCAATCCTATTTTTCAAATTGAAAAAGAATTCCATCAAAGTATTTGGATGGATAATTTGAGTCGGGATTTAATTGAATCGGGAGAACTGAAAGCCTCAATCGGCTCTCGCGGAATTTTTGGTATTACCTCCAACCCGGCAATTTTTGAAAAAGCGATCGCGGGAAACAAGATTTACGACGCAGATATCGCCGCAGGAATCAAAGCGGGAAAATCCACCCTCGAAATTTACGAATCCCTCGTTTTTGAAGACATTCGCAATGCTTGCGATATCTTTAAACCCGTCTACGACGAAAGCAAGGGACTTGATGGTTACGTGAGCATCGAAGTGCCCCCCACCATCGCCAACGATACCGACAGTACCATCAAAGAAGCCATTCGCTATTACAACGCGATCGGTCGGGAAAATGTCATGATTAAAATCCCCGGTACGCCGGAAGGATTGCCCGCCGTAGAAGCCGTTATCGCTGAAGGCATCAACGTCAACGTGACATTATTGTTCTCCGTCCAAAGCTATATCGATACAGCTTGGGCTTATATTCGGGGCTTAGAAAAACGAGTTTCTGAAGGCAAAGATATTAGCAACATTGCTTCGGTTGCCAGCTTCTTCCTCAGCCGCATCGACGTGAATATTGATAAAACCCTCGATGTTAAAATCAAAGAAGGAGTTAGCGAAGAAACGGCGACCAAACTCATCGCCCTGAAAGGAAAGATCGCCATTGCCAACGCTAAAGTAGCCTACCAAAAATATAAGGAAATTTATGGTAGCGATCGCTGGCAAGCCTTGACCGAAAAAGGTGCAAATATCCAACGCCTCCTCTGGGCTAGCACCGGCACAAAAAACCCCGAGTACAGCGATGTCATGTACGTTGACGAACTCATCGGCGATAACACCGTCAACACCCTACCCCCCAACACCATCGAAGCCTGCGCCGATCATTGCGATCCCGCCGATCGCATCGAATCCGACCTCGAAACCGCCTACAAATACATCGAAACCCTCAACGATGCAGACGTGGCGATCGACCTTGATGCAGTCATGGCCGAATTACTCGAAGAAGGGATCGATAAATTTATCAAGCCCTTCGATTCCTTAATGGCTTCCCTCGAAACCAAAGTCAAGCAACTGGCGGCAGTGTAAATCGCGATCCCCCCTGCCCCCCATCGTTAAAAAGCGAAGCATCCTCTATTTTCCCCCTTTGTAAGGGAGATAAGAAGGGGATCTAAGGGGGGTGTCCGGAGGACGGGGGGATTTGATAACTGATAACTGATAACTGATAACTGAAATATGGTTACATTACTCGAAAATCCCCTACGCATTGGCCTGCAACAAGAACGCACCCCCGAGCCTCTCATTATTACCATCTTCGGTGCATCTGGCGATCTGACCCAACGCAAACTCGTTCCCGCCATCTACCAACTCAAACAAGAACGCAGACTTCCACCCGAAATCACCGTTGTAGGGGTTGCCCGTCGAGATTGGAGTCACGATTACTTCCGGGAACAAATGCGCCAAGGTATCGAAGAATTTGGCGGCGGTTTGGGGAGTGAAGAATTTTGGAATGACTTTGCCAAAGGTCTGTACTACTGTTCCGGCAATATGGATCAGCCGGAAAGTTACGAAAAACTCAAAGCCTTCTTAGCCGAATTGGATGAGATAAGGGGGACGCGAGGCAATCGCGTTTTCTATCTCTCGGTTGCGCCGCGATTCTTCAAACCCGGTTTGCGAAATCTCGGGGCGGCGGGAATGATAAGCAATCCCATTAAAAACCGGTTGGTGATCGAGAAACCCTTTGGCAAAGATCTCGGCAGTGCTAAATCTTTAAATAAAGTCGTGCAAGAAGTCTGTCAAGAAAGGCAGGTTTATCGCATCGATCACTATCTCGGCAAAGAAACCGTACAAAATATCTTGGTCTTCCGTTTTGCCAATGCCATTTTTGAACCCTTGTGGAATCGCCAATTCGTAGATCACGTGCAAATCACCGTTGCCGAAACCGTGGGGGTTGAAGACCGGGCGGGATATTACGAAACTTCTGGAGCATTGCGGGATATGGTGCAAAATCACCTCTTGCAACTCTTCGCCATTACCGCCATGGAAGCACCGAACTCCCTCGATGCCGATAGCATGCGCAATGAAAAGGTGAAAGTTTTGCAAGCGACTCGCCTTGCCGATCTCCATAATTTGGATCGTTCTGCCATTCGCGGACAATATTCTGAGGGTTGGATGAAAGGTCAACCCGTTCCGGGGTATCGCACCGAACCCAATGTTAACCCCGAATCCACCACACCGACTTTTGTGGCCATGAAATTAGAGGTGGATAACTGGCGTTGGAAAGGCGTTCCCTTTTATCTGCGTACCGGGAAGCGATTACCTAAGAAAGTCACGGAAATCGCGATTCACTTTAAAGAAGTCCCGCTTTTAATCTTTAAATCCGCCGCCCAGCAAACCAGCCCTAACGTTCTGGCCATGCGGATTCAGCCCAATGAGGGAATTTCCTTGCGCTTTGAAGCGAAAATGCCCGGGGCGGATCTGCGGACGCGATCGGTGGATATGGATTTCAGTTACGGTTCTTCTTTTGGCATGGCCACGGCAGATGCTTACAATCGTCTCCTCTTGGATTGCATGTTAGGGGATCAGACCCTCTTTACTCGTGCTGATGAAGTAGAAGAAGCATGGCGGGTGGTTACGCCTGCGTTGAGTGCTTGGGATGCACCTGCCGATCCCGCCACTGTTCCCCAATATGAAGCGGGAACTTGGCAGCCGACCGAAGCTGAATTCTTCATCAACCGCGATGGCCGCCGTTGGCGCAGACTTTAATTCAGTCACCAGCGATGCGACCCCGCGTCGGCGAAAGACGCAAGGGGATGCTGACCAAGAGAGGGAACGCGCATCGAACCAGTCACCAGTCACCAGTTCATTTAAGGGTACTCGATTATGGCTACAGAAGCACCTCCTTTAGTTTCATTACAAGCGCCGAAAGATGTCTCGATCGATGAGATCGATGCTTCCTTGCGCGAGATTTGGCAAAGTTATGGCAGTGCCGAAGACGGCCTTGCGGTCACGCGGGCGGCCACCTTTAGTTTTTTGGTGTACGAACCGGATGCAACTCAGCAGTATTTATCAGCTTTAGGATTTTATACAGGTCCTATTGACGGGATTGCGGGCGTGAGAACGGAAGCCGCGATTAAAGCCGCCCAAAAAGCCTATGGTTTTGAGGTTACGGGTAGAAATGATACGGCTTTATCTTTGCGCCTGCAACAGGAGTTCGAGAAACTGACGGATCTCGATAAGCAAACGCCGGAAAATTTGCGGACGGCACTGCAATATTCCCCCGATTCCGACGGGGCGGGACTTGCCGATGCGATCGCGGCTTCCAATCCCTGTCGCATCGTTACGCTATGTCCGGTTTTGGGAGAGGATAAAGGGGTCTCGGCTCAAGTATCCGCTTATTGCCCCATTCAAAAGCGTGGCGGCAACACGTTGGTGTGTTGCGAATATATTACCCTCAAAGGTACGGCAGAAGCGTTAGATCGCATTGCGGGCATTATTGAGGCTCTGCTAATTCCCGAATTGCCGAAGTTCATGTGGTGGAAAGCCACGCCCCGGCCGAAATTCTCCCTCTTCAATCGCTTGGCGGATGTTTGCGATAGCGTCATCGTTGATTCGAGTAGCTTCAGCCGTCCGGAAACCGATCTGAACCATGTTGGTACTTTGATTGGTAACAACGTGGCGATCGCGGATCTCAATTGGCGGCGAATTGCTGCTTGGCAAGAATTGGCCGCCGAAGCATTCGATCCCCCGGAACGTCGTGCCAGTATTTGGGATATCGATCGCGTCGTGGTGGATTATGAAAAGGGAAATGTCTCCCAAGCAATTCTCTATCTGGGTTGGCTGGCCAGTCGCCTACAATGGCAGCCCATCGCTTACGAGCACGAGGGTGGCGATTATGACATTCGCAAGGTGAAGTTTCTCGGCAAAGACCAACGGGAAATCGAGGCAGAATTGGCAGGAATCCCCACGGCAGATTGGGGAGATATTCCAGGAGATTTAGTGAGCTTAAAACTAAATTCCACCAATCCCAAAGCCGATTGCTGTACGGTTCTCTGTTCGGAAACCACGGGCTGCATGCGCATGGAAGCCGGGGGCGGTGCTCAAAGTTGTCGCGTCAATCAAGTGAGTTCCATCGCCGACCAAGAAACCGAACAACTCCTCGGCCAGCAATTGCAACGTTGGGGACGAGAAGTGCTTTACGAGGAAAGCATGGGGGTTGCCAACCAAATCCTCGCGTTACGGAAAGATTAATTATTGGTTGTTGGTTATTTGGAGTCAGATCGCGAACACCTCATCACCAATAACAAAATCACCTTCTTTCCAATTCTTGGAGATAGATTTCTCCGAATTCTTGTCCGTCGAGTGGGATACTTTGGTATTCCACTCGACCTCGTATTTTAAGCGTTGTCCCGATCGCGGGCAATTTGCCATCGCTTATCACCCAAATTTGCCCGTTTTGGTTTTCCAGTTGGTAGGCACCGCTTTCGAGGAAAGGGGCGATCGCGATCGCTTCGCCGCGAAGGGAGACAATTTTCCCAGCAGATTTTGGAGTCAGGCGATCGATCTGCGTTGTTGTGACGAAATTACAGCTCGTTAAACCCAGCAATAGTAAAGGCACGAGTAAACTTTTGCCCCTCATCTCACTCTCCTCCTACAATACGAGATGCGATCGGCGATCGCGCTTTTTTACGATAACTCAAATCGCCTTTTTTGATTTATGGATGCAAGAGGGTCCGTCCTATGAGAAACTAGCGATCGGTAACGAATCACGGGCGATCGGGAAAAATGACAACGCTTCTCAAGGGTAAAGAACTCGCAAAAACAATTAGAACCGAATTACAAACTCGGATTGAAGAATTACAACCTAAAATCGGTCGTCCTCCCGGTTTGGCTGTTTTGATGGTCGGAGATAATCCGGCGAGTGCGGTTTACGTCCGCAATAAAGAACGTGCCTGCAAAAAAATTGGCATTGCTTTATTAGGGCAACGTTTTCCCGCCCACATCTCTCAAGCAGAATTGATGGAGGTGATTCAGAAATTAAACGAAGACGAACGAGTTGACGGTATTTTATTACAACTTCCCCTGCCCGAGCATTTAGATTCGATTCCTTTATTGCACGCCATTCATCCCGATAAAGATGCTGATGGTTTACACCCGCTCAATTTAGGACATTTATTACGCAATGAAGAAGGATTGAGAAGTTGTACGCCTTTGGGGGTCATGCGCCTTTTAGAAGAATATAAAATCGAGTTACGAGGAAAAAATGTTGTTGTTGTTGGTTGCAGTATTTTGGTGGGGAAACCCCTCGCGTTAATGTTGTTATCCAAGGATGCAACAGTGACTTCGACTCATATTTTTACCGAGGATCTGCCGAGTTTTACCCGCAATGCCGATATTGTCATTACGGCTGCGGGAAGTCCCAATTTATTAACGCGAGAGATGGTAAAACGCGGTGTGATTGTCGTGGATATTGGTATCAATCGTATTTTCGATCCGGAAACGGGAAAATCTCGTTTGGTGGGAGATGTTGATTTTGACAACGTACAAGAAGTTGCCGAATATATTACCCCTGTACCAGGAGGTGTCGGGCCGATGACTGTAGCGATGTTGTTACACAATACAGTGCAGAGTTATTCTAAACATATTTAATTTGATAATAATCAGTCGCCCCTTAAACAAATTTATGGAGGAATTCGCCAATTAAATCGATGCGCCCTTTGCGAAGGACTGCAGGATCGAGGCGTTGGGTGGTATTGCAGGTTAAAAGAACGACTAATTTTTGTTGGTTGTGGCTGTGAGATTCATCGATCACGCTGCGATATAATGTCCCGTCCAATAAACTTAAAATATGTTCGGTTTTATTGCTATTTTGAGCGGGTAAACTACTACGATCTTGAGCTAAATTGTCGGCTTCATTGACAATTAAACAAATTTTCTCTAAGTAACTAGGCGGTACGAAATGCTCAATCGCATCGTGGTCGAGAATAAAAATCGTATATCCCAACGGGACTAAAATTTCTTTGGCGACGGCTTGCGTCCATGCAGTTTTTCCCGTTCCTGGTTCGCCTTGCAATAATATCGCCAAGCGATCGCGGTTCATAATTTCTTCTTGGACTTTATCGGTAAAATTTTGAATATCTTGTGGAAAAGAACGAATCGGAAAGTCACTTTGTACCTGTCCGACTCGACTTTGATAGCCACTGAGAACAACGGCTAAATTGTATGTAGCTTTGTTCACTAACGGGGTAATATCTTTGGCAATTAAACTATAGGTTCGCTTGCCTCGTTCGTAGGAATAAATCTCTAACCAAACTTTATATTTTTCCCAGTAAACGTAAATCGTTCCCAAGACATCTAAACGATCCCAATTGACAAAGCGCTCCACGGGATAGTAAAAATAGCGATCGAAGTAATATTGCAGAATGGTACTCGGTCTACCCAACAAGTCTAAAATTTTGAATAGGGTGATTTCTTGCAAGCGATTGAGGGCAAAATCGATAGGAATACTGTGGCGGTTCACCATTTGCACAACGGGAGTTTCCACGCATAAAACTTCCCCGTTACGGTTATCGGGAAAAGGGGGGGCGGGGGTAATATATTCCCAAAATTCATTAAATTGACCCTGCGTTTTTTCCGAAAATAAGTTGAGGATATTCGCCCACCACGCATAATCATTCCGTCCGACTGCATCGGCAAAATCGCTGGCACAATCAAGAGTTTTTTGTACCACTTCCCAAGGATCGTTTTGGACTAAATAAGAGAAATATCTGGGGTCAAAATTTCGCTCCAAGGGTCGCCATCCCGCCCCTAATAAGCCTTGACTTTGTTGGGGAGTGTTGTAATTATTTTCTTCTTGCCAATATCCAGATGACATATTTTTTAAAACTAAAATTTTTACAATTGGGTTAAATATTCTGGTGGAACGCGATCGACGAGCCAAACGCCGTTCTCGGAACGATAAAATAAATAACCGGCTTTTTGCATCGCCTCGGTATCGACTTGAAAAATAACGGGTTTTCCGTGGCGCTGACCGACTTTTTTTGCAGTGGCGCGATCGCTAGACAAATGAACGTGATGGCGAGACATTTTCACTAATCCCACTTTGAGGATTGAGGGAACGGCTTTATGTCCGGTGCCGTGATAAAGAACCTCGGGCGGGGGTTGAGACTCCAATTGTAAGTCAATCTTAACGCTATGTCCCTGATTGGCACGAATTTTACGCCCATCTTCGTTGAATGAAAAGCGTTTCTTATCATTGCGGCGGACGACTTCTTGTAGTTCGCTGAGTTGGATCGGAAAGTTGTTTCGACGACAAGCAGCAAGGAGTTGCGCCACTTCGACCCAACCGCCCACCTCGAGTTCCAAACCTAGTTCATCGGGGCGATGTCGTAGATGATAGCTTAAATATTTACTGATTTTTCGCAAACGAGATTCGCTTAACACGATTGTTCCCTTCTCCGAGATCGTATTACATTATAATACAATCGGAAAGGGAACGGCTATCGCAAGAAAGAAAAAGTTTATTTTTTCCAGTTATTTTTCCGCCATTGCACTGGCGATTTTTTCTTCCATGTAAGCATCGATGGAAATGGCTTGGGAGCCACCATGAGATAATAACTCTAGCATCGAACCCAGTTGCACCCACATTAACAGTGCTGTAGGGAGAACGACAACCACCGCTAAGCCACTGGCAAAGAGATAACCAATTTTAAATACAGATAGGCATTCTCCGACAAACAAGGTTAGAAATAGGGTCAAGCCCAAATAAGCGATAAAGAGTTGGGGCTTTTTATAGTCGATTTTGGTTTGAGTTTTGCGATTTTTAGCCCAGAAGTCTACTTGATATTCCAACATATCTTTAAACACAAACCCAAGGGCGATCGCAAAAAAAGTCGTTAGCAAAATTGCGGTACTAATTGCAGGTAAAGAGTGAGTTTCGGGGGGCATAGGTCGATTGATTAAAAGAATTTAAGATTTGTAAAGTTTTATTATAACGCAAAAAAGGATGAGAATTAAAAGATAAATTGCTCTCTTAATTGGCTCATCCTCAATTGGTGACGCTTCGGCAAGCTCGTTTCGACTTCGCTCAACGACCTCAGCGCATTACTGGTCAGTTATTATTTTAGTTTTTGCTTAATGAAAGTAATGAGCTTGGTCATTTGTTGTTTGAGGGTATCGATTTCCTTTTGCATTTTCGCCATGCGCAATTTCATATCTTCAATTTCTGCATTAGAAACCATTGCTCCCGCCGCGCCTTGGGATGCAGCAGCGACAGATGAAGATTGTTTCGCCTCAGTTGCGGGCTTATCCTTCTTATGTTGTTTGGCCTTTTGCATGGCCTCTTTAATAGCCGCGGCGAGTTGTTTTTTCTCGAAAGGCTTCTCAACAAAAGCAAAATACACAAAAGGTTCGGGCAATTTTTCCGTTACCTCTTCTTTTCGCCCCGACATTAACATGAGGGGAATGTAGCGCAAACTTGCATCTTTCTGAATTTCTTGGTAAACTTCCCAGCCGCTTTTTTTCGGGAGCAAAAAATCCAGCATGATTAATGTCGGACTGGCTTGACGGAGCTTTTCTAATCCTTCTTTTCCGTCTTTGGCTTCAATTACTTCCACGTTACCCGCAGGGAGCATATCTTTCACCATGCGTCGGATAACCCGGCTGTCATCAATAACGAGGATCTTTTGACTGGCCACAACTGACTCCTTGAGAGGCGAATAAAGCAGACAAACTGATGTTAACTCAGTTTAGCCGATGGGAAAAGGGTGCGTCACGGATGTTCGCGATCGCATCCAAAGACAATATTCTGCCATAAAAGGAGCGTCCTCGGACGTTTACAATGAGAGCAAAGTAGCGCGAATTTGACTGCCCATGCTCGATCGCCCTGAAGTCCCCACCACGGTTAAATCGTGGCGAGAGGAAATTACTTCGCTCCCGAAGTGGTTGCGCCGTCCTCTCGGAAAAGCCGGAGAAATTTCCACCGTACAAAGAATTATTAAGCAGCGACAGATCCACACGATTTGCGAGGAAGGGCGATGTCCCAACCGAGGTGAATGTTACGCCCAAAAAACGGCGACGTTTTTGCTCATGGGGCGAACCTGTACCCGTGCTTGTGCATTTTGTCAAGTGGATAAAGGTCATGCGCCCATGCCTTTAGATCCCGAAGAACCGCAGAAGGTGGCCGAGTCCATAAAATTGTTGGGATTGCGTTATGCTGTTCTCACTTCAGTGGCACGGGACGATCTGCCCGATGAGGGAGCGGGATGGTTTGTGAAAACGATGGTTGCGATCCGCCAACTCAACCCGGAGACGAAAATTGAGGTGCTGACACCGGATTTTTGGGGAGGAAAGGGGAGAGAGGTGACGCAACGGGAACGGGTGGCGCAAGTCGTAGCGGCAAAACCAGCTTGTTACAATCACAATATCGAGACGGTGGAGCGCTTGCAAGATCCGGTACGTCGAGGCGCAAAATACGATCGCTCTCTGGCGGTGTTGCGTTGGATCAAAGAAATCGATGCCGCGATCGCCACAAAATCGGGTTTAATGTTGGGTCATGGGGAAGAGGAGGCGGAGATCGTGCAAGCGATGCAGGATTTGCGAGAGGTGGGGTGCGATCGCCTCACCCTCGGGCAATATATGCGTCCGTCTTTAGCGCATTTACCCGTCCGCAAATATTGGACTCCCGAAGAGTTCGATCGCTTGGGTGAAGTTGCGCATTCTCTCGGATTTTCTCATGTTCGTTCGGGTCCTTTAGTTCGCAGTTCCTATCATGCAGGAATTGATCATTGATTATGCAAAGTCAGATTGTTTTTTTGTTAAAAATTCTCTTGCTTTCGGCGATCGTTTCACTTTTTATAAAGTATGTTATGCCTTATTTCACGATCGCGCCGACGGATATTAATGCCGCGATCGCCGTTTTTATTCCGCCGATTGTTGTCGGGTTTTTGTTATTATGGCGCGATCGTCAGGAAGAATAAAAAGTACAAACCCATTCCTAGCCTCAACCCACCCCCTAACCCCCTCCCAAGAGGGGAAAAGCAAGAGGGAGAGAGCAAACAACAAATAATAAACAACAAACAACAAAATAATGAATATTCGCATTGGTAATGGTTACGATATCCATAAACTTGTCACGGGACGGGCGTTAATTTTAGGTGGGGTAGAAATTCCTCACGAGGTGGGTTTATTGGGACATAGCGATGCTGACGCGCTGACTCATGCGATTATGGATGCCATGTTAGGAGCGTTAGCATTGGGAGATATCGGGCATTATTTTCCCCCTTCCGATCCCGAATGGACGGGCGCAAATAGTTTGCTTTTATTGGAGAAAGTGAATGAAATTATTCTCTCTAAAGGATGGCAAGTGGGTAATATTGATGCGACGATTATCGCCGAACGTCCGAAGATGAAACCGCATTTAGCCAAGATGCGAGAGACTTTAGCAAAAACGCTGAATATTGAGCGCGATCGCATTAGCATTAAGGCGACGACGAATGAAAAGTTAGATGCGATCGGACAAGAACAAGGAATAGCCGCTTATACCGTCGCGTTGTTGGTGGCAAGATAAATATCTACCTTACTGAAAGATATCACTTACAAAAAATAATTTAAGATAGCGATCGCATTTTGAAAATATACAGAGATCTGCAAAATGGGATAATTTTTTTAATGCGAGACTTGTACCCTTGTTGAGTAGGGTACTATGATAAGCAAATAATGCCCTTACAATTTGCTCTTCAGAACTCAACAGAAGTACAAAGATGCTAAATTCTTCTCAAGCAGAAAATGCTAAAACTCGCTTGCTCTTATTTCTCTGGGACTTAGATGGTCTGAGCGTTGAGGTCAAGAGAAGTGCGCTCAAACTCAAATCAAGTCAAAAGTCTAAAGATTATCAAGAGATTTTTGATGACTTACAGGAAGTAGGTGCGATTACCGTGACCAAAAAAGGGCGATCGGAAAAAGTGTCTCTGACTCAACAAGGTTTACAAATCTTAAAAGAAAGACTCAAAAATCCTGACTTTACATTCAAGGGAAACCAAGTCGGAACAAAAGCACCCAATGCTCTCCTGAAATGGATGCGCGAGATCGGAAGCGTTACGACTGTTACGAATAATACGCCTATAGAACCGCTCCCGATACCCCAAATTGAATCCTACGATGGTTTCAAGGAAATGCTTTTAGAAACCTATCATCGCTTAAACAAGGATTACAATCTCGGAGATCTAGTCCCTATTTATCAGCTTCGTCGAGAAATGGGG
>JBCCVR010000192.1:0-13683 GCA_039194995.1 Cyanobacteria bacterium P01_E01_bin.42 | reverse complement strand
GGGGGATGCTGAGGAAACCTCAGCTTATCCAATCGACCAAGACAATTGGACGACGTGTTAAAATATCTGGAGCACAGTGGAATCTTGTCAATGTTCCTCGCATTCTTTCTGTTCGCTGTGCTTATCTCAATGGTTCTTTTTCTTAGGCTTCTTTTGACATCAAGGATATATTTACAAATTTGAGATGCACCCCATTCTTCAAAAGGACAATGACCATCAGATTGAATGTAACTTTGAATTTCTCTTGGCTGTGCTTCCATTCTCCTATTGGCGAATGTTTAAATAATATAGTTGCTCCAATTTGAGTCAAATTTTATTGAAGTTGTAGTCGATACCAATATGTAATTTCATCCAGTATACAGCATGATAAGCTCTAAAACTACCCATAAAACTAATCTAGGCAAACTGCGATCGCCCTGTATATAAGTTCGTTAATTCTTCATTGCGACGGAGGGCGACGGCACGACGAATGGCAGCATCGGCATTAACCAACCCATGACCGAAGGCGTTATCTTTGCCTTCTCCTGCCTCAACTTCCCAACGGGTGCTGGTTAAATCCATGGCCGTATTGATAAGGATTTGTCGCAACTCTCCGGCAGTGAGGGCGGTGTTGGCACTCCACACGAGGGAGGCAATACCCGCCATATTGGGGTTAGCTGCCGATGTACCGCCAAAGGTCTGACGGCTGCCATATTTATTCATAGCGGGGGAATCGGTCGCGGACATGAGGGTTAAGCTAGAACCGTAGTTAGAATAGTTTGCGCGATCTACTCCCACGGCATTAGTTAAGCCAGCAATAGTCGTCGTCTCTCTTTTTTGTAATGCACCGATCGCCATAACGTTTTCATGGGTCGTTTGCAAGCCGGCAATCCCTCCACTGACTTGCGTATCGATGGGATTATCGATATCTTCGCCGCCATTTCCCGCAGCGACGGCAAAGATGGCGCGATCGCCGTTTTCTCGTATAAGTTCTTCGAGTTGCGATCGCGTGCCGCCACCATTCCACCAGAATTCCCCTTGCACTCCGGTTTGAAAAACGACTTTTTGATTATTCGTTTCTGCATGGGCGATCGCATCTTTAATTGCCGTTTGCAGGTCTACACCATCAATATAAACATTGGCAACATAAACGTCGCTTTCCCAATTAATTCCCGCTACACCAAAGTTATTATTGCTTGTTGCTGACATAATCGTAGTGGCTGCATGACCGTGACCGTAGTTTTCATAACCATCAATATCGGTCGCATCGACAATTAAACGATTCTCTAAATCTAAATCGTAAACCCCGTCAGAAGAACCATATTCGCTTAAAATTCCCGTATCGAGGGTAACGAGTAAAACATCTTGCGATCCGCGACTAAACCGCCAAGCACTCTCGACATTCGAGACTCGTAAATTCCATTGTCGATCAAAATCGGGATCGTTGGTAGTGACTTGTAATTCTAAGTTTTCTCCCGAAGTAAATGCCAGTTGTTCGATCCCTTGGAAATAGATTTCATTGCCATTGGTTAAAGTGATAAAATCAAAGGCAGTTCCTCGGAAAATGGCTTGATTGGTGGTAGAATTTAAGGGATCGTAATCGACTAAATCCATGCCGTTAATACTGGCGATCGCGCTGCGTTCCAAATCGAGAGAAAGTATATCCGTCCCTCCTCGTCCGACGAAAATATGACCGACTCCGGCAAGATTCTCATACTCTAATATTTCCCCTGCAACAGTACCGAATTGGGTTGCATCCTCATCCCAACTGAGAATCTGCAAACTTTGAAATAATGAGGCAATTTCCGTGCCGTTAAGAGTATTGGCAACCGTGCGGAACTCGTAATCTCCTCCCATTAAATTCCATGCCTCTAAATCGATTAATCCTTCACTCAAACTTTCAATATTCCACGTTCCGAGAGTTGAAACGAGAGCATCATTTTGCCATGCTTCCAAGTGGACACTATCCAAATCAATAACATTCTCTAGAGCGTAATTCAAGCGCAATGCGCCGCCTTGAAAAGCTGTTTTTGCGGTGTCATCTCCCGACGCATCAAAGAGGTCAAACTGGCTAAAATTACTGAAGGGGACGGTTAATTGAAATGCGCGTTCAAAGCTGTTGCTTGCTGCTCCGAGTCGATCGTATGCGATCGCTCGTAAATGATATATCCCACTATCAAAATTCTGTAAATCCAAAGCAAATTCGAAACTCGCCCAATTCTGACTCCAACTGGCTGAGTTAAAATCGGTCATGGCTTGGGGAGAAAAGACCTCATTACCATTTAACCACAAACTCAATTCAATGCGATCGATATCTTTTGCTCCATTGCGATCGCTAATCCAAGCATTTTTTAGCGTTAAAGTGTCGCTAGAACTGTATTCAGTTTTACTCAGAGAAAATGATAAAGAATCTGGAGTATTATTACTTAAAATTGGATCTTGGACGAGCAGCGATCGCGAAAATTCTGCGCTTTTGGTATTGGCACGATCGTAAGCAATAGCATTTAAAGTATATTTTCCTGCTTCCACTGCCGTCAGATCGATCGCATGACTAAAACTCGCCCATTGGGTCGTCCAAGCATTAGGATTGAGATCGGTTGCTTCGGAAATTGCGATCGCTTCTCCGGTAGAATCTTTGAGGCTAAATGTTATTTTGGTCAGGTCGAGTATCCCATCTTCATCAAAAACCCAGCCATTTTTAATTTCTAAAGTTTCTCCAAGATTGTAAGTATTTTTATTGAGGGAAAAGCGGGGGAATTGGGGAGTATGATTGGGGGTAAGTTTAGGAGCAGCGACCTCAAAAGCACGCTGAAAAGAAGAACCCACTAAACCCAAACGATCGTAGGCGATCGCGTTTATTTCGTAACTTCCGGCGGCTAATTCCAAACCCTCCAAACTCACGACATCTGCAAAGTTACCCCATTGACGATCCCAAGAAGCAACGGCGATCGCGCGAATTTGACCGAGATTAATAGAAGGTGTCCCATTTTGTTGGATTTCGAGTTCGATGCGATCGATATCCATTGCCCCATCGCGATCGAATATCCAACCGTTCTGAATTTTAATACTTTCCGTCAGGGTATAGCTATTCCTATCGAGGCTAAAAGATAAATGTTCTGGGGCAGAATCCGGCGGTTTTTGCATGGATGCAATGCCATCGGGAGGGATTATGGTGGAATTGCTTTGACTCGAAGCGCTTAAACCGAGATTTCCTGCAATCTTGAGGGGGTCGTCAAATTCTGAGGTGGGGATAAATGTATACGTGTTTGTGCTGACATCCTCGAAGAGAGGAGGAATTTGTCTTGAGTCAGACATGATTAACCTCGGAGATTGCTTGCGATCGCGCTGGGTTCAGGAGTTTCTATATTCTCATCATGCCAAAAAAAAGAGCGATCGGCAATTCTTGCGTACTGGAATGCGATCGCATTGAGAAGGTGACGGACATGGATTGGCGATCGTATTATACTCGGTACGATTTGGAAACCTGCGCTTGTTCTAGCTTGGCATCAGATCGTCAAGTTTCAGTTGTAAATCGGGAAAGAGATAAGAATAAATAGACTCTCCCAAACGATATTGCTGTTGTTGATAAACTCCATTAACTAATCGACAAATTGTTAAAGTCGGTTGTTTAGGATTGCCAATAAACTGCAAGCCACCCAAACCGCGAAAATCTACAATCCAATATTCCGGGATATTTAAAAGAGCATATTCTTCTACCTTGCGTGCATAATCATCCTGCCAGTTTGTACTCACGACTTCTGCCACTAATTCGATCGTATTTCCATTACAAATTACAGGTTCTTTTTCCCAGAGTGGTTCTTGGCGCAACTCATCTCGATCCAAAATAATAACATCGGGACGCAATGCTGTTGCTTCAGCAGCAAGGGGTTTGATTAAACAAGTTTTGGGAATGAGCCAATTAAAATGAGACCGAAAAATCTCGACATAAAGTCTCCCGGCAATACTTCCGGCAACTGCTTCATGCGGTCCCGTTGGCTCCATATCCCTAAGTTCTCCATCGATGAGTTCGTAGCGCGTATTATCTCCATATTGGTCGATAAATTCTTTAAAACTAAGCAGTTTAGGGAAAGTATAAGTCATTATCTTTCTAACTTATTTGCCTTCTATATCTCCTTATTATATCAGATACGACGAACGGCGATCGCGATGATGAAAAAGGCAGAATGCAAAGGCACGATCTTCAACTCTCAAATTGTTGGGCGTAAAATTGAGCGTAACGACCGTTTTTCGCAATCAACTCCTCATGAGTTCCTAACTCGATAATCCTGCCATTTTCCAACACGAAGAGGCGATCGGCTTTGCGGACTGTGGCGAGACGGTGGGCGATGACAAATACCGTGCGATCGCGCATAATCCGTTCTAAGGCTTCTTGCACCAATGCCTCCGACTCCGAATCTAATGCTGAAGTTGCCTCGTCGAGAATTAGTAAGTGAGGATTGAAGAACACCGCCCGGGCGATCGCGATGCGCTGTCGCTGTCCTCCCGATAAAGTTGCGCCACGCTCTCCCACATAAGTATGGTATCCTTGGGGAAATTGGCTGACAAATTGGTGGGCGTTGGCAATTTTCGCCGCCTCTTCAATGGCAGCAAAATCTAAATCCTGTTGTCCGAAAGCAATATTTTCCGCGATCGTACCGGAAAAAAGTATCGTTTCTTGGGGAACGATGCCAATTCGCCGCCGCAAACTCTTCAGCGCAACATCGCGGATATTTGCGCCATCAATGAGAATCTCACCCTCCTCGGGGTCGTAAAAACGAGGTAGCAGGTTGACTAAGGTTGTTTTTCCCGCCCCAGAATGCCCCACCAAGGCGATGGTTTCTCCCGGATGGGCAACAAAATCAAGATCGTGCAAAGTGCGTTTTTCGGGGGAATAACTAAAATTGACTTGGCGAAATTCCACCTTTCCCGAAGTGGGAGGCAATGCGATCGCGTTTGCTTTTTCGGCGATCGCGGGTTTAATCTTTAAAATCTCAAAAATGCGATCGACGGAGGCTTCTCCCTGCTTAAATTCGTTGTAATTATTGGTGGTAATTGTAATCGGATCGATCAGCATTCCCACAGCAGCTAAATAACCAATAAATTCGCTGCCCGTGAGATTCCCTTGGGAAATTTGCCACGCCCCCAAAAAGAAGACAAAAATAAAACTGCAAGCATACAAAAACCCGACTACCACCATTTGAAAGGCTTTAATTCGTTCTGCCGTATATTTTGCCCGTCGGTTGGCTTCTGCTTCCCTCATAAAACGCTTGAGGGTAAACTCTTCGGCTGCAAATCCTTGGACTAAGCGAATGCCGCTAAAAAATTCGATTAATAATGCCGATAAGTTCGAGATGCGACTTTGGGCGCGATGGGAATATTTTAAGAGGCGATCGCCAAACAATCCCACCAAGATTGCCATCGCTGGGGCAACCATGAAAGCAGCAAGGGTGAGTTGCCAATTCAAATAAATCATCGAAGCCAAAACAACGATGAGTTGTAAAACGCAGGGAACAAATTGATGAAAAAGTTGGTTGACAACTTCACCAATGCGATCGATATCTTCCGTTAAGCGATAGGCTAAATCCCCCGTTTTCATCGTTTCAAAATAACCCAATCCCAATTTTTGCGCGTGGGCGTAAACTTGTTTGCGCAGATCGAGGGCAATTTGTAATGCAGCTTTAGCCATGAGAGAATCTTGGCCGTATAGGGCGATCGCGCGAATAAAAAATACCCCCATCGATAACCCGGCAATTTGAGCGCTAATCTCGGTATTTCCTTCACCGACGGCATATGCCAACCGTTCCGCCAGCCAAATTAAAGCCGGCCAGCTTGCCGTAAAAACTAGGGTACAAACTAATGCCAAAGCGATCGTCGCGCTTTGAGGAACGATATAGGGAGGCAAAAGCCAATAATTTGAGCGAATTTTCAAATTTGGTTATTGGTTATTAGTTATTGGTTGAGTTCTCCCCCTCTTGCATTCCCCCTCTTGGGAGGGGGTTAGGGGGTGGGTCAGGTGTTGTGGATAGGGTCAAGGGTTAGTGACTGGTGACTGGTGACTGGTGACTGGTGACTGAGGGAAAGTCCGGCATCGACGGGATAAAAGGGTTGATGCAAGCCGATTAATTGGGCGAGGGTTTTCTTTAACTGCAAGCGAGAGACGATCGCATCGACAAATCCGTGCTGCAACAAATATTCGGAGGTCTGGAAATCATCGGGGAGTTTTTCCCGCAGGGTTTGTTCGATGACCCGCCGTCCGGCAAAACCGATCGCGGCGTTGGGTTCTGCTAAAATCACATCGCCTAACATCGCAAAACTGGCCGTTACACCTCCCATCGTCGGATGGGTTAGCACGGGAATGTATAATAACTTCGCATTGCGGTGCCGTTCCAATGCCCCGGATATCTTCGCCATCTGCATCAAACTTAACATTCCTTCCTGCATTCTCGCACCGCCCGATGCACAAACAATAAGAACTGTCAATCCCTCATTCGTACCATATTCAATCAAACGACAGAGTTTTTCTCCGACAACAGATCCCATGCTTCCCCCCATAAAGCGAAAATCCATGACTCCGAGGGCAACGGGCAAACCGTCTAGGAGTCCGGTTCCGGTTTGTACGGCATCTTTTAATTGGGTTTTGGCTTGATAGTCCCGCAGGCGATCTTTGTAGGGTTTGCGATCGCGAAAATTGAGGGGATCGAGGGGCTGTACCTCTTCATTTAAAGGCTTCCAAGTTTTGGGGTCGATGAGTTGGCGAATGCGTTCGTCACTGTCTACTCGCATGTGATGATTGCATTCGGAACATACCATGAGATTGCCCTGCAAATCTTTGGTATACGTTAAAACCCCACAATTGGGGCATTTCGTCCACAATCCATCGGCAATTTCTCGTTCTGGGTGCTGTCGATCTGCTGTTTCGGACTTTTCCCGATTGGCAAACCAGTCTAATAAAGACATAATCTGATTACAAATTTTTATCTTTTAAATTGAAACAATTACTCGGGATCGAGTTCTTCTTCCTTGGGACTCAATAACAGCAATGCCGTCCATTGGTCTTGGGAAAGCACTTGGATCGCCGCCTCTCCGGAGAGAAAACAACCGCTTGCCCCAACACTAACGATGCGACAAGGTATATCATAACTCGCCAAGATTTGCTGCATGAGTTCGGCTTCCCAGCGCGTACTGGTGGTTTTCAAGGTAATCCAAGATACAGAGTTCATCTTATCATCGAGTGAGCGACTGCTATCCAATCAAAGATTTATGATAGCGGCTTCCCCAGACTGCATAAAATGCCATCATTGTTGCGGAGAAGAAAATAATCCTACTTTCTCCTTGTCATGAACGACCTCGACAAACAGTTGCAACAATTGGCACTAGAGGCGAAAAGCCATCCTCAAAATTCATGGAAGCGTCGCAGGGCAATGGATTCGCTGTTTCGCTTGCTTCAGAATTGCGGCAGGTTGCACCGTCCCAAGGTGCCCGATCATTATTCCGGATGCTATGAGGAAATTTATGCGATCGCCAAGCAACAATTGTTTTGCTATCTGTTCGAGAAAATCGACAAGTACGATCCCGATCTCGCTGGGGTACTGTCTTGGGTGAATTTTCTCTTGGAAAAGCGCTTTCCCAATGCCATTCGCGAAGTCACCCAAGCAGGGAAGAAATTACACGCGGCGCAACGAGTCCAAATCGGCGATCTCGGGGCATGGTTGGAATGTCGCTGCGGAGAAGAAGCAAACCTTTCCCTTTCAGACCAATTGCGGGAGTATATTGCCGAAGATCCCGAAGAAATATTCCGTAGTGATTGCATCCAAGGACATCCCGAAGCTAGTTTTCGCGCGATCGCCCTGCGCGTCCTCAATGGTTATTCTTGGAAGGAATTGGCGATAGAATTTAACATCAAAATCCCAACCCTCAGCAGTTTCTATCAACGTCGCCAGAAAAAATATCGCTCCCTGTTTCGCGCTTATCTCGAATAATTGCTTTCTCTAGTTTGGCGCTTCACGTTTTACTCGCTACTCTTCAAAAAACCAATGAATCCAATCATTTCTCTGACCCTCACAGATCGCCAAATTGCCCTCGATTTTGGCAAGCGTCACGCCCCCAGTAAAAGCGATCTCGTTTGTTTCAATACCCTTGCCGTCCTTGCAGTTTATCATCATTTGCAATCCCTCAACGTTGCCGCTAATTTAGACCGGAGCGATAGCTGGGATGCAATTCTACAAGCCTTTAGCGATATTGCCGATTTGTCCATCGAAGGCAAGGGGGCGATCGAATGCCGTCCTCTCTTACCCGATGCTGTAACCTGTCGCATTCCCTACGAGGTGCGGGAAGAGCGCCTCGGTTTTGTGGCCGTGCGCTTGAACTCATCCCTGTCCGAGGCGGAATTACTGGGTTTTCTGGAACGAGTCGAGGAGGAAGGGGAAGAAATTGCCCTCGATCGCTTTGCCCCCCTCGAAAGCCTCTGGGAGGTCTTAGAACGCCCTCCCGTCGCCAATCTGCTGCAATGGTTGGATGGGGTCTTCGAGGCGGGTTGGGAGATGCTGGAAGATTTGGTCGTTCCCGAGGTCGGTTTTGCGTTTCGCGGTTCCGGGGCGAGAACGATCGTGAATGGCGGTAAATTATTGAATATCAACGGCGATCGCTTTCTCTTGTCTGCCATTCTCAGACCCGAGGGGAAGGGAGAATGGGATGCGGCGATCGCCCTGCAATCTCGAGATGCGCCCTGTTTGCCGGAAGGATTGCAACTCTTTTTACGCGATCGCGAGGATAATATTCTCATGCAGGTGGAGGCGCGCAAAAGCGAGGCGTTGCGTTTGGAGTTCGGAGTGGCAGAGGGGGAAGCCTTTAGCGTCGGGATTAAATGGCACAATTGGGAAATTACGGAGCAATTTATCCTCGATGGGGAAATTAGTGCTGCTTAAATTAGATGGCAATTGGCGCGATGGGTTTCGCGTCGGGTTGGAGATCGGTGGAGAAAATGCCCGCCCCGAGACAATCCTCGCGGGGAATTTGCCTGCCAACGAACCTTTAGCGGAACTGTTGCGATCGCATCGCCAAGTTTACGCCCGGGGAGGAATGATGACGCGCATTTCCCCGAAGCGGGCGATTAATGTCAATTATCGGGAATGGGCGCGGGATTGTCAGCAATCCTCGGCAAATTTGCGATCGCGGTTTCGGGAATGGCTTTCCCAGCCGGGATTTCAGCGTCTCGATTTGCGCTTGCGGGAGGCATTACAGCCCGAGGAGGCGGTGCGCCTGCATTTGCAATGCGACCACTCGGAGGTGTTTCATTTACCTTGGCATTGTTGGGAGTTGCTGGAACGCTATCCCCGGGCTGAGATTGCCTTTGCGCCGCCGGAATTATCCCCCCGCTATCCCCGAACTGCTAGAGGGGGAAACCTGCGAATATTGGCGATTTTGGGATGCAGTCAAGGGATTGAAGTGGAACGCGATCGCGAGTTCTTGGAGAATTTGCCCCATGCTGAGGTGACGTTTTTAGTTCAGCCTCTGCGGGTAGAGTTAAATGATGCTTTATGGGAGCGGGAATGGGATGTTTTATTCTTTGCGGGACACGGGCAAACGGAGGGGGAAACCGGGCGCATTTATGTTAATTCGGAAGAGTATTTGACAGTAGACGAGCTTTGGTTTGCCCTGAAGAAGGCCACGGAACGGGGGTTACAGTTAGCCTTATTTAACTCCTGCGATGGCATGGGTTTGGTGCAGAAATTGGACGATTTGGGCATTCCTCAAATTGCGGTGATGCGGGAGGCAGTGCCGGATCCGGTGGCGCAGGCGTTTCTCAAGGCATTGCTGGGGGCATTGTCCCGGGGGGTTTCTTTTTACGAGGCGATGCGGGAGGCTCGGGAACGCTTGCAGGGCATGGAAAATGAGTATCCTTGCGCCAGTTGGTTGCCGATTTTATTTCAGCATCCCGAAGCGGTGCCATTGCAGGTATTGCCGAAAAAGAAAGCGATCGCTTCTTCTTGGCGCTGGCGGGCAGCGATACTGGTTTTGGGGGTGTTATTGTCCGGGTGGGGCTGGCGATCGTCTTTGGCAACTTGGCTCAACAATCGCGCCCACGTCAATTTCCGGGCGGGAGAGTGGCGATCGGTGGAACGAACCCTCAAAAATGCCCTGTCTCTCGATCTCGATAATGCGGTGGCATATTACAATCTGGCGGATCTGTACGAGCGATCGCGGAATATTGAGGCAGCGCGAGAATGGTATTTACAGGCGACAAAGCGGGGCATGGTAGCGGCTTATGCGCGGTTGGCGGCATTAGAGATCGATGAGAGTGAGCTTGACGAGGCACAAAAGTTAGTTGCGGAAGGTTTGATATTAATCGAGACGAAGGGTGGCGATCGCTTTGAGAAGGCTTCGTTATGGGAGAGTCGGGGACGATTAGCTTGGGCGCGCGGGGATTTTGCGGGAGCAAAGGCAGCGTTTGAGAAGGCGTTAGCAGTGCAGGGCGATCGCGTTTCCTCCCGGTGTTGGTTGGAGGAGTTGGCGATGCGGGAAGGGGAAGGGTGGCGAAGGTGTCCTAACTAAAAAGTGCAATACCATCACTCAAAATTTTGCTAAGGTGAGTTTATGAAAATCAAATTGCTTCGAGTTCGTTCTTCTTCTCTCATCCGTTTTAGTGCGATCGTCTCGCTCTTCTTCTTGTCAGGTACGAGTTTCGCCGTTTATCTCGCGTCCAACCGTCTCTTATTTCCCAAAAGACCCGCACTCGAACAACGCCATCATCAAGCCATCCACAATCCGCAACAATTTGGTTTTCATTTAACCCCATTTACCGTACAAACAGAAGATAACGTTCGGATTGAGGCTTATCTGATTGCGCCCAGTTCCCAAACTCTACGGAAACAACCGCGAGGCACAATTCTCATGTTACACGGAATTTCAGGGATTAAAGAGCATAATTTCGCGATCGCCGAACGATTTGTCAAGGCTGGATTTTATTGTATTACCTACGATAGTCGCGCCCACGGTGAAAGCACGGGAAAATTTGTCACCTACGGACTCAAAGAAGTAGCTGAAGCATCTCTAATTCTCGATGAAGTTCAGCGCCGTTTTGGTGACAATTTAGCACCTTTTGGTTTATTTGGAATTTCCCTCGGCGCATCAGTCGGCTTACAACTGATTCCTCAAGATTCCCGCATTCAAAGAGCCGTTATTGTCAGTCCTTTCGCGAATCTAGAAACTCTAGTTGGAGAACTCACCGAGAAACATTTACACAGAATCGGCGCTCAATTATTTGTCAATTCGTTATTTTGGTTAGTCGAACAACGCACGGGTTTCCCTTTCCACGAAATTACTCCGATCGCCTCTGCAAAAGCGATCGAAATCCCAGTGATGGTCGTGCATGGAGAAAACGATCCTTTTACCAATATTGACCACGGAAGACAAATTTACAAAGCGATTCCCAACACAGATAAAGTTTGGCGCGTAGTTTCTCAAGGCAATCATCATCAAGTTCTAATGCAAGGAGGAGATAAACTATATCAAGAAATGGTCGAATTTTTCAAACTTTAATCGCGATCTACGCATTCGCTATTCATCATTCATAGAAAAAGCTGCCATACTGAGAACAGCATAGGTAAAACTCGAATGTAAAACTTTTCCTTTTGCCTTTTCTCCAACTGCCCCCATTACTACGAAAAGCGGTAAAAAGTGCTCTGGTGTGGGATGATTGTGAAGGGCATGAGGAGCGCGATCGCGGTAATTTAATAAGTCTTCCCATTGATGATTGGTAACGGTATTATTTAACCACTCTGAAAACTGTTTTACCCAATCGGGTGGTTCTGCATCAAGGGCATTGCCTGCCCATTCTCTTAGATTGTGGGTTGCGCTGCCACTGGCAAGAATTAAAATATTTTCTTTTCTTAATGGGGCTAGAGCGCGTCCCAAAGTAAAATGATAATACGGATCTCGTTGCGACTGTAAAGAGAGTTGAATCGTCGGAATATTCGCCTCGGGATAAGCTAACATTAAAGGCACCCAAACCCCATGATCTAAGCCGCGATTCTCTTTAATTTCTGCATCGCATCCATTTTCATTCAACAGGGATTTAACGCGATCGCTCAACTTTGCATCTCCTGCAACCGGATATTGCCAACGATACAACTCTTCGGGAAATCCATAAAAATCGTGAATGGTTTTTTGGGACAAAGCCGTACTAATTTGCGGTTCTCCAGTTTCCCAATGAGCCGAAATACATAAAATAGCTTTGGGAGTCGGCAAAAATTGCCCCAGTTGCGTTAAAAAGTCTCGTGCGGGACTGGGATAAAGCGGTAGGGTTGGCGCACCGTGAGAGACGAATATTACAGGCATTGCAGGCATAATTGACCTCTTGCGCGACAAGTTTACCAAGGGATGATTTGGATTTAATTTTAGCAAATCTGAAGCGATCGCATATTGCTTGACACGCAACAAGTAATTTTGTATTATTTCGATGAGAAGAATTGGCAGAAATTGCGATCGCGATTTCCCGTTAATTCTTAGATAATCATTAAAATTATGAGAGAGTTCAGAGATTTTTCACAGTGGATGAAGTTCCTCCTAGATGATTGGGATGAGGAATACTATCGCGCCGTTTTTGATATTCACGGCGCGATCGCTAGTCTTTTAAGAGGTCAAAACGGCTTCTGTCTTTACTATACTGTCGAGCGGCAAGATAGTACGGATAACGGTGAATATCGTTTTTGCGATAAGTATAATCAATCTATACTCATTGTTGAAGGTAAAGCAGGTTTACACGAACTCGATCGCTATTTGACCGAACGTTTTCGCATTGGCGAAAATACTAACAAAAATTGGGAGGCTTGGCATGAAAGAGCACACGAAGCCTGTCGAGAGGATCGCTTTTATTAAAGTTTTACACTTTGGCTTAAATCTCCTTGTGGAATTGAGGCAATAAGCTGACGAGTGTAATCGGTTTTGGGATTTTCGTAAATCTCATCGGCTCGGTCGATTTCTTCAATTTTACCGCGATTCATCACCATAATGCGATCGCTCATAAATTTGACGACGCTTAGATCGTGAGAAATGAAAATATAGGTCAAGCTAAATTCTCTTTGTAACTCTTTTAATAAGTTTAAAACCTGTGCTTGTACCGAAACATCTAACGCCGAGACTGATTCATCGCAAATAATAAATTTGGGATTGAGAGATAGCGCCCTAGCAATACAAATCCGCTGCCTTTGTCCCCCAGAAAATTCGTGAGGATAAGATTTCATCGCATCAGCCGATAATCCTACTCGTTCTAATAAATAAGCAGCGCGATCGCGTTGTTCTTTTTGACTTTTACCAATACCATGAACCTGCAAGGGTTCGATAATCGTCTGTCCGACACTCAAACGCGGATTGAGAGAATTATAAGGATTTTGGAAAATAATTTGCATCTCTCTGCGCAATCGACGCAAGCGTTTTTTAGAAACTTGGGTAATTGACGTATCGCAAAATACGATACTTCCTTTTAATTCTGGAGTAAGGCGCAACAAAGTCCGTGCGAGGGTTGATTTTCCACAACCCGACTCTCCCACTAATCCCAATGTTTCCCCCTCATAAACCTCAAAGGAAATATTATTCACCGCCTTAAAATATTGCCTAGTCAAGCCCAAAACCCCTTTTAAAGCATAACCAACTGTTAAACCGCTGACGGAAAGAATGGGGTTGTTTTTTGTTGTATTCCGGCTTCCC
>JBCCVR010000191.1:0-13816 GCA_039194995.1 Cyanobacteria bacterium P01_E01_bin.42 | reverse complement strand
AGCATAGTGATTTTGTTTCCACTTGGGCTATTTGAGTAAATCATACAAATTTACACGATGTCTTTGGCTTGTGAACTCTCTTTTTATACAGTTGTTGACAAAACTTTATGATTTGGAACAATTTCATCAACACTCTCGTTCACAATCAGTTTTCTCTAGGAGTAGGATTAAAAGCGAGATTTTTGCATTTTCAACACCAACTGATTGAAGAACGCAAACTTATCTTTATTTCATCTTAAACATTCGACTCAAATTCAAGCAAAGCAAATAACTCGTGTAAGCGCTGAATATCCGTAAGATACAAATAACCGATTAAAGTTTCCCAACCCGTCGCTTGTTGATAAATCTCTGCATCGAGGCGCTGAGGCTTCCGGTTGACGGAGTTACGCCCCTGACGGACGATCGCTTTTTCTGACTCTGTTAAATGTGAAGAAATAAATTGTAATTGTTCCGCCTGACTCTCAGCACGAACTCTGGAAACCACGCGATCGTGATAATCGGAAATTCTGCGAGGGGGTAATAAAAAATAAGTTCTAATATAAAGTTCATAAACCGCATCGCCTAAATATGCCAAAGCCGCAGGAGATAAACGTTCGATCTGAAAAGGAAAAGCAACGCGATCGCGCATAGATTGCAAGCGATCGCCCTTCCAGTCTCGATCCCGATCCTCTGCTGACAGCTCTTCTACCAATGTAATTCGTTCCTCAAATGCGATCGCAAGAAAGGGGACTCCCTTAAAGCGAAGTCCTTATTTTCCTTTCTTATTTGACTTGCTAACATTGGCGATCGCTGTATCCAAATTCTCTTGGAGGGACAGAAATTTTTCCAAGCGCACGAGTTTGACCGTTTGCGTGACTCGGGCGTTGGTCACGATTTGCAGGCTACCCCCAGCAGTTTGTGCTTTCTTCACGAGTTGGACTAAAGCGCCCAAACCCGAACTATCCACAAAGTCAATTTGGGATAGAACTAAAATGACATTGTGCGGACCTTCCTCAATATAAGTACCGAGAACTTTTCGGAAAGTGGGTTCCGAAAACGCATCGAGCAATCCGGTCAGTCGGAAGATTTGATAGTTTTCTTGAATTTCCCGCGTGCCTCTTAAGCTCACGGTCAAATTGAGTTGCTCCGGAATAACGGCCTCCTCACTACAGAGTACGAATTCAATGCTTTAGTATAGCCATTTATGGCAATTTTGGGGCAAAATCGGCAAGCGATCGCGGGAAAAATGCCCCTAGGGTTTGAGAGGGTATGAGGGCGATCGCCTTACTGCTTGCTTTCCCGCATCAACTGCACGAAGCGATCGAACAAATAATCTGCATCGTGGGGCCCGGGACTGGCTTCGGGGTGATACTGTACCGAGAAAAAGGGTAGCGTTTTATGGCGCAATCCCGCCACGGTTTTGTCATTGAGATTGAAATGGGTGATTTCGATATCTTCTCCCAAAGATTCCGCCGCGATCGCAAACCCGTGATTCTGGCTGGTAATTTCTACCTGTCGTTCCAAACCGCAGGGTTGATTTAAACCGCGATGACCGAATTTGAGCTTAAACGTTTCCGCCCCCAAAGACAAACCCAGAATTTGATGCCCCATGCAGATGCCAAACATGGGTTTTTTACTTTCCCGCAAGACTTTCACCGTTTCAATACCCTCTCGCACGGCGGAAGGATCTCCGGGCCCGTTGGAGAGAAAAATGCCATCGGGATCGAGGGCTAAAACTTCTTCAGGGGGCGTACTGGCAGGAAGCACGGTAATTTCACAGCCATAACTGGCCAGTCGCTTGAGGATATTGCGCTTGACCCCAAAATCGAGGGCGACGACTTTCAGGGGTTCTCCACTATCCGGACTCGCCGCAAATTCCCATCCTGCCAAGGTGGTTTCTTTCCATTCATAGGCTGCTTTGGCCGTGACTTCCTTGACTAAATTCAAACCCGCCATATTGGGGGCGGACTGGATTTCGTGCAGGAGCTTTTCTGGATCGAGAATTTCCGTAGAGAGTGCCCCATTCATTGCCCCCGCAGAACGAATTTTGCGGGTTAATGCTCGAGTATCGATGCCATAGATGCCCGGAATGCCGTGCTGTTTGAGATAGTCGGGCAAGGATTGCACCGATCGCCAATTGCTGGGACGATAGCAGATGTTGCGGGCGATCGCGGCTTTGATTTGAGGGCGATCGGACTCTTCATCATCCGGGTTAACTCCCGTATTGCCCAATTCCGGATAGGTAAAGGTAATGAGTTGACCGCAATAGCTGGGGTCAGTTAAAACTTCTTGATAGCCGCTCATCCCCGTATTGAAGACAACTTCGCCGATCGCGGTGCCAGACGCGCCAAAAGCAAAGCCTTGATAGATGCTGCCATCGGCAAGGACGAGGAGGGCGGGGTTCGCCTGAGAAAGTGGCATAAGCGTAATTTGACAGGATAGGAATTTTTAGCTAGATGACATCTTATCAACGAACAATTATCAACGATCGATTATCAATAAATGATTAACTTTTCATTTCCCCTCGACTTAAAAAATAAGGTGGCAAACTCCCTCATCGAGAAATCCGCGATCGATAATTGTTCAACAATCGTTGTTCATTGAAACAGTCCATGCCCCCCAAAAACTTTTTTCTTCGCAATATTTGGTATTACGGCTTACCCGGAACTCGCCTCAAACGAGGAAAAATGCTGGCCAAGACTTTATTGGGAGAGCCGATTTTATTGGGTCGTCGTCAAGATGGGAGCGTATTTGCCCTGCGGGATATCTGCCCCCATCGCGGCATTCCCCTCAGTTGCGGGCGTTTTGATGGTACGGAGGTAGAATGCTGCTATCATGGCTGGCGTTTTGATGGGGAAGGTCATTGCACGGAAATTCCGGCTTTGGTCGAAGGACAGGCTCTCGATCTCAAACGATTCGGGGTAAAATCCTATCCAGTCAAGGAAGTACAGGGCAATATTTGGATTTATATGTCGGATTCTACCAATCCTCAAGAACCCGATACAGACGTACCTCGGGTGGCCGAATTTGGCGATCGCCCCTATCAGTTCCTCATGACCATGAATTTCCCCTGTTTTGTTGATCATGCCGTTGTAGGGTTAATGGATCCGGCGCACTCTCCTTTCGTCCATCGGGCTTGGTGGTGGCGGACTGAAGGCAGTTTCCAAGAACAGGCGAGGCTTTTCGTGCCTTCCCTTTACGGTTTCACCATGGCGCGGCATAAGATTGATATTGTCACCCCTATGTATCGTTTTTTGGCCGGGGGGAGAGTCCCAGAAACCGAGATATCCTTTCGCTTGCCCGGGGTTCGCATTGAAGAATTGCGGGCAGGAGACTCTATTATTACTAATTTAACGGCGGTTACGCCCCTGACGGAGACAGAAACCGAGGTCAATTTTGTCGCTTACTGGACAATGCCTTGGTTAACGCCCCTCGTGCCGATTTTACGCCCTTTCGCAGAAGCCTTCCTCGATCAAGATCGCCGCGTCGTCGTCCAGCAACAAGTGGGTTTGCAGTACGATCCGCCCCTCATGCTCATTAATGATTCCGATACTCAAGCAAAATGGTACTACCAAGCCAAAAAAGAATTCTTCAACGCTGTTACAGAAGACCGTAAATTTGAGAATCCCGTCAAAGAACGTATTTTAAGGTGGCGGGGATGAGTTCGATGGGGCTAAAATAGTGATAGAAGCATCAACGACCGACACCTTGCAATACAGAGGCTTTCCAACACTTCAGCCAAATGCAGCGCAAGTACCCACAACCCACTCCTAACCCACCCTCCAGCCCCCTCCCAAGAGGGGAAGTCGGAATACAACCAATAACTAATAACCAATAACCAATTCAATTTTTCTCTGAATCACCGATCGAAGTGATGTAGATTATTTTGGTTCTTGATGAACATCACCCCACCTAAAGAATCGCATCACCCAATCAAAATGGGCGCATCTCTATACTTGAAGATAAGGGGATTGATTTATTGCAAATCCTGAACAGGGGTTAATTCAGAGTGCGGTTGCTAGTGTGGGGACTGCCAAAAAACAGTTCTTACCTTTCCCCGATTTTCACCGAATCGCCAACGAGAAGTCATTATGCCAACACCATCTTTTTCCATCGAAGCCCCAGAGAACGATCGCCTATCTCAGGCCGTAGAGTTTAACACAACTTCCAACTCGGTCGAGCTAGAAGTTGAAGGCATAGATGCAATGGAAACAGCCAAGCGCTCCAATCGCAATACTACGGATTTAGTGCGCTTGTATTTAACCGAAATTGGACGAGTCCCCCTCTTAAAGCGCGATGAAGAAGTCGCCGAAGCCCAAATCATTCAACGTTATGTCGGCTTGTTGGACTTGCGCCGCGAAATGTCCGCCCGAGCCGCTCAACCGGAATTATACCTGACTTTAAGAGTCCTTTTGGCCTCCACTGGAGCAACCGAAACAGAATCAGAAATCTGGCTGTTATATCTCCTTTATCGCCATCAAGTCGAGGCAATGCACCGCTTTGTGACTGCCATTGAAGTTCACGATCGCCTCGTATCTCAATTGGGTCATCGTCCGTCTTGGGAACGTTGGGCCAAAATGGTAGACTTGGACGTGCCGACGTTAAAGGTGCATCTTGCCCTCGGCAAGGCACACTGGGCGATGCTGGCAGATTTAGAGGTGAAAGAACTCGAAGACCTGCAAAAATCCGGCACGCGCGCCAAGGAACACATGATCAAGGCTAACTTGCGCTTGGTGGTTTCTGTGGCGAAGAAGTATCAAAATCGCGGTTTAGAACTGTTAGATTTGATCCAAGAAGGTACCCTCGGTTTGGAACGCGCTGTTGAGAAGTTCGATCCCACCAAAGGCTATCGTTTCAGTACCTATGCTTACTGGTGGATTCGTCAGGGAATTACTCGGGCGATCGCGACCCAAAGTCGCACCATTCGTCTCCCGGTTCACATTACCGAGAAGCTCAACAAAATTAAGAAGGCACAGCGCAAGATTTCCCAAGAAAAGGGACGCACGGCGAAAACCGAGGATATCGCCAAAGAGTTGGATATGACCCCGGATCAGGTTCGAGAAGTCCTCTTGCGAGTACCGCGATCGGTTTCCTTGGAAATTAAAGTCGGGAAAGAGAAAGATACGGAGTTAGGCGATTTATTGGAAACCGAGGAAGCCTCTCCCGAAGATAATTTGATGCGAGAAGCCTTGATGCGAGAGTTGCAAAACTTGCTTTCGGATTTGACGACGCGAGAACGGGAAGTGATCCAACTGCGCTATGGTTTAAAAACTGGAAGTCCTTATTCCCTCGCGGAAATCGGTCGCGCTTTAGAGTTATCCCGGGAGCGAGTCCGACAAATTGAAGCCAAAGCTTTACAAAAGTTACGCCAACCCAAGCGCCGCAATCGAGTTCGGGATTATTTAGAAGCAATGAAATAAGCTGCGATCGATTCGACCCATCCTGTTGGAATCCATGATGTAGGGACGTTCCATGGAACGTCCCTACAGTTTTTTAATACCGATTAATTGTCCGAGAAGCCAGCCTCGCTTTACCTGCCGCCGCCCAATCTTGTAAAAATTGAATTTGTTCTTTTGCCGTGCGGGCGAGGGGGATAATTTGACTGGCGGCTTCGATAATATCGTCATTGGTAAAATCGCGATTTTGACTGAAGCCAATGTGCATTGCTTCCACTAAAGTTTGTTCGAGTTCTGCCCCGGAGAAATCTGGCGTTTCGTAAGCCAATCGCTCCAAATCGTAGTTTTGTATATTATGGGGACGCAGGCGGGATAAATGCACCGATAAAATCGCTTTGCGTTCTTCTTGGGAGGGCAAACCCACAAAAAAGATTTCATCAAATCGCCCTTTTCTCAACATTTCCGGGGGTAACGCATGAATATTATTGGCAGTGGCGACGACAAAGACGGGCGATCGCTTTTCTGCCAACCAATTAATAAACGTTCCAAAGACCCGGCTAGTGGTGCCGGAATCTCCCTTGCCTTCCAACCCCGCAAATCCCTTATCGATTTCATCGATCCAGAGAATGCAGGGAGCGAGGGCTTCGGCTAAGGTTATCATCTGCCGCGTGCGAGATTCCGATTCCCCGACTAAACCGCCGAATAAGCGCCCTACGTCCAGACGCAGGAGGGGAAGATGCCAATGATGGGCGATCGCTTTTGCCGTCAGGGATTTACCCGTGCCTTGAATGCCCACCAGCAACAAGCCCCGAGGGTGAGGCAAACCATACTCTCGTGCTTTCTCGCTAAAAGCTCCACCTCGTTTTAATAACCAATCCTTTAAGTTATCTAAGCCGCCAATATCGGAAATTTGTTCCGTCGCGGGATAAAAGTCGAGGATTTGGGTTTGACGAATGGATTGGCGTTTTTCTTCAAGGACGAGTTCCACATCTTCCACCTCAATTTTCCCCCGTGCCGCGATCGCCCTTGCCAGAACCCGCCGAATTCGCTCTAAAGAGAGTCCTCTCGCCGATCGCGTCAGTTCGTCTAAGAGAGTTTCGCTTAAAGTCTGCCGACTTGCCCCGAGCAAGCGTTCGATCTCGGTTTTAATTTCTTCGGTAGTCGGTAGGGGAAAATCAATAATGGTAAAGACTTCAGCTAATTCTGAAGGGATGGTAATCTCTGGGGAAATCACCACAATATTTTTCGGCTGGGACTTCAACCGTTTGGCAAGATTGCGTAACTTGCGAGAGACAGAAACATCATCTAAAAAGCGCTGAAAATCCCGCAGGACAAAAACAATCGGGGAAGAATCGGGCAGTTGTTCGATAAATTCTAATGCTTGTAGGGGGTTGCGGCGACCTACACCCGCATTATTGGGGTTATTCTGATAGCCTTCGACAAAATCCCAAATATAGACGATGCGATTGCCCGATCGCCTCGCCGATGCTGCGATCGCGCTCTCTGCCCGTTCTTCTTCGGGAGTGGGGATATAAATGAGAGGATAACAAGCTCGCAGTAATAATTCAAATTCGTCTCGAAAACTCATTTTTTAGCTGGCGATCGGTTGAATCTGGCTATTATACCGCGATCGCCGAGCCGCGATCGTAGGCCAATCGGAGTAAAAAAGAGTAAACGGCATTGAACTCTCTCTACTCTCTAAACTCTCTGTCTCCTCTACATTAAATCCTCTGCGCTCTCTGTGTCTCTGTGGTTCAACCTCTTCCGACTACTTCTCATAACCTTGGGGTGCATCTCAAATTTGCAAATTTATAAAGAATTGGGGTTCTAGGGATCGAGACGCTCCCACTATAAATATTCAGAATTTTAGGTAGTGCGTTCGCGAAGCGTGTCCGGAGGACAAACATCTTGCTCGCTCGCTATTTTTACAAAACTGAGATGCATCCTAACCTTGCACTACTCTTTTTTAAGAATAACCATCGTAATATCATCATAAATTTCCTGTACGCCAATATATTTTTCTAAATCTTCAAGAACGGCATTCTGAATATCTTCTGCACTTTGTTCGCGGTTGTATTGTATGACTTCACAGAAGCGATCTAAACCATATTGAATGCCATTAATATCCTCCGCCTCTGAAATGCCGTCGGTATAAATTGCAATGACATCCCCCGAGTGTAAATCTATTTTTTTCTCATCAATAAAGGGGGTAATATCGGAATCCAAACCAACAGGGAAACCCAAATTAATGGTATCGATTCGTTCGATTTTTCCATTCGCATGGACTAAAATTACTTCTTCATGCTGTCCGCTCAGATATAAAGAATTATTTCGATAGTCTAACAATAGTAACGTTAAGATTTTATCGGAATTAATGCGATGAATGTTATCAATCAAAACGCGATTAATAACATCCCAAAATTTCTCTAAATTGGTCTCTTTGTTGGCCAGCAAAGTTCGGATTGCTGTCTGTACCACAATTGCTAAAACGCCACTTTCTAAACCATGTCCCGTCACATCACCAATACAAATTTTAACGCGATCGCCATAAGTAATAATATCATAATAATCACCTCCGACTTCTGTTGCTGGTTTCATATATCCAGCAATATCTAATCCCGGAACTTGTTTCAATTCATTGAGTTTGGGGAGAAACATTTTTTGGAGTGCTTGAGTAACTTCTAACTCTTCACTCAAGCGAGTATTTTCTTTTTCCAAGCGAGTATTGAGAGAGGAAATGGATTCATTTGCTGCTTCGAGTTGTTGCGTTCGCTCGGCGACTTTGGCTTCTAAAGTATCGAAAGAGGCTTTGAGTTGAGATATCATTTGATTGAATGCTTCTGCTAAAAGACCAATTTCATCTTGACTTTGAACCCGAACAAATCTATCTAATTTACCCCGAGCGATGCTTCTGGCGCTATCGACAAGCTCGCGAATAGGAGAGGTTAAACTTCGCGTTAACCACCAGCCGAAAAATAATGCAAAAGGGAGCGTACTCGAAAAAATAATCAGGGAAGTCTGTCTTGCTCGTCTTCTACTCCGAATGACGGCGGAAGCATCAAATTCAATTAATAAAAAGCCTTCTTGCTGCCCGACATTATCCCGTATGGGTGCATAACTATAGAGAACGAAAGTTCCATTCGGTTTGGCAAATAATTCTTCTTCAACAGATGTTTCCGTAATCGTTCTGTTTTTTGCTTCTAATGGATCGGGAAATTGAATAACTCTTTTTCCGATCGCAGCTTTCCTGCCCGGTGGCGGGAGATAGTCTAAAACAAAGATAAATTCCCCATCGGCAAGACGGCGAAAAGTAGAAATTTGTTGAATTGAGTTATTAATTTCTACAATGTCTTCAAGACGCTCGATCAGGACATTATAGTAATAATTTTGTGAATCTTGAGGATTGACCAGTAAGCTATGAAAATTGGGTGTAATTTTTAATGCAGTTAATGCCGTAATATCTTTCAGGCGAGCGCGGAGATCTTGAATTTCCGTTTGATGGATTTGAAAATATAGACTTTGAGTTAGAATGCCGACAATTAAAAGGGTTAAAAAAGAGTAAGCGGCTGTTAACTTGTACCGCAGACTCACTCCTTTTATTTTTCTACTGGGAAAGATTTTCCCTAAAGTTCGAAACATAGAGATTCTGTATGAATAATTCTCGATTGTATCGAGATGGCTCCCGATACTCGCGATCGCCAGATTCGGGTAAATGTCGCAATGGCAAGCATCTCGCGCCGAGAAACTTTTTCAAGGAGTCTCGGTCTTCACGGTCATCGGCGATCGCAAACTTTTCCCTTTCTCAGTATTACCCAATCCCCGAGATTCGGTAAAAAATTCCGGAGGTTGCGGTTTGTCTCTTGATAAATAAATGTTAAGATGACTGCGTTTTGCTAAACAAAGGAATGGAGCGGATCGAATGAAACAAAAACGTCTCGCATCCTTAGCTTCTCTTGCGGTGCTGACGGCAACAGCGATCGCCCCGGCGGGGGTCGTTCGTGCCGAAACTGCAATCGAAGCATCGGATCCTTTAATTGCCCAATCCGTAGCGGCGGGAATTTGTCCCAACCAGTTACAGGGGGCGATCGATAGCGTCATTCGCAATCCGACATTTTCGGGGGCGAAATGGGGCATTCACGTTGAAACTTTAGAGGAGGGGCGCGTTCTCTACTCTCACGGAACGAACCAATTTTTGATTCCTGCCTCGAATATCAAGATTTTAACCACGGCGGCAGCTTTACAATTGTACGATCCCCTTTCGCCGATTCGTTCCTCGAATTTGGCCAGTTGGGTTCGCACGATTAATCAAAGAAGTCACAATGGTTATGCCGATTCGCTTTTGCGGGGGATTGGTGGGGCGAATGCGGTGCGATCGGCACTGACTCGTTTGGGCGTGAAACCAGATTTCCGACAGGCGGATGGTTCGGGATTATCTCGTAATAATTTAGTTACGCCGTCCGCATTGGTGGAGATTTTAAAGGCGATCGTGCAACGAGGTCACGGGAAGGAAGTCTTTTACGCCTCCTTACCTCTCGCCGGTAGAACCGGAACCCTCGCGCGGCGTTTTCGTGCGACTCCCGCCCAAGATATCGTCCGCGCGAAAACCGGGACTTTACGGGGCGTGCGGGCGCTTTCAGGCTATATCGAACATCCCGAGTCTGGAGTGCTTGTTTTTAGTATCCTCGTCAATCAACCCGGACAGTCGGGACAGCGATTGATTAATGCGATCGATAATATCGTCCTGCGTATGGCAACCATGAATAGTTATCACTGTTCTCGCCGTTTTTAAGTGATGTTTGATTTTTCTTTTGGTGTTGAGGAGATTTAGTCTGGTGCTGAGGAGTTTCAAAGGGTGCAAATTGCACCCCTTTAAACTTTTATTTTAACTGGAGGCACTGGTATAAAAACGGGTAGCAAATCGCCAAAATCGATTGGAGGTGAATAGAAGTGCGATCGCCAGAATCCCCGAACCGAGTATCCATGAAAACTGAACGCGATCGAGGAGAGTTTGAGAAGGAATTGTGGTTAAAAACGCAACGGGAACGATAAAGGTAAAAAAGACACGATATAGGGCAGGATAAGCCACCATCGGAAAGCGTCCGGCTTCTAATAAACCCCGCAATACTTCCGTAACATTATAAACTTTCACAAACCAAATACTGGTTGCTCCGAGCATGAACCAAAGGCTGTATAAAATAACAAGTCCAAAACAGATTGGAATCAGGCTCAAGAAATAATTACTAATATCTAAACCCAAACGAGAACCCGCATAGAGAACGATAATAATCCCAAAAACTAAATCGGGTAATCCCCAAGGGGAAACGGTTCTCGCCGAGAGCCAAAATTGAGAACTAATTGGTTTGAGTAAAACAAAATCGAGGGTACCTTCTTGCACCTGTTCGACGATTTTATTCAAATTGGGAATCAAAAAGGTAGCGGAAAAACCCTGAAGTAAGGTAAAAACGCCGAGAACGATTAAGGCTTCTTCCCAACTCCAGCCTTGGAACTCATAACCCGTTCGGTAGAATAAGAAGAGACCGAATAAACTCCCGGAGAGATTGGTTAAACTGCTCAAACTGGCAATGAGGAAGTTTAAGCGATATTCGAGTTCTGCCGCGATCGCGGTACTCCAAAATAGTTTTAAAACCAGCAGATAGCGTTGCATTGCAAGATTGAATGAGGGATTGTGTGCTTAAATTATAGGGTTTGCGATCGCATTTCTTAAAAGAAGAACTCAAGCCATGATGTGTAATGACAGATCGACCTCACGACCAATTTGCCAAACAATACCTTGAAGGACTTCTCGCACCCTTTGGAGAGGTTCAAATTAGCCTTGAAGTGGCTTCTGAAGTGCGTCAAGTGGATGTTTATTTTTCTCCTTCTCCCACTCCCCCACCTTCACCTCCAAACTTGGGGATTCTCGGACAAATGGTTATTACTCCTTGCTCTCTCGAACCATTTCGCAATCAACCCAGTGAAACTGAGATTCGCAATTGTATCCTGAAACTGTATTCCCTTCACAGTCAACTACAACGTAGAGCCAGAAGAAGCGATCGCATGCTTGCAGATGACGAACTCCCTCACCTGTGGATTATTGCACCTTCTGCCAGCGATCGGCTGCTCGAGCGTTTCCGATTTGCGCGTAAGAAGAACTGGGGACAAGGCTTTTATTTCCTTGGAGAGGCGCAAAAAACGGCTCTCGTCGCTGTCAACCGATTACCTGAAACCCCGGAAACCCTCTGGTTGAGAATATTAGGGAAAGGTAAACTTCAAGAACGCGCTATCCTAGAATTGGCTGAACTTGCAAGAGATAATCCCTTGCGAATTCATGCTCTAGAACAAGTTTCCGTTTGGAGAATGAATTTGCAAATGCGAACCAATCGAAACAGAGAAGACGAGGAGTTAATGATGGCACTATCCCCCGCTTATCTCGAATGGCGAAAAGAAATGCTGCAACAAGGATTGCAACAAGGAATGCAACAGGAACGGCGCACGATGCTAGAAACAATGTTATCAGTGCGTTTTGATTCTTTTGATGAAGGGGTTTTAAGGATTTGCGATCGCCTGTTCGAACTTCCTCCTCGAGAAGCGGTTTCTCTGGTGATGCAACTGACGAGTGAGGAATTATTGAGTCGTTTTGGTGGCGAAGAAAAACCAGAATAAGATTGTTAAAGGCGATCGCTTTTCCCACTGTTCAATCCATTCTGCTTTGGAAGAGCGATCGCCTTAACCTAAAAGACAGTAGAATAGAAGAGAAGAAAAGAGCCATCGCACTGAGAAAAAGAATGCAACTAGAAGACTATTTTGATTTTCTGCGCCCTGATGATATTCGTCTCAAGGGGACGAGAGTAGGGATTGAAACAATTTTATATGATTTTATTCATCGCAGTCGCACTCCTGATGAAATTGCACTTGCTTATCCTTCTTTAAGTTTGGAGCAGGTTTATGCAACTATTCTTTATTATTTACACGATCAAAAAGCCATTGGTCAATATCTTGCCGATTGGTTGGAACGAGGACATCAACAATGGAAGGAACAACAACTTAATCCAACGCCAACAATGCTGAGATTGCGAAAATTGAGAGCAGAAGAAGAGGCTAAAAAAAGAGAAAATAAGCAGGATAAGAATGCTGAGATATCTACTCGATGAAAATGTAGAACCAACCTACAGAACCCAAATTCATCGCCAAGAACCGGATATTATGATTTGGATTGTTGGCGATCGCGGGACACCATCGAGAGGAACAAAAGATCCAGAAATTTTGGACTGGTGTGAAGAATGGGATTTTGTTTTAGTCACCAATAATCGGACTTCTATGCCTGTTCATTTAGCTTATCACATCTCCCAAGGTCATCATATTCCGGGTATTTTCATTCTTAATCCGAAATTAAATATGGGGGAAAATATCAAGGAATTAATTTTGCTTGCTTTGACAGCATTAGAAAACGAATATCGCGATCGCGAAGCGTGGCTTTAGCCGTATCGCATCATTCACCTTCCTCTCAGTTATTCTCCCTCAGAATTTATTTGATGCGATCGCATTTCTCAAATGAGGATTAAATCTTGGGGGGAATGCGATCGTGCTTTAAGGTGTTCGCAGGAGAAAAAGTTCTACTAAACAGCAAGCCTTCTAAATTCTTGGGCTAAGTGTCGCATTTCATCAATATATCCATTGAGACATGAGCGATGTACATTTAGATTTATTTCTTCCCCTTCAAGATTTCCTGAAAAAACCAGAGCATCTGTGTCATTAATCAAAACTACAGTCCAAGCAAATAGCTCATCATCCTGTTCAGTCATACACGTAATATTAGTTAAGTTTTGAGTGTCTCCAAAACTATCTTGACCTGTTTGAAAACAGTTTTTTGCTAATGAATTTGCAATTGCTTGATCTATTTTATTATCTGATTGTATAATCAGCCCTCTATTATAAATAAAACCAACACAATCAATATTATTTTTTTGATCTGAGCAACGATTAAAAATTTGCTTCATTGCTTTTTTGACTGCATCGAGGTTGTTATATTCTTTAAACATAAACTTACTCCTACGTTGTTGTTTAACAGTTGTGGTAGTACAATGTTAACACAATACATAACTAACACAGTTTTTTTAAAAAAACTTAATTTTTATTCTGATTTTTGTGAATCACTGTTAATGTAGTCAATGATTTTATAATATATCTCTTTTCGCCGATCATAATACTCAGTATATTGATTTGTAGTATTGTTATACTGTTGAGAAATATCTGACCAAATGAAAACTACAATTTTACAATTACTAAGGTTTTCTAAATAAATAGTTAATGATTCAATAATGTCTTGAAAAAAGTATTGAATATCAAAGTAATGTGCTGATAGAGGATTATCAGACAATAGTTTCCAAAGGTTATTATTTTGATCAAAGATTTTGTGGCTGATTTCATAGACTCTCTCTGGT
>JBCCVR010000190.1:0-13850 GCA_039194995.1 Cyanobacteria bacterium P01_E01_bin.42 | reverse complement strand
CGCCCTTATTCTAGGAATTGGTTATATTAGGATTTGCCAAGTATTTCAAGCAGTAGATTTAGATACTTGTCGAGTATTCAGCCTTTTATAAATCGATGTTGAATTTGCTGAAGAATTGGAAGAAGAACTCATTTACTTACTGAAAATGACCTGTCCCAGCACCCAACATATTCATGTTTTGCGCGTCCCTCCCAATATGAATTCTGCCAGAGAAGCGATTAGCTGGGTGAATTGGGACATCGATCCTGAAGAATTTTCCGTGCAAACGTAAGAACCAACCCACACAAACTCTTATTTTTGAGTAATTTGCGTGTACGATCGCCAACTCGAGAAGATTAAGCCATCTCGCGATCGCCCTAACGCCATCTCCGATTTCTCAAATACAAGAAAAAAGGAAACTGATAATATTCAATCGCCAACCACGCCAAACATAATAAGTGAGATGCAAAAACAATTCCCATCCATGCCAAAGAAAACCAAGAACCGCGACTTCCTGGTAAAGGAGGAAAAATATAAGCTGAAAATCCGATTAATCCGGGCGGCAAACTCACAAAAAGCAAAGCGCCCACCCAATACATCCAATTGGGTTCAAACCCAGCACGATAAGCATCTTTCCAACGCTTTCCCGTCCAGTACCACGTTAAAGCCATTTCGCTATCGGCTAATTTAAGTTGTTGCTGTTCCCAATCCGGTGCAAAAATATGAGAGCAAGTATCGCAAGTCATTGCTTCCATTAACATCATACTTGTTACTTGGCCGCAGCGACAGACGGGACAGGGATAAGCACCACTTTCTGTAAGTGGTTGGTTACTTGCACTGCGCGAAGCCGAAGTGTTTGTTATCTGTTGTTTGTTGTTAAACACGAGAAATAATAATCAACGATTTAATATATTTTCAGGATTTTCTCAGATCGTCGTGGGATAAATGTCATGTAAGTTACAAATCCTTGCCTCAAACGATGAATTTAACCAGACACTTTATTATACTGGGCTTCACTTTGCCCATACTCGCGGGATGCGGTTCTCTTCCCTTTCTACAAGCGGCAACTCCCGATAATACGACGGAAGAAACGCGATCGCAAAACTTTAACTTTACCTACGATGAATACGCGGACGTTCTCAAAACCTATGTCAGTCAAGATGGTTTTGTCGATTACAAAGGATTGCAAGCCAATCGCCAGAAACTGGATCGCTTCAATCAATCTTTTGCGTTAGTTTCTCAAGAAACTTTTGATTCTTGGGACGATAAAGAACAGATTGCCTTTTGGATTAATGCTTATAATGCCTTTACTTTACAATCAATTATCGATCAAGACCCATTAAAAGGAAGTATTAGAGATATTTTGGGCGTTTGGAAAGTACGCCGCTTTAAAATTGTCGAAGATTCTAAAACGTTGGATAATATCGAACATCAAACTCTGCGTCCCAATTACAATGAACCACGCATTCATGCTGCGATTAATTGTGCGGCGATTAGCTGTCCTATTCTCAAAAATGAACCTTACACGAGGGAAAATTTAGAAGAACAGTTAGAAGCACAAACCCAACGCTGGATTGATAGTCCCCACGGTTTGAAAATCGATCGCGAGAATAGCAAGGTTTCAATTTCAGCTATTTTTGATTGGTTCGGCGACGATTGGGAGAAAGATTATTCGGTAGAAGAAGGGCAATTTGCAGGAAATAAAAAACAACGGGCGACTTTAAATTTTATCAGCCAATATGTTAGCGATGAAGACCGGGAATATTTGGAAGCAGGAGAATATGAGGTTCGCTATCTTGATTATGATTGGGACTTAAATATTCAAAAATAGGTTGTTGTTGGTTGTTGGTTGTTGGTGTCTTGGTGCGCGTTCCCTCTCTTGGTCAGCATTCCCTTGCGTCTTACGCCGACGCGGGTTCTGACCGCTCTCTTGGTCGATTGGATATGCTGAGGAGACCGCAGCATCCCTCGACCGCTTGCGTCTTCCGCCGACGCGGGGTCGCACCGCTTGTTTGGCTTCTAATCTTTACTCAAATACCCAGCACCTATAGACTTAGGGGCGATCGCAATTGCGATCGCCCCTATTTCTGGGAATATCCAAAACGAAGACCTCGAACTCGTTATAGCTGCCTGCCGATTGCGGGTTCGTTACCTGCTAGCAAGCGTTCGATATTGCTGCGATGGCGCACGATCACGTAAACCCCTGCGATCGCGGCAAAGAAGCAATAGGGTAAGGGTTGATGCAAGGCAACCATTAAAACATTAACGGCAACTGCACCGCAAATTGATCCCAAAGAAACAATTTGTCGGGCAGCTAAAACCAATCCAAATACGGCGATCGTTCCCAACGCAACCCAAGGATTCATGACTAATAAAACCCCTAAACTGGTGGCAACGGATTTACCTCCTTTAAATTTCAGCCAAATTGATTTGCTGTGACCGAGAATGGCTAAAATCCCCGCAAAAGTGATTAGCCAAGGCTGCCAACTTAAAGGTAGGATATCGCCACCTGTCATCAGATAAAACTGACGCACTAAAAGCAGAGCGATCGCGCCTTTGAGAATATCGATCGCCAGTACCGCGATCGCGGCTTCTTTCCCCACCGTGCGCAATACATTGGTTGCCCCCGTAGAACCGGAACCGCATTCGCGAATATCGATTCCTTTCAGGGATTTTGCGACTAAATAGCCCGTGGGTAACGACCCCAAGAAATAAGCGGCTAGTGCAAACAATCCGCAAGTCGTCCAAGACATTAAAAAACTCCCCAGTTCAAAAAATGGTTTTATTTTTGTGTTATCCGACCGATTTTAAGTTAGCAAACCTACCAACGCGATCGAAATAAATTTTTAATAAAGAAGCGATCGATTTGACCTTATCTCTTGAAGATTTGTTGAGAGTACAAGGACGCGATCGCGCGATTTAATCGAGTGAAAACGCAGATAATTGCCAATGAATCCACAGGACAACACGACGAGATCGAATGAAACGATCGTTCTTCCCCTAGTTTGAGGCGAAGCGCGGTGAGGGGTTGTGAATGCAGTTCAATTTTTTGCGAGACCGATTGTTATGGTATCACTAAATTTAACATTTATACACATTTCTAATACACATAGCTGGAAATTTGGGTCGGGTCTGGGGCAAATGCCAGCCACATGGGAAATTGCAGGAGAGATAAATTAACCAAATCTTCCGTCTCATCCATGATAATCATAGGAAGTTGTTTCTCTTCAACGAAGCGATCCGCCTTCTGCATGAGGGCTTCTGGAGACTCAAACAAACTGATTCCCCGTCTCGGTCCGAAGTCGCCCCGAGAGATGCCCAAGCAATCTTGCAAGCCCCTGCGCCATTCTCCCACCCGTTCGGGGGTATCGGCTAAGACTAACACTCGCAGGCGATCGTCATAGAGGTGTCGCAGGACGGAAATAGCAGCAGAAGCGATGAGAATATTTTGCAGGCGACTGCCCATCGATCGCACGGTGCCTCGTCCCCCTTGTTTGAAAAACCACTGTTGCACTCGTTCTGCGTGAATGGGTTCAAATGTTCGACGCAATTGCCACGGAGGGCCGTAATAATCTGGGCGAGTGCGATAGCGATCGAGGATACTCGAAACTTGTCGCTGCTGGTCTTTAAAACTTTGTTTGGCAAATTGGGGATTGGGGGTTTCTTGAAGCCGCGATCGCTCTTCTCGTCCCGGCCTTTCCCCTGGCCTTTCTCTTTGACTCGGCCTTCGAGGTGGGGGAGATTCGGGGAAATTCAACTGTTCGGCCGTTTCGGTCAACTCTTGCAAGCTGCCCACGAGATAATTTTTAAAACTCTGGACGCGAATGGCAATATCTTGGGAAACGCCCGAGAAACTCTTGCTCATTTCTTCTCGGGCGCGATCGCGACGTTTTTCTAATTTTTCCACATCCTTCTCTAAAATTTCCCGCCGTTCTTCCAGTTCTTTTGTTCCATTGAGAATCATGCGAGCGATCGCCTCTTGCACGGCGGTGGTTTCCGAAGCGATTAATTGTTCTCTCTGGGTTTGGAGGGCATTCACCTCAGCTTCTAACTTTTCCTTGCGCCATTCTAAATCGGTAATGCCAGCTTGTAAAGTTTCTTTGTTGCGGCGATCTTCTTTGGTTTCCACTTCTTCGGTTTCCACTTCGGGGGGGAGAGATTCTTCTTTCTCTGCCTCCACAGGAGATGATTCTTCAGTTTCCTCGATTTTTGCCTCGGTTTTCTCCTCGGTTTTTGCCTCGACTTTCTCTAAATCCGGCTGTGTTTCCGCGTCGGTTTCTCGCGGTTCGGAAGCAAGGGACAAATCGGGTAAAGGGCTTTCTGGTGGGGTTTCCGGCGCGATCGCTTCTGACTCGGTAGAATCTAGATCCTCGACTGGCGATGAAGAAGCATCAGAGGAAGAGACATTGGGGGGCGTTCCCAATGTTTTCAAATCGGGGAGGGGTTGTCGCTTTTCTGACTCTGAGGGATCTTCAAGCGGCCAGTTGGATTCTTCTGGAATCGAGGTTTCGTCTGGATTCATCAATCAATGCGCGGTAACGGGTCTAAGCAAGTTTTCAAGGCTTGAGGGTCAAATAAAACCGGAAGAAAATGAATGCTTTTAACTTCTTTAAAATAAAACAAAATGGGAATCGGTTGCCAATAAATCCGCCAGTTTTGCCAATCTTGATAGGGGAAATGACGAATTTGCTTTTCTCCCCGATAGACATCTAAAGCCGTGTTGCTAAAACGCAAGCGCAGGGTTGCAGCTTGAATAAGGAGAAACACGCCAAACAAGGCGATCGCACCTCCCAGCCAAGGCGATACTAAAATCAGAGGCAGCGATCCGAGCGCGATCGATAGCGGTAAAGTATAGCTCGGAGCGAGTTCGGTTATTCCTGAATCTGTCGTCGAAGTCGAATTTGCCGCCGTCATGATGGGTAATTGATAATTGATAATTGTTCATTGCCAAAAAGCCCTTGACTGGATTTGAACCAGCGACCCTTCCATTACGAGTGGAATGCTCTACCACTGAGCTACAAGGGCGGAATATCTGCCAGCGATCGCAAATACGGTATCCTATTATAGCGAAAAGCCGCGCGATCGCAACAAAAAAGATCGCCCTTTTCAATTTTGCCTGCACAGTATCATTATGCCAGATTTGAACAAACCCGCGAAATCCTTGAGTCCGGAAGAATACAAGCGTTTGAAGGCGGAACTCAAATCGCCTTATCGGGGCTTGCGGCGTTTTATTTATGTTGGTTTTGCCGCATCGGGGGCGATCGGGGCGTTTATTTTTCTCACCCAACTCGCTGCGGGACGAGATGTTGCCCGTGCTTTGCCTAATCTAGGCTTACAGGTGGGACTGGTCGCTCTCATGATTTGGCTGTTGTTTCGCGATCGGTAGCGTTCAGTTATTCAGTTATCAGTTATCGGTTATCGGTTATCCATTACCCGTAAGTGCCATTTCCATGAGCATTTTTTGGGCACTGCGATCGCGATCGCCGGAGCGGGGTTTACGCTGGATGTAGCTGCCATCGGATTGTAACTCCCATGCCTGACGATTATCGGCCAGCATAACGCCGAGAATTTCTTGCAGGTCTTTGCGCAAATCGGGATCGTCAATGGGGGTAATGGCTTCTACCCGTCGATCTAAATTGCGGGTCATCCAATCCGCACTGCCGATATAAACTTCTTCATTGCCCATATTGTAAAAGTAATAAATGCGGGAATGCTCCAATAATTGTCCGACAATACTGATGACATTGATATTCTCGCTCAACCCTTCAACGCCGGGACGCAAGCAACAAATTCCCCGAATGATGAGATCGATTTTGACACCCGCTTGGGAGGCTTCATAAAGTTTGGCAATCATTTTGGCATCGACCAAAGAATTCATTTTGGCGACGATGCGTCCCGTGCCTTCATTTTGACAGTTTTCGATCTCTCGATCGATTAATTCCAACATGCGATCGCGCAAATTTACCGGAGAAACTAACAATCTTCGATAAGAACGCTGTCTGGAATAACCTGTTAAAAAATTAAACAAATCCGTCATATCTGCTCCCAATTCCTTCCGGCTGCTTAACAGCCCCAAATCTGTATATAAGCGGGCGGTTTTAGGGTTATAATTTCCAGTTCCAATGTGAACGTAGCGGCGGATTTTATCTTCTTCCTGACGGACGACTAAGGTGATTTTGGTATGAGTTTTTAAGCCCACCAAGCCATAGACGACATGAACGCCAGCCTGTTCTAATTTCCTCGCCCAAATGATATTATTTTCCTCATCAAACCGCGCTTTTAACTCCACTAAGGCAACAACTTGCTTGCCATTTTCGGCGGCATCAATCAAAGCGTTAATAATGGGAGAATCTCCCGAAGTCCGATATAAAGTCAATTTAATCGTTAAGACTTGAGGATCGTGGGCGGCTTGAGTGATAAATTCTTGTACTGAAGCCGAAAACGATTCGTAAGGATGATGAACCAATAAATCTTTTTGTCTCAGCACGTCGAAGAAATCTTCTCCCTCTTCCCGATCCAGCTTGCGACTGGTTTCAACTGCATCTAGCATTCGTCGGAGTCTCGGCGGTATCACAGGAGTCCAACTGGGTTCTTTCAAGTGAGGAAGAGGAAGTTTCAGGAAGAAAAAGAGATCGTTTAGACCGATTAACCCTTCAAATTCATAAACTTCATCCTCGCTTAAATCTAGACCCCGGATCAGGGGATTGCGAACATTTTCCGGCATTGAGGCTTGCAATTCTAAACGAACTGCCGACTTGCCGATTCGTCGCTTGCGCACCTCCTGCTCGATCGCCAACAAGAGATCGTCGGCTTCATCTTCTTCGACGGATAAATCTGCATTGCGGGTAACGCGGAAAGGATAGCACTCCTGGACGTTCATGCCCGGAAAAAGGGTATCGAGATTGTGAGCGATCGCCTGTTCGATGGAAATTCCCGTCCAGATTGCGGGGGTTTCTCCAATATGTTGTAAATTTTTGGGAAAGGGAATAAAACGAGATAAGGTAGGAGGTACTTTAATGCGTGCAAATAATTCTTCTTTGGTTTCTGGGTTTTTAACTAATACAGCTAAATTAAGACTGAGATTAGAAATATAAGGAAAAGGATGAGACGGATCGACGGCGAGGGGCGTGAGAACGGGGAAAATATGTTCTTCAAAGAAATTGTGCAGATATTTGCGCTGTTCTTGATTGAGATCGACATAGTTGAGGAGATAAACGCCTTCCTCTGCGAGTTTGGGTCTTAAAACTCGTTCAAAAGTTCGATCCTGTTCTTGAATGAGAGGAGAAAGACGATCGCGGATTTTTTGCAGTTGTTCTGAGGGGGTGCGACCGTCAAAACTGAGTTTATTGACTCCGGCTTCTTCTTGTTTCTTTAATCCTGCGACTCGAACCATAAAAAATTCATCGAGATTCGAGCAAAAAATGGCAAAAAACTTCAGGCGATCGATCAGTAGCGTGCGATCGTCTAAGCCTTCATGTAAAACCCGATAGTTGAATTCCAGCCAACTCAGTTCCCGATTAAAATAATGTTGCGGTGCTTTCAGATCGATGGTACTAACGGAATCTTTAACAGTTTCAGAATTGACCATTTGTTGTTAGTTGTTAGTTGTTGATTGTTTGTTGTTGCTCTCCCCCTCTTGGCTGGGGTTTAGGTCTGGTTTGCTGTTACTCTGTACTTTCCCGCCAATTATCTTATCCCGATCGCAGAACGGAAAAGATTATCATAGGGTTAAGAAGCTGAGGAAATTGGCGTTTCTGCGATCGCTTCTGTTGGCGTTTCCTCGGGGAAAGGGGGACGAAGGCTCAAATACAGCAATGAACCAAGAAGAGGAATCAAAGAAACGCCCCAAAAGATAAGCGGATTTTTCAGCCCTCGTTTTGCCATATCATCCCCTAAAATCGCAGGAAATAACAGGGATAACAGGCAAAAATCAAGACTCATGACGTGAATAAAACGGCTAGTTTGCCATTGACGCACAAAATCGCTCCAATCTCCCGAAGCGATCGCGCTGGCAATTAAAACATTTGCACCCACAGTCAGCAAAATCCCCAGCCAACGGGAATCGAGGATCTTTAGTAAGAAAGATTTCTGTCCCTGAAAGCTGGGATTGGGTTGGCGCAGGGCAAGATAGGGGATGAGGGCAAATGCACCTAAAGCGAAGGAGCCGATCGCAAAGGGATAAGCGGGGATTTTTTGGCCGCGTCCGTCGATGAGAATGAAGGCAGCATAGGCGATCGGCAAGATGCCCATAAGATTAAACAGGGCGACGATCGCCGGATTAATCCCGTCCCAATTCCCCGTGGAAAGGTTGACAATTAAATCTAGGGTATCGGGGCGATCGGGTGGTGCGAGAAGAAAGGCATATAGGACAAATCCCAGCCAAAGCAAGCCAAACGCAATTTTCCTCATTCTCTGTTTTTCAGTGCGACAAAATTTATTATAGGAATTAATAGGAACATTACCGCAATCGCGTTTCTTTTATGCGGAAACGACGGGGGAAATGCTCTCTTGAATTGTTATAGTCTGCGCGATCGCTTTGCCAATCGGACAGCGCACGGCATTACCGAATATTTCCGCCAAACATTCCCATTCTTCTCCTAAGTCGTTCTCCTCATCTAAATTTCTAATCTTGGTTACTTTTAACAAAATACAAGTTTTCAAACCGCTTTCTGTTTGCCAATATCGGACTTTTGGTTCGTAACCCATTGATTCAACTTTGGCAATTGTATCATCTGCACTGATATTTTTAAGCGCAGATAGATTAATAAACAAATAACCATACCCTTTCGGAGGGAGTCCAATTTGATATTGATTTAAACCAATAAAAGGCTGCATAAAATTACTCCTCATAGCTGCGAAATTGACAATACCAGCGACGAGAGCGACGACTAACACGCTGAACTCCCATTAATCTAACTCTATACTCTTTCATCAAAATCAGACATTCTCGTCTGGCTTCCGTCTCATTCTCTGCAAAAACCCATTCACTCCACTCCTTCAGTTTTACTTCTGGGTCTTCGAGATATTCTGGTTCTTCTGGAACAGGATCGGTCATGAGATGTACTACTGACTATCTTTCTATTTTATCGCGATCGCCCTTACTCGCGCTCAAATGTTAAAACGCCATTTTGACAGTCTGCGATCGCGGTATCTCCTTCGCCAAAGGTATTTTCTAAGATTTTGGTCGCCATTGGGTTTTCTAACTCTCGTTGGATAGCACGTTTTAAAGGTCGCGCCCCGTAGATAGGATCGTAACCCACTTCGACGAGATAATCTCGCGCCGCATTGGTTAACTCGAGGGTAATTTTTTGTTCTGCCATTAACCCTTGCAAGCGTTGCAATTGGATATCGACAATTTGCCGCAATTCTTCTCGTTTCAAAGGAGTAAACACAATCTTGTCATCGATGCGGTTGAGAAATTCTGGGCGAAAATGATTGCCCAATGCTTCTAAAACCAATGCTTTTGTTGAAAGGGTTGCAGGTGTTTCTTTTAATCCTTCGATCGCCTCGCGAATCCCCGTTGCGATCGCATCTTTAATATCGTCTTCTGGCGATTCCTCGACATTTTCTGCTTGAGAAACGGCCTGTTTTAACCAATTAATTTCCGTAGATTGGAAGGTTTCCCGAATCAATCCCCGAAAATCCGCTAGGGACAAATCCGGCGATCGCTCTTTCACGAAATTTTCCCATAATTCTTCAATCCAATCCGTTTGTTGTGCCGATAAAGTCATGGCCAAGCGATCGCGAATGCGCTGCTTTAAGCGGTCTTCAATACTTTGGGTTTGTTGGGGTTTGGCTTTCCCTTTCAACTCTTCGAGGAGGTAATTGCTGCCGATATTGCTGGTCATGACGATAATGGTATTGCGAAAGTCCACCAAACGCCCCTGAGAGTCCGTGACGCGCCCGTCATCCAAGATTTGCAGCAAAATATTAAAGATATCCCGATGAGCCTTTTCCACCTCATCCAATAAGACCACAGAATAGGGACGGCGGCGTATGGCTTCGGTGAGTTGTCCCCCCTCCTCATAGCCGACATAACCCGGAGGTGCCCCCACCAAGCGAGAAACCGCGTGTTTCTCCATATACTCCGACATATCGAGGCGTACCATGGCCTCCTCGCTGTCAAATAGGAATTGTGCCAACGCCCGCGCCAATTCCGTTTTTCCGACTCCCGTAGGGCCGAGAAACATAAATGAGCCGATGGGGCGATTCAGTTCTTTTAATCCCGCCCGCGCCCGGCGAATGGAGGCAGAAACAACAGCCACGGCTTCATCTTGTCCGATCACCCGTTCGTGTAAATGGTCTTCCAATTGTAGTAATTTTTGCCGTTCCGACTCCAAAAGGCGGTTAACGGGTATCCCCGTCCATTGCGCCACCACCGACGCGATATCCGCTTCCGTCACCTCCTCTCGTAATAAGGAGAGTCCTTGGGATTGCTTGGCCAGAAATCCCGCTTCTTTTTCCTCGCGATCGCTTTGCAATTGCTGGCGTTCGTATTGTAGTTCCGAGGCTTGCTGCTGTTCTAGGTCTCGTTTAGCGCGATCGATTTGTACCCTTAATTTTTCTTCTCGTTCTTTAAGTGAATTAATCTCCTCTAGGATGTGTTTTTCCGCCGTCCACTGAGAATCTAACTTCTCCTTTTTCTCCTCCAGTTCTTCGATTTCTTGGAGGATGCGATCGCGGGGGGCTGCATCTTCGCTTTCTTCGGCAAAAGAGAGCTTTTCGGTTTGCAACTGAAGTAAACGACGCTCGATCGCCTCTAGTTCAAGGGGTTTGGAGGTAATTTCCATTTTTAACCGTGCTGCCGCTTCGTCTACGAGGTCGATCGCCTTATCGGGAAGAAAGCGATCGCTAATATAGCGATCGGACAGTTTAGCCGCAGCAATGAGGGCAGAATCGGTAATTTTCACCCCGTGGTGGACTTCGTAACGCTCTTTTAAGCCCCGTAAAATGGAAATCGTATCTTCTACCCCGGGCTGCCCCACATAAACCTGTTGAAAGCGCCGTTCGAGGGCGGGATCTTTTTCGATATGGTTGCGATACTCGTCGAGAGAGGTTGCACCGATGCAACGCAATTCCCCCCGTGCCAGCATGGGTTTAAGTAAATTCCCCGCATCCATTGCCCCCCGTTGGGAACTCGCCCCGACAACAGTATGCAACTCATCGATAAAGAGGATCGTTTGTCCGTCAGAGTCGGTAATTTCTTGCAAAATAGAACGCAAGCGCTTTTCAAATTCTCCCCGATATTTGGTCCCGGCGATCAAACTCCCCATATCAAGGGAAAATAACTGGCGGTTTTGCAAGGATTCCGGCACGTCTCCATTGGCAATGCGCTGGGCCAGTCCTTCGGCGATCGCAGTTTTCCCGACCCCCGGTTCCCCAATAATGACCGGATTATTTTTGGAACGACGGGAGAGGATTTGGATTAAGCTGCGGATTTCTTCATCCCGTCCGATCACGGGATCTAACTTGCCCGATCGCGCGTATTCGGTCAAATCGATGCCATATTCGTTTAAGGCGATGTTATCCTCTCCATCCTCTTCCGAATCGGATTTCGCGGGCTTTTGGGTCTTGCGGATTTCCTTGATTGTCGCTTCAATATCTTGAGGATCGAGGTTAAAACTGCGAAAAATTTTGCGCCCGATGCGGACATCTTCGGCAAACCCGAGAAGTAAATGTTCTGCCGAGATAACTTTATCATCCCAACTGCTGCGAATGGTTTCCGCGCGATCGAGCATCACATCCAAATTCTGGCCGAGATAAAGCTGCGAGGATTGAACGTAACGCGATCGCGGTGGACGTTTGATAAAGTTTTCCACCTGCTGGCGAAACTTGGGAGGATCGATAGCGGCTTTGTCGAGAATATCGCGAACTAACCCCTCCGGGCGATCGAGCAAGGCAAGGATAACGTGTTCCACTTCCAATTGGCGATCGCCGTAGCGACGGGCAACCTCTTGGGATTTCACAATCGCGTCCCATGCTCTATCGGTAAATTTATTCGGGTCGGTTGGCTGCATTTGCTCTTCAAATCTCGATTCTCGACGTTCCCTATCTATTATCCATTACCGCTTGCTCATTGGGAAATGTTACGATCGCTTCAATTGCAGTGTTGTCGGTCAGAAAAAGGCGAGCGATCGTGAAAACTCAGTATCTTCCCATGTCTTTTGAAGAGTTCGAGATGATGGAATACCCGTTTGGTTGGAAAGTTGAATATGCAAAGGGACAAGCAATTTTATCGCCGCGAGATGTCATTATCCGCACAAAACTGACGCTAACGCCACGATCGCTCCCACCGACTTATCATTTAATGGCGATCGATCCGACATTTAAAGCACCAATGATTGAGGCATTTTATGACGCATTTCAAGATTCAGTCGAATTTTGTAACTGGTCTGCGGAAGCCATTTGGGAAAATGCAGAAAAGAGTATCGAGGATTTTTTTAAGGGTCGTCGAGGCGAACCTTTAGCCTGTTCTCTGATGGTAGTAGAACCCCAGACACAAACAATATTGGGACTTGTCTTATTTGTGGAAAAGGAGGATCGATACAGCGAAGAACGACACATTAAACTCGATTTGTTATTGGTTAGATCTGGCGATCGCAGAAAAGGAATAGGAACAGAAATGGTAACTTCTGCCATGAATCAGTTACAGAAAAAAGGAATTGAAGAAATTTACAGTGCTTATCATATTTGCAATACCATGAGCCAAAATTGGCATCGAAAATTTGGCTTCCAAGAAATATACGATCCGTTTTATCTGCGGCTTAAATATGCTTGGTTTCGACACGAGATTTGGCGACATGAAAAATTAGGCTTAGATGAGAAAATAGAAGCACTAATACAAGAGAAAGATTACTGGTTTTCTCAGCTTCCAGAAGAGTGGAGATATTGAGCGATCGCAGTTTTATAAGTCCTGATTCTATGATAGGATAATCGCTCGAAGATAAAATAGAAGGGTGCATCTCAAATTTGTAAATCTATAGCAAAACTAAACGAGTTGTAAAGATGTGGAACAAGCACCTTGCTTGTTTCTCTTCACCACACACGGGCAAGATGCCCGTTCCACGGTACAATAGAAATAGCGATAGCTTGCGAAATCCGTATTCTCGTTTTTGTACGCTTTTGCTCCGAATTGCCGAAGAACAGCCTCTTGCTTCTTCAGCTATGCTAAAATTATTGCAGCGCTCTCTAGAACAAGCTGAAGCAACTGTAGAGGCCGCAGAAGCAACAATCCAAGAAACTCAGCAAGATTTTAATTTATTATGAACGCTCCATCTAATTGGCCAGAACCTAAAATTATTGAAAAAACGGTCGAGAATTTACGCTCGGTTAGTTATAAACTTGATGCTTTAACAATGAATCTCGACGAACTCATCGCCATAGTTGAGGAGGATATTCGGAAAAATCCAGTCAATACTTACCGTCGGGAAAAAGTGCAACAGGTTCTCAAATAAAGTATCCAAGAGATTATATATACAATTCTCTGATTTATTAAAATCACAACATTTGATCGACTAATGGATATAAAGATATCAGAAGACAAAAAAAGACTTTTTGCCAAAAACATATGGGCAATTCCTAACAAACTTTTACTTCAACGAGAAATAGAACAACGTTTTAATGAAGAAACTGACAATTCTGATTTCATTAAAATCTTTGATAGAGTTTGGGAAAAACATCTAAAAAGATCGATAGAAAAATCTGAATTATGCGATTTCGATTTTGTAAGGAGTAAAATTAGCTCCAACTCATTAATACATGCTGATAGCAAGCAAGAACATCGTACATTTCGAGTAAAAGAATTGGATTTAGATTTTATTGTTCAGTTGAATACTAAAAGTAGTAACAATCCGGAACTGACTCAAATTTGG
>JBCCVR010000189.1:0-14091 GCA_039194995.1 Cyanobacteria bacterium P01_E01_bin.42 | reverse complement strand
CAATTTCAATGGGAACGGCGGGTAAAGAATTCCAATGGGTAAATTCAGAGGCCCCCATTGCTAAAACGGGTAATTGGCGAATATTGCGATAGCGAGTATCGGTGAGACTCATACTCGGCATTAAACCGACGCTATATTTCTCGATAACAAACTCTCCACTTTGGGGGTCTTCGGGATCGTTGCCGCTATGGAGTGCGGACAGAACCGAGAGGGGAAGCGATCGCAATCGTTCGTCGAGAATAAAGACTAAATTTTCGATTTCCCCTGCTTCTAAATCTGCATTTAATGGTGCGATCAACCATTGATAAAACTGTTGGGATGGCTGCAAATACTTGCGATGTTCTACCGTATTTTCATCCTTGAGAAAGCGGCGAAATCTTCTAGCTGTTTGGGTCACGGTTTCATAGTCGGCATTGGCAGGCAAGCGGCGGAGAGGGGTATTTTTATCGGCTGTCACCAAGATTAATTCTAAGCGAGTCTCGGGCGATCGCTTGGCTTGATGAATGGCGTTTCCCGTTGCCGATCCTTGGGGGTAGTGCATGAAATCGGATTCGCGGATCTCTGAGGGGGAAGTATTTTGGATGCGATCGCGCCACTCTTCTGGACTCGAACCTGGCGGCCAAAAGGACGCATAGATAACTGCGGGTTTGACTCCGGTTTCTGCTTCAATTTTGGCGAGAATATCGCGGATTTCTGCGAGGCTTTTATCCTGCAATTCTACCGATTCTGGTACGGAGGAATTGAGATCCGGCCGTTTGGTTAACTCTAACTCTGAAGTAAAATCGGGATCTGAAGGAGAGGTCTCGGTAATGAGTTGAATATTGCCTTGTTGAAAGGAATCGGGAAAAGAACGCAAGGGCAAAATGGTATTGTCCGCACCCGTGGCGATCGCACCTGCCGTGCCGTTGAGACTGGCATCCCCGACAATAAAGGGCGTGGCATTAGTACCGCCTCCATGTCGAATCGCGATCGAACCCCCTGCCCGTCCCCCAGCCGTGGAAATGCTGGCTTCAGTTTGATTTTGGTCGATAAATGTCCCGGTGGCGCGGAAAAAACGCCCGGCGGTAATATCGACATTGCCCCCGCTTCCATTTGCTCCTCCTTGCGCGTCAATGGTAACGACTTCGATATCGCCAATGGGATCGAGGGTGACATCGCCGCCATCTCCTACACTACCGCGACTGGCGATGCTGCTTGCCGTGATGGCGGTAGAGGCTTCGATCGCGATTTCTCCCCCACTGCTACCAGAACTATCAACTCCTGCCAATTCTCTCGTTTGTCCCTGCGCGATCGCCGTCACATTTTGGGCGGTGGCGGTATCGATCGCGCCATTGGCACTTCTGACGGAGATGTTGCCTCCTTGAGCACCATTAAGAGAGGTGGAAATCAAATTCCCCGTGACGATATCCCCCGCCGCTTCGATCGCGATTTGCCCGCCATTTCCCGCCACGGAAGCCGAAACGATCCCGAGGAAATCATTTTCGCTCTCGATTTGCACGGAATCCCCTGCAAATGCTTCGATCTGTTGGGAAGTCACGGGACTGCCGAGGGTGGTATCGATCGCGCCATTGGTACTTTCTAGGGCGATCGCGCCTCCTTGGTTATTGGCAGCCGACCAAATATTGCCTGTTGCAATATCTCCCGAGGCTTTGAGGTCAATATTGCCTCCATTTCCCGCCCCGCCACCGGAAATAATGCCGATGTTGTCCCCGTCTCCCACAACCCCATTGCTGCCGAGAGTGGTATCGATGGATCCATTGGTACTTTCGATGGCGATCTCGCCCCCTTGGAGTCCCTCTAAGGACGCGGAGACCAAATTTCCCGTAACGATATCCCCCGAGCCTCTCAGCGAGATATTCCCTCCATTCCCATCAACAGAACCGGAAATCAGTCCGGGGGCGTTATTCGTGGAAATCTGCAAACCCGTTTCAATTGAGGAGGAAAACCCGCTACCCGCCGTCGTGTCGATCGCACCGTTGGAACTCTCGATCCGAATATCGCCCCCATTTCCCCCGGCGATCGAGCCAGAAATGGCGCTTCCGGTGGTGATGTTGCCTGTCGCTTGTAGGGTAATCTCGCCGCCATCCCCATTCCCAGCACTGGCGTTAATGCTTCCCGTTGTAATACTCCCCTCTGCTGCGATCGCCACCGTCCCGGCAGAACCCGCGATCGCACTCGCATCAATTCCGGCAAATTCCCGAGAACTATTCTGTGCGTCGGTGGCGGTTAAGTCTTGAGCGGTTGTGATATCGATAGAGCCATTGATACTTGTAAGAGAAATTGCGCCGCCCTGCTCTCCATTAATAGAGGCAGAGAAGAGGTTTCCCGCAACAATATCCCCGGAAGCCTCGATCGCAATCTGCCCGCCATTTCCCGTCTCCGAAACCGCCACAATTGCGGCAATCTCCTCCGAAGGCGCGAGTTGGATCGAGTCTCCTAAAAAGTCGGCAATCTCTTGGGAACTAATCCGACTGCCTAGGGTGGTATCGATCGCGCCGTCGATACTGTTGAGGGCGATCCCGCCGCTATTGCCCGCGATCGCCCCCGAAATCATACTGCCCGTTTGGATATCCGTTGCTGCATTCAGGGCGATCGCGCCGCTATCTCCCATACTGGAACTGCTGTTGAGAGTTCCCTCGCGCGTATCGATGCTCCCTCTGCTGCTTTCTAGGGAGAGATTCCCGCCATTGCCGGCGGTTGCGACGGAGGTAATTTCTCCTGTTGTGATATTGCCTGCTGCATTGAGGCTAATCATCCCGCTATCGCCGAGGCTAGAACTGCTCGATATCGTGCCGCCACGGGTATCGATCGTGCCGTTACTGCTGGCAAAGGCGATATCGCCACCACCCGAAAAGATTGTTGCATCGTCACTCAAAGCGATATCGTCATTGGCGAGAAAATTCAAATTGAGGCGATCGGATGTCGCAACGATGGACGTTCCCTCAATGATAATGCCGCCAGCCGCACTTAACGTTAAAGTATTCTCGGCTGTTTCAATACTTAAAACACTAGCATTGAGCGTAATATCTCCATTTTGGCCGCCCGATGTGCCAAGGGTGGAAATAATGACATTTGCTTCCCCAGTCAAAGCCGCGAGGACGAAATCAATGCCCAGTTCTGCATTGTCACCCGTGGGAATAAACGGGGAGGTGCTGGGAATTTGGGAGGCGATCGGATTGTCGGTAATAGTGAGATTATTCGGATCGACTAACCACGTACCGCCAGACCCCTCGGAGGCGGAAATGTCCGGAGAACTTTGGATATCTAAAAATCCCCGACTGCTCGTTTCCACAAAGCCGCCATTCCCAGAAACTTCACCGCCTCTGGCACTAATCTCCCCGTAAACGCGGGTGGTTTCCTCCGACCACACAAAGATATTGCCGCCATCTCCCTCTAAGCCACCATCAGCGCGGAGTGCAGAATTTTTATCGACGACGGTAACGGCTGCATTGGGAATCCCTCCCTCTCCTTTATAGTCCCCGCCAATGCGGATATTGCCGCCGCCTTGAGTCCCGGAAACATCAATTTCTGCCCCGATCAGCCCGACGATCTCTCCCAATATGTCTGCATTACCGGCGATCGCCCCCGAAGTTTCCAATTCTCCCGAGACAATTGCCGTGCCGCTTTCTGTGGGAATTGGCGTTTTTGCGATCGCAATCTCTCCCGATGACTCTACTAAACCCGTTTCTAACCCTGCTGCCCCTTCCGTCAACAATGTTGGTAGATCCATCGGTGTGAAGGGCAAAACCTCTCCTTGAAAATCTCGCGGCGGTTCGACGACCAGACTTAAAACCCCTTCATCTTGGGAAATTCTCACTTTATTCGTGCCCGGAATGGCGGCAATGGTAATATTTCCCGATTCTGCTTGCAATTCTCCCGTATTAACCACCGTTCCCGCCAACAGGGTCAAATTCTGCCCCGCCGCTACCGTCAATTTCCCTGCATTAATAATGCTGCCCGATCGCGCCAGATCGAAAGCAAATTGACCGGGATCTCCGGTTAAAATACCATAATCGTTCGCTCCAAAGGCATCAAACCAGCCCCCCTCAAACCCGATCCCCGTCGCCGTCGTTACCGTCAATGAGGCAGGTAGATTAATTGTTGCATTGCTGCCAAAAATAAAGCCTGCCGGATTCATCAAAAATAAGTTGGGAGTCCCCCCCGTTACCTGAATTACACCATCGACGAGGGAAGGTTCGCCCCCGACAATCCGGGTTAAAATGTTGCGAAGTTGGGGATTAGCGAGGAAGTTGGCAATTTGCTGGCGGTCGAGACCAAATACTTCTAAACTGTGGAATAAATTTGCCCCATCTACGGAGAGAGAACCGCCGTGAATATCGAAGCGTTCGCCCTCGGAGGTAACAATCGTTCCCGTCCCATCCGGTGCAGCGATGATGGGTTGTCCAAAGCTGGAAAGCCCTAATGAATAGCCCCAGAAGTAAGCAGAAGTCCCCAGTATGATGCCAGCACGAATACAGGCAGAAGACCTGAGAAAATACTGTCTAACAAGCGGTAGAGTTTCTCGAACCATGACACCCTATCCTAAGTTATATCAAATCCGCTTTAGTCACTATGCTTCCCGAAGGGAGCAGGAGGAGCGGGGGAAGAATTTTGCAAGAATAGCCTACGTTTGGATAGTTCTTCGGATTGGATATTAGAACAACCTGCTTGAATTTTAACGCATCTTGCTTTGAGCGCTGAGTTTTAGAGATGGCATTGTCGTAAATCTTTATTTTAGTCTCCCTAGCAATCGGGAAATGAAGGTTGATTTAAGGATTGACTCTCCATCCTCGATTAAAGTTACGGATTACACTCGGTAAAGACAAAGTTGACAGTACAGTATCGATGAGCAAAAAAGATCTCTTATCAGGGGCTTCTATCGCACTCTTGGCCGCATCTCTCGTCCAGACGAAAGCCTCGGCTCGAGCGATCGCTTTCTCGACGATTGATGATTGCGAGCAAAACAGAGAGCAAAAAAATAATATAGTCGATATCGAGCCGATCGCGGAACCTCCCCGCAGCGAAGAGAATGCTCTGAAATTTAAAGTATTGATTCCCGTCGGGGCGATCGCGAAAGAAGAAAAAATTACGCCGATTTTGCCATCTTTGGATGCGGATATAGAAGTTCCCCTCATCGAAAAAAATCTTTCAAAATCTCAAGTATCCGTTCCGTTAGAGATTATCGATCGTCAAAACGAAACCGAGACTATTGTTTTGGATAGGGAGGACTTTCGCGATCGCCGTTACGCTATCCCGGAATCAGTCGCGATCGCAGAGTTAGAAGAGGCCGAAATTGCCATCGACAGCGAACTGTTTGAGAACCTTCTCGCAACGGAGAGAGATATTACCCCAGAAGTCGAAAACAATTCAGCAGCACCCGAAATCGTACCGGATGAGATCGCCCCGATGGGGAGAGAATTCGCCAGTCAATGGGGAGCGATCGAGCGAGAAATGCTACCTTCTTTTTGGTATGAGGACAACCCGATCGCGGTCGTTAAATCCCCTTCTAAAACACAAAATTTAACCCCCCAGAGAGAGAACGAAGAAGGCACAAAAAAGAAGACAGAGAAAGAATTACCCCCACCATCCCGCGAACTTGCCCGCGATCGCATTAATCAAGCAGACTCGAGCATTTTTCCCATGGCCGCTTTCTTACAAACCGCCGCCGCAACTCTCGGACAATTCCCGGCGATCGAGGAAGAAGCACCCACCAATACAGCGATCGAGAGGGTTGATATCTGTCCGCTTCCCTCAACCCCCGATATCCCCGAAGAACCGATCGCGATCGGTCATTTAACCGTCTCGGGTGCGACTGCTTTCCCGCCGGAACGAATTCGTTATATTGTCAACCAAGCCCTCGATAATCTGGGCATTCGTGCAGGCGATCGCCTCTCTCCAGACCAACAAGAAGTCGTTGCCAATAATATTACGCAACTTTATTTAGAATCCGGTTATTTAACCTCTAGAGCGAGATTTACAGAAGACACCCTCGCGGTTTCCGAGGGAAGATTGGCTGAAATTACCGTTCGGGGTCGCCAACATCTCAACGCCGACTATATCTGCGATCGCCTCTTGTTGGGAGCAGATATTCCCTTCAATGTCGGCAAACTTGAAGAACAGTTGCGATTGATGCGAGAAAGTCCTCTGTTTGCCAATATTGAAGCCAGTTTGGAAGAAGCAGGATTGCCCGATCGCAGTCGTTTAACCGTCAATGTTACCGAAGCCGAGAAATTTTACGGCTCCTTTGGCGTGGATAATTATTCCCCCGCCGCAGTGGGATCGGAACGGATGGGGCTGAGTTTGGGCGATCGCAATTTGACGGGGAGAGGGGATCTCCTGCAAGGAACCTACTCCCGCAGTACGACGGGGGGGGCTGATGTTCTAGATATAAGCTATCAAGTCCCCGTTAATGCTAAAGAGGGAACGGTACAATTGCGATTTGCCCCCAATTGGACGGAAATCACGCAACCCCCTTTCGACCAACTCGAGATTAACGGACGGCGCAGATTGTACGGCATTAATTATCGTCAACCCCTCGTCCGCAACCTGCGCCAAGAATTTGCCCTTTCTTTGGGATTCAACCGTCAAGAGGGGCAAACTTTCATTTTCGATCGCCCCTTAATTAGTTTTGAAGGAGTCGAGGAAGATGGTTCGAGTCGCACCAGTACGATTACATTTGCCCAAGATTACCTGCATCGCGATCGCCAAGGGGTCACGGCGATCGGCTCCCAATTTAATTTTGGTACCGAACTTTTGGGGGTGACGCGGAATGAATCGCCGACTCCCGACGGGTTGTTTTTTAGTTGGTCGGGTCAGGTACAACGGGTGCAAAATTTCGGGAGCGATCGCTTACTTCTCGCCCAACTGAACCTGCAACTCACCCCCGATACCCTATTACCCGCCCATCAGTTTATCATCGGCGGCGGTCAATCGATTCGAGGCTATCGCCAAAATGCCCGTGCGGGGGATAATGGGATTCGCTTGCTGGTTGAAGGTCGCTTCCCCGTCACCCGCAACGCCGCCGGAGAACCGGAAATCCAACTCGCCCCTTTTTTTAACGCCGGAAAAGTCTGGAATCATCCCGATAACCCCAATCAATTGAGCGATCGCAAATTTTTAGCGGGTGTGGGTCTGGGAATCTTATGGGATGGTTTCGGCGGCATCGACAATTTAAAAATGCGCTTGGATTATGGCGTTCCCCTCGTTTACCTTACCGATCGAGGCAAAAACGTGCAAGATAACGGTTTTTCTTTTCAAATGCAGGTGGAATTTTAAAGAAAATAGTCTTGAAGGCAATACTCTAGAGAGAAGAGGGTTATAGCATTACGTGAATACATTAGGATATGAAGAATTTGAACCGCAGAGACGCAGAGGGACACAGAGAGAAGAGATGTCCTAACCACAAAGTGTAATGCTATAAGATTAAACTCGGTGAATTGTCCGAACTTAGTCCCGCAAACTTCTTCTTCCCCTGCTCCCTCCGCCTCCCCCGCTCCCCCATCGGAATTATGGTGATATTTGGTATTACTAAAAGCTAACCCTCCCCCATTCCAGTCAGGCATCTTTGTACGAGAGCGCTAAGAGCCTTGAGTTTGACGGGTTTGCTTAAATATTCATTTGCTCCGGCTTCCAAGCAACGCTCCCGATCGCCTTTCATGGCCAAGGCCGTCAGGGCAATAATAGGAATATCCGCCAGCCCGAGTTGGCGAATCTGAGCGATCGCTTCGAGACCGTTCATGACGGGCATTTGAATATCCATCAGGATCGCGTGGGGATGTAGTTCTCGTGCAAGTTCGACGGCTTCTTGCCCATTTTCAGCTACGACGAGGCGATAGCCTTTGGCTTCTAAATAGTTGGAAATCGTAGCAATATTGGCGCGATCGTCCTCCGCCAGAAGCACCAATGGCGAGGCATTCCCTTGCGGCTCGGTTGCTTCTCCGGCGATCGCGGGGGTTGCTGTCGATACGGGTGGGGAAGGGATATTTGCATGCCAAGGCAGATCGAACATAAAGGAACTGCCCGCACCGACTTCACTGGTTGCCGATACTCGTCCCCCATGCAGTTCTACGATCTGTTTGACCAAGGCCAAACCCAGCCCCGTGCCCTCATACTGACGACTCAGGGCGCTATCGATTTGCACGAAGGGTTGGAAGAGTTTGGCCATATTTTCCGGAGCAATGCCAATGCCGGTATCGTTTACGGCAATGCGTACAAATCCGTGGGGGAAAAACTCGATCGGCTCGGGGGGGAATTGAGCTTGGACGCTCAGACAGATTCGCCCCCCTTTTGGGGTAAATTTGACGGCATTGCTTAAGAGATTGATTAAGACTTGACCGATACGCTGTTCGTCCATAGCTAGTAGGGGCAGACCGGTAGGGATAATAGTTTGAATCTCAATGTTTTTTTTGCGAGCCTGTTGTTGAATCAGAGGCAAGCAGGAATAACAAAGTTGGGCTGCATCTGTCGGTTCTAAGATGAGTTCCATCTTTTCGGCCGCTATCTTGGAGAGATCGAGGATATCGTTAATGAGATTGAGCAAGCGATTGCCGCTCCGCTCAATTGTATCGAGAGCGTGAAGTTGTGGGGTGTTGATGGTTCCCAAAATGCCTTCTTGCAAACTTTCGGTCATGCCCAAAATGGAATTGAGGGGCGTGCGCAGTTCGTGGCTCATGGTGGCGAGAAATTCGTCTTTCAAGCGGGTCGCGCGGGCGAGTTCTCGGTTCGAGAGGGCCAGTTGTTGGTTGCTTTGGGTGAGCTTGGCTTGGGCGGTTTGGCGCTCTTGTAACTCTTGCTGGAGTCGCTCGAATAGGTCGGCTTGCTGAATGGCGATCGCTAATTGGTTGGCAATGCGCCCGAGCAGGTCGATTTCCCAAGGCTGCCAATGACGGGGACCGTCGCACTGATGAACGATCAGTAAGCCCCAGAGGGTTTCATTACGAGCGATAGGAACGGCAATTTTTGCCCGCACCGAGGCGCGCGTACAAAAGTCTTGGAAAACCGGGGCGATCTCTCGCTCCTCGAGATTGTTTAAAACATAGGCAGAAGTATCGCCGTTTTCAAAGCGATGTTGCAGTTCGGAGAAGCAGGATACGCCCTGATAGAAGCGATCCTCCATGAGGGAGGCACATCCGGTCGCGACGGATTCCGCAACGACTTTGCGGATTTCGCTGTCATTGCTTTGACAAGCCAAGACGCGATCGCAGTGCAGGATGTGGCGCAACTCCTCCAAGGTCGCCGTTAGAATTTCATCCAAGGAGAGAGAAGACCGCATGCGTTGGAGAATGACACCAATCAGGCGCTCTTCTCGGGCTTGACGCTGCAATTGTTCTTCGGCTTGCTTGCGATCGCTAATATCGACTACGACTCCCACCAGTTGCGGGCTGAGGGGTGGCAGAGCAGGACGCATGCGCCCCCAAGCGGCAAGCCAACGAATTTCCCCATCGAGTCGGTGGATGCGGTACTCGAGTTGATAGGGCGCTCCAGTTGTAAAGGTGGCGGCGATCGCTGCCAAGACTTCCTCGCGATCGTCGGGATGAATCATGTCTACAAAAGTATCGCGATCGCCCGAGAATGTACCCGGTGCAAAGCCAAAAATTTCTTGCGCCCGATCCGACCAGATGAGGATTCCCGTATCGAGGGTACAACTCCACGTTCCCATATTGGCGGCATCCAAGGCCAGCTTGAGACGCAATTGTTCTTCTTGCAGGGCGTTCTCGGCATGTTTGCGATCGCTGATATCCCGAATCCCCGCGACAATGGCTTGACGGTTGCCCAAGGTAACGGGACGGAAGGATACCTCAGAAGCGAAGGTGGAACCGTCGAAGCGTTGATGATTCCATTCAAATTCTAGATTTTCTCCAGCAACCGCTTGCTCGAAGTATTTCGACAACTGCTCGGAAGAGGAATCCGGCGCAGATAGCTCGGTCATTGCCGTAGTGAGAATTTGTCCCCGCGTCGCCTCGAACAGTTCCAAAGCCCCATGATTGATATCGAGAACGCAACCATCCAAATCGTGAATGATAATGCCATCGCAAGCATTATTGAAGATGGTTTGTAAGTCTCGTTCGGAGCGCACGAGTTCTCGGGTGCGTTCTTCGACTCGTTGTTCTAATTCCCGATTCAATTGTTCTAGGGCGGTTTGGGCGCGCTGGCGCTCGAGTTCGGTGGCGGCTCGGGCGGCAAACACCCGCAAGATTTGTTCGGCATGGACGGGATCGATGAGGGTCTGACGGTGGAAGATACACAGCAGTCCCATGGCGTTGCCTTGGCGATCGTAGAGCGCTACCCCCAGATAGCTTTTGGCCTCCATCGCCGCCAGTTCCGAACAGGTCTGACAGGGTTCTAACTCGCAGTAATAAGCGCCGCGCTCGTAGACTTCCTCGCAGGGGGTACCGAGGAATGATAGGGATTTGCAGGAGATGAGTTTACCATCGCCATAGTAAGCAAGGGTCTCTTCGCGATCGCCCACTCGCTCTGCCATCAAAGCGTGAGATACACCCAGGGCTTCGGTGAGATAGCGCACGAGGACGGGGAAGAACTCAGTCCCCTTTGTGACAGCCGTTCCCGAAATCAGGTTTTGCAGGGCGGTTTCGACGCGCTGGCGCTGCATTTCGGCTGCGGTGCGGCTGGCGAAGATGGCGAGGATTTGCCTGGCGCGTTCTGGCTCTCGCAGGGGTTGGCGATCGAGGATACACAAACTGCCCAACACTTGCCCTTGGCGATCGCGCAGCGCAACTCCCAGATAACTCTCGGCTCCGATTGCTCGATGGGGATTATTGGGAAAGCGATCGCCCAAGCCTTGGGGGCAATGGTAAAAAGGTTTGGTCGTCAGTTCGATGCAAGGGGTTTCGGGTAAGTTGTAGGTGCAATTGGGTTGCAATTCCCCATCGACGACGAAAGCAATACTTTGTAGTTCCGGGCCGACAAATTGCGTCACTAGAGCGATGGGAACGTCGAGAGCGGTAGTGATGTGACGGACGAGGGCGGGAAAGAAGTCTTCTCCCGTGGTTGCAGCGGTTCCTTCCACCAAGTTATTGAGGGCGGTTTCGGCGGCTTTGCGTTCGGTAATATCTGTTAAGCTGCCGATATACCCGGTCAAGTTGCCCTCAAGGTCGAATTCTTCAACGGCTTGCATGCTCAGCCACACCACTGTGCCATCGCGATGCAGAAAGCGACAGTCAGTTTTATAGGGCATCTGGCGATCGCGGGCGGCTTGATACCAGCCTTGAAACACGGCTTCGCGATCGTCGGGATGCAATGTTTGCGACCATCCTTCTCCCAAGGCTTCTGCGGGAGTTAGACCCAACATCTCGCAGCAACTGGGGTTATTGTAACGGCTGTGACCTTGAGGGTCGGTGAGGAAAATTCCGGTGGGTAACATATCGACGAGGGTGGCGTAGCGTTGTTGGCTGGCTCGCCATTCTCGTTCTAGCAGTTTGCGCCTGGTCACATCGGTGGTAAAACAGCGCGTATGAACGAATTCTCCGTCTCGATAAAAGACATTGGAACTAATCTGCACGTAGCGAATTGAGCCATCCTTGCAACGCAAGCGAGCTTCGTAGTTCGCAAGGGTTTCATTATTGGCAAGACGGACGAGAATATCGTCAATGACCTCCCGATCGGCATGAAATTTAGCAATGGGCTGGCCGATATATTCCTCGCGCTCGTATCCCAAGAAATCCAATTCCGTTTGATTAGCCCAAATAACGATGCCATTTTTGTCAACCCAATGCAAGGAAATAGCGGCATTTTCTACATAGTCGGAGAGTTCGTATTGGCTCTGTCGCAATGCTGCGGTTTGTTCTTCTACCCGTCGTTCTAAGTTCCGGTACAGTCTGGCATTTTCGAGGGAAATGGCGGCATGGGTGCAAAGGAAGTTAAGAACGAGGAGGCGATCGCGGGTAAAGACTCCCGCAGTGGCTTGATTGCTAACATACAAGATGCCTGCTAACTGCCCTTGATGCAGCAAAGGCAAACAGAGGAGGCTTTGGGGCGGTTGTTGGAGCAGGTAAGGATCGCGAACGGGCAAATCTGTCTTGCCTTTGTCCATGGTCAAGATTTCGCGAGCGTTCTTCACATACCGAATCAGTTTAACGGGTAGATTGCCGTGACCTTCTAGGGGAGCGCTCTCGAGATCGACCCCTTTGGCTGTGGCGATCGCTTCGACCTGCCAAACGCCTTTCTCGTCGGGGAGAATCAGGGCGCAGCGATCGCCCCCAGAATTCTGTAAAATAATTTGCGTCAGCCGATGCAGCAATTCGTCCGCGCCCACGATTTCCGCGAGGGCTTGGGTGGCTTTGAGGATACCCGCCAGATCGAAGGCTTCCCCGATATTGCTGCTGGAACTGCTCGAATGAATCGAAATATCGGGTGCGGCAACGGTGCTCAGGGCTTGTAAGGTCTCCCCCGTTCCTGCGGCTTCTTGTACGATGGGGCGCAGGAGGTGGGGATAGCGGGTTTCGAGGTCGGTGACTTTGGCTTTGGCACCCCAGCGAGTATAGCAGTAATAGGCTTCTTGCAGATAAACTGCGGCAATTTTTTCTTTGTTGTTCGGTCGAGCGCAGTCGAGACCCCAGTCGAGATAGAATTGAGCGGCCAGTTCGTTGGCAAGGCTCTCTTCTTGGATGTATTCGTTGGCTTTCGCTCCGGCAATAGCGCGATCGTAGAGTTCTAGTGCCTCTAATTTCTGCCCCTCGCATCGAGCTTGCTCTGCTTCAATCAAACAAACTTGATGGCCGAAATTCATCGGTGCATTAGCGGCCATCTCTTTCAACTTTTCTAAATCTGCGATTACTCGTTCGGTTGTAATGCAATTTCCCTCGCTTTTATCTTTATTCGTACTTTTTGGTTTACGTATTGCGAGAGCAGATAATGCACGATAAAAATAGAGGTGAGATAGAAAAACTTCTCCTAATAGTCCATCCGCATATTCCGTTGCGATCGCGGCATATTCAAGTCCTTGGTGGGGCTGACCAAATAAATAGCTCAAAACGAGTTTATTAATATAAAGTCCCCCCAGACAGTAGCGATTATTAACTGTCTTTAAATTCGCAACCTTTTCTATTTCTTTAAATGCCGTTCCGTCTAGTTGCGTCGGCTCTTCACTATAACCCATTAAATTGAGAACGGTCTGATAAAAAACTAAGGTGTGTTGCAAGACAGCTTCCTGTTTAATTTGTCCTAATAATTCGCAATAAGCCTGCATATTTCGTTCGACGGTTTCTAAATTTGCACCCGAGAGATAGAGAAATTGACAATAATGAATTGCTGCGTAGGACGTGTATTCTATATCGCCCGTTTCTGCACCCGAAATCAATGCTATTTTCAAATAGGGAATAGACTCTTTCAGTAACCTTTTCCAAGGCATAATATAGGAGAAGACGAGATTGAGAACCCGAGCCTCAAATTCTTTCTGAGGGTTATTGCTTCTAATTCCCAAGGCAACTTCTCCAGCACGATAACCTGACTCAAAATCTTGCAGTCCGCAGAGCAACATCCCATAAACAGCATAGATTGAAGCAGCTAAAGCAGAATTACCATGAGATATTGTCAAGTTAACTAGCTTGCAAATAATAACAGGCATGAGTTGCGGGTTGGCCTTATAAGCACAACTGGTAATCAGCCAAAGAATTTTCTGAATTGCCAGTATTTTTGATTTCTTTGCAGTCGGTTGTCGAACCAATTCTTCGGTACTTTTACGATTGAACTCGGCGAGGGTTGTTGTGAGTTCTTGTTGGGTATCTTTCTCCGTGACGCGAATGGGAATTTCAACACCCAAAGTTTTGAGAAATTGCAACCCGCAAGATAGTCCGTCTAATAAATGTCCTTTTCCATGGTAACTCAAAATCCGAATTTCATAGATTGAGGTGGCATCCAGAGGGGCTTCAATCTTTGCTAAAATAATGGCACTTATGGCCTCGATTGCTTCAAAATCTCCACTGAGATATTGACTTTCTGCTAATGCCGAATAAAGGGAAATCATTAAGTTATATTGAGTTTCCCAACCCCTATCAGTTAAAAGTTGAAGGCCGATCCTAAAATAGGATGCGGCTTCACAATAAGCTGTCGAGTATTTTGCTTTTTGACCGGCTT
>JBCCVR010000188.1:0-14204 GCA_039194995.1 Cyanobacteria bacterium P01_E01_bin.42 | reverse complement strand
CCAGAAAGCAACCAGAGTGTTCTTCTGGTTTCCATTAATTCGACTTCTAAAGAAGCCTAAAGTCGACCTTTACGGAACAAAGCACTGTGGACGTATCGTTTCCATTAATTCGACTTCTAAAGAAGCCTAAAGAGTCTGTTAGCGGTCGCCACCAACTCCCGAACCGTGTTTCCATTAATTCGACTTCTAAAGAAGCCTAAAGGGTGATGTTTATAATCCTGCCGGAACTGTCACTTGTTTCCATTAATTCGACTTCTAAAGAAGCCTAAAGCTCTTTGGAGGAATGTCAAAAAGAGCAAAATGAGTGTTTCCATTAATTCGACTTCTAAAGAAGCCTAAAGCCTGACAGAGACCAAGGCATTTGCCATTGGTTCTCGTTTCCATTAATTCGACTTCTAAAGAAGCCTAAAGAGTGCCGATCTAGAACCCGCACTATGACTGGATTCTAGCACCCCGATCCTATAGGGGTCAAGTCCAACCCCTAATTATTGCGGCCAGTTCTCAATAAGACCCTAGATCAAACGGCTGAAACCCAGTCTGGACAAGCAACCTATAGGGGTCAACGAGAGAATCGGTGTTTCAGCGATCCGCCGACCCCTATAGGTCAAGTTAGATTTTCCATTTCATAGGTCGATAGGTGTTTTGTTCTCCCATCAAGCAGGAAATATACTCCCAAACCTGTAACTCGAAACAACGATAATAGATAGTCTAAAGATCGGGAGTTCCTTTGGAATATATCCCGCCGATCGCAGTCTTGAAAGCAAAGAGAGCCAATATGTCAAACCTCGATATCCAACCCACTATCTCGCACTCTCTCTACAACGATCTCAAGATTGATATGATTGCCGTTCCTTGGGAACATCTCAACACCTATACTGCGATCGCGTATTTCCTCTGCAACGAGAGCGAACCTCCCGATAATGCTCTGCCCCTTCAGCAAGTACAGCGCTATTTGCAATCTTTTACTCACCTTTGCGATGCAGCAGACTGGCGGCGGGCGGCGATGGTTTTGACGGTGGAATTAGACGAAAATATAGACGAGGAACTGCACGATACGTCCTCCGGACACGCTATGCGAACGCTTGGGACTGTGGGGCTACTACGAAGAGCAAGAAAAACTGTATCGGGCGCTGTTGGGCAAATTTAACGCGCAGTGCGATATGGTTTGCTACAACGGCTTGGGGAATATTGCCGACAGCCGAGGCAATCTCGATGAAGCCGAGGAATATCACAAAAAGCATTTAGAACTGGCACGGGAACGCAACGAGACCCAAGGCATTTGCATTGCTTTGATGGGGTTGGGAAATGTCGAAAAAAGTAGAGGGCGAGGAGAAAATGCGGCTGGCTACTATCGCGAAGGTTTGAAGTATTTAGGGAGTAGGGAGTGGGGAGTAGGGAGTAGTGCTGCCAAGAACCCTAATTCAGAAAAACTCCGCGCTATGTTCCTCGGCAATCTCGCGAATGTGTTGCGGAACCGACAGCCCGATGAGGCTTTGATGTTGGCCAAACAATGCCTCGAACTCTCGCGGGAATTGCATCATACTTCCATGCTGGCGCGAACTTTGGTTCTCATCGGCGATATCCACAACAATTTGAACCAACCCGAAGATGCGATCGCCTATCATCGGGAGGGTTTGGACTATGCCAAGGAATGCCGCGACCCGGTGGCGGAATGCGACGGACTGAAGGGACTGGGGGAAACGTACTGGAACTTGTATGAATTTGAGGAAGCACTGGGGTGGTACGAACGATGCCAGAAAAAAGCGCAGGACATTGGCGAGCGTTCTTTGGAAGGTCAGGCATTGCGCGGCTTGGGCATGACGGCTTATCAATTGGAGGAGTACGCAGCCAGCAAGGATTATTTTCAGCAATATTTCGTTTTGGCTTCGGAGATGGGCGATCGCCTTGGAATGTTGGGGGCGACGAAGGGACTGGCTTACGCTTGCGACGCTTTGGAGGAACTGGATGCGGCGATCGCGTGGGAGACAATGGCATTGCAACTGGCTGAAGCATCAGAAGATGAAGAAGAAGCGGCGGGATCCCATGCTTATCTGGGTTATGCCTATTTGAATGCTGAAGAATACGCAAGAGCATTAGAGCATCTATTGGCAGCACTGGCATGGCAGCAAAAATCCGGCAATCCCTCACAAATGGCAATAACTTATTACAATTTGGCGGATACTTACAGTTATTTAGGAGAGCGAGAGAAGGTATGGCAATCTTACGATCGCGGTCTGAAGTTAGCCAAGCAGTACAAGCCGGATTTGGTCTCCAATTTTAAGGAACTGCGGGGGAAACTCGGCAGCACCGGAATTGCGCGGGAAACTCCAGTAAACTGAGGAAATAGCCGCAATACTCGACGTTCTCTCATGCCCCGTTCGGTCAAGTTAAATCCAGCGCAACAGCAGACCGCCCGCGATGCCTTTCAGCGTAACGGTTACATGACTCAAGGAGAATTCGCGATCGCTCTCGATATCGCCCCCGCTACCGTCAGCAAGTTTTTCAACAGTAAGGCGATTTATACGTCCAAGTTCGAGCAAATTTGCGAAACTCTCGGATTAGAGACGAGGGAGATGGCCAAATCTCTCGATGCCGAACAATTCCCCGACGCGCCCCGTTCTTCCGCACCGCCTTTTCTCTCTTACGATGCGTCTTGGGTGGGTCGAGAAGCGTTAATTTCCCAACTCTCGGAGGTTTTGAATTCCCGCCGCTTGTTGATGATTCTGGGACTCACAGGGATTGGCAAAACGGCGCTAGCCGAACGCCTCATTGCCGATCGCCATGCCGATCTCGAACCCCAGCACTTTCAACGGGCAAATTTTGAGAATGTCGAGAAGGGTTGTGATTTTGTCGGCATTGCCCTGCAATGGCTGGAGTCGTGGGGGATTTTGCTTGCACCGGAGGAACGAAAACCCGAGCAGGTCTGCGATCGCCTTCTCGATTATCTCGTCAGCCACGATGTCCTGTTGTTGTTGGATTCTCTCGAAACGCTCCTCGTACCGGGAGAGGATGCGGGGGGTACGTTTGCCGATGGAATGTGGGCGGCGTTTTTAAACCGGTTTCTGGCGGCTGAGACGATGCGGGGGCGCATTATCCTCACGTCGCAGGAGTTGCCCGTGGAGATTGCGAGGGAACGCTATCGGCAACTCTGGCATCGCTGCGTCCTGACGGGTTTGAGGAAGCCGGAACGAGTTGCCCTGTTCGAGAAGACGGGGTTGGATGTCTCGGAGGAGTCGGAGGAGCGAGGGGTGCTGTTGCGCTTGGGGGAGGCATATCGCGGTCATCCTTTGGTTTTGCGGGTCATCATCGGGGAGATTTGGGAGTCATTTCAGGGCAATGTGGCGGCGTACTGGCACGAGACACGGGAGAAAATTGAGGAGGTGGAAAGGGCGATCGCGGCGGCGGAAGCGGGGCAAGTTGAAGGGGAGAAGGACGAGTGGAAGTTACACGTCTTGACGAGGAAGGTGCGCCTCGAGGTGAACCGACAGCGCTTGCAGGCGGTTTTCGTTCGCTTGGAAACCCAGCATTTTGATGCTTATCTGTTGCTTTGTGCCGCTTCGACGTATCGCATTCCGGTGGAGGTGAAGGGCTGGACGATGCAGTTGGTTAATTTTACGGCGCGTTTGGAGGGAAAGCCCTGTAGCGAGGAACGACAGGATTTAGCGTTGGAGGAACTGCACCATCGGTTTTTGGTGGAAGAGGGGGTAAACGCCAATAATCGCCGGACGTTGGGGCAGCATCCTTTGGTTCGCAGTGCGGCGTTGGCGCATTTTCGGCGGTTTGTTGAGGGAAGAAGGGAGTGGGAAGTGGGGAGTGGGGAATTGGGTTAATGGCAAACTAACTCGTTCTCTGTTGCACACCCAAACCCGGTCAAACTTCGCTGACTGGGATGGTGGAAGCCAAGAACGATATCCTCTTGGGGAATATTTGCCCTCAATAAATCGTCAACAACGCCGAGATCGGTACTGTCTTCTTCGACCCAAATTTGATTCCGTTCGATGCGAAGGTAGATAATGATATGTTGTATCCGCTTTTTGTCTTTCCATCCCGAACGAATCCACAAGTAGCAATCTCTTTCTTTATCTAAAGCCAAATAGTCTCTAGCCAAATCTTCTCGATCGCGACGGGGTGTTAAGTCGTAATACTCTTGGAGTAGTTTAACAATTGTATTGCGGTAATGCGTTAGTTTATCCATTGTTTGATAGTCTCCCGTTCGATATCAACAACAACGATTTTTAAATGATTTCGATTGACAATAGCTTGAATGGAAGCGCGTTGAAAGAAGCGATCGTGCGTTAAGTCGTTAATGGCAAGGTAAAGTGTATAATCGGGTTCGGTCAGTTCGATTAAATCGCGATAGACAATGTATTGCCCGACGGCATTATGGAAATCGTACATGAGAGATTTCCCGATAAAACTTTTGATTTCTACAACAATTTTTTCTCCTTGACGTTGGGCTGCGATCGGTTTTTCGGCTGCGAGATCGGCGTAGAGTTCGGCATCTTCGTATTGGATAAAATAAGGATCGTCGGTTATCGTCCAGCCATCTCGAATCAGCGCATTTTTGACGGGTTGATGATAAACATCTTTAGCAGGCATAACACTTTCAACCGATCGCATCTCGTCCAATATAACAAATGTTCTCGTTAAGCAAAAATCAAATTCAACGCCTTGCCACGCCAAACAGTTACGAGAGGGGCGAGGAATATTATCATCGCGGTACGATTCTACATCCGACGCGGCGGGGCAATCTTCTTTCGGGGTATTGCACGGGGACGGCACTTTATGAAATGACGATCGCCTTTGATGGCAATGCGATCGCCAATTTCCATTGCAGTTGCCCTTACGATCGCGGCGGACTCTGCAAGCACTGCGTTGCTTTACTTTTAACGTGGTGCCGGGAATCGGAATTGTTTCGAGAAGTCCCGACATTGCGGGAAACTTTGGCGGAACGGAGTAAATCTGAATTACTCGATCTCGTTGAAGCAATGGTCGCAACAGAACCAATGCTACTTTCTCTCATTCCCGCTTCCCTCTCCCCTACTACCCATTCCCCACTCCCTACTCCCTCTCTCGACTTCCCCACCAGTCGGGCGATCGCCGAAGCCTTACAGCCGAGGGTAGATGCGGCTAAACGATATTTTGAGGCGGGTGATGTTTTTAATGCGGGGCGATTGTATTATTCGCTGCTGTCGGAACTGACGCGGAGTTACGATGAGGAGCGGGAATCGCTGGATTATAACGGCGAGTTATGCGCTCTCTCGTCGGTTTTAGTGGCGGGTTTGCGGGAATGTTTGACAAGTTCGGAAATTCCGGAGGCATTACAACGGCTTTGGATCGGGGCGCTGATTGAAGCCTATGGGAGAAATCTCGAGGGTGGAGAGTATGCTGATGGGATCGATGCCGTTCTGCTGGCGATCGACTCGGAACGATTGATGGAAGTTGTTGCGGGCTTGGATCGCCAGATGAAGAGAGCGATATTAAAGCTGTTGGAGCAAAAGCAAAAACAAAAATCTCTTCCAGAAACGCGAGAATTTGACGAAGTTTTTCCAGAGTATCGAGAAAGAGCAGAAAAATATATCAAACAACGCAATCGCCGTTCTTATCGACAGGCGATTAAGTTCTTACGAGAAGCAAAATCGAGTTGTACGACGGAGCAGCATTTATCGGATTGGCACGATTATATTGCAGAATTGCGATCGCGTTACGGCAATCTTAAGGCATTGTGGGAGGAAATGGAAAAGGCGACTTTTTAAGTTTTTGAGATTGCTTTTTGCACTTCAATTTTAGACAAAAACAAAAGACTACCTCTTTTTATGGTTCGGAGGTAGTCTTTTTGCGATCGGCTTCAGAGAAGTCTAAAAGTGCTTGGAGGTAGTGAAATTAACAATTACCAGTTTGCTGTTTCCATTCAATCGACTTCAGAGAAGTCTAAAAGACCCGTCCGGCGTGGAATATGGCAGTCAAATTCGCTGTTTCCATTCAATCGACTTCAGAGAAGTCTAAAAGGACTTTTCTGAAGAAGAGGCAATTGACGTTTTGGGTGTTTCCATTCAATCGACTTCAGAGAAGTCTAAAAGCAGTACTTTGTGTTCGAAGGAAAAATTTTCAAAGTAGATGTTTCCATTCAATCGACTTCAGAGAAGTCTAAAAGTCGTTCAACCTGTTGGAGAAGAAATCAATATCAGTGTTTCCATTCAATCGACTTCAGAGAAGTCTAAAAGTCTAATTCAAGCAGTTCAGCAAGCTGCTGAAGAAAATTGTTTCCATTCAATCGACTTCAGAGAAGTCTAAAAGCACAATTATGCCCGATGGAACGACAATCATTGCAGTTTCCATTCAATCGACTTCAGAGAAGTCTAAAAGCGATGAGGAGGGGGTGATATGTATTCGCCTTGAGAGGTTTCCATTCAATCGACTTCAGAGAAGTCTAAAAGCGACATTTTTAAAATTTCTTAACATCCATCTTGCCTGTTTCCATTCAATCGACTTCAGAGAAGTCTAAAAGCGCGGGTGCTTTTGACCTGCAAAACCGCCAGTATTTGTTTCCATTCAATCGACTTCAGAGAAGTCTAAAAGAATTTCTTGGTTTTTCTGACAGCTCTGTTGGGGTTTCCATTCAATCGACTTCAGAGAAGTCTAAAAGTGATAACTATAGTGCTATCGTCCTGCAAGGGAGTAGTGGTTTCCATTCAATCGACTTCAGAGAAGTCTAAAAGTGTTGCCGGGACGTTCACCAACGTCGAATTGGCGCGTCTCGTTTCCATTCAATCGACTTCAGAGAAGTCTAAAAGGGCCCCCAAATGAAACCCTTTCTATGACTGGATTATAGCCGCCGATTTTGTGGCAGTCAAGTTAGCCCCCAAATAATTGAGACATATTAGCAATAAGAGCCTGTGGAAAACCTCGCAAACCCTTGTCCTGACTGGGCTTTGTGGCAGTCAACGAAAGAATACGGGTTACAGCGTTTTCCAGACTGCCACAAGGTCAACTTAATGGTGTACTAAGCCTACATTTTTGAAAGCATAGGTCGATACGTTTTTCGTTCTCCCATCAAACAAGAAATATACTCCCAGACCTGAAGCTCGAAACAACGATAATAGCTGACTGTTTGCCCGGTATGGGGATGTGTTGTTTCCAAAGAGAGACGATCCTGCCAATATTTGAGATACTTTTTGAGGGCATCGGGATGAAGATATACCCCACCCCGCTCATCGGGTGGCGTAAAATCATCGAGCTGGAACATATTGGAATTGATCCAATACATCACCAACGAATCCACCACTGGAGCGCGAAACTCCTCAATGAGATCCGAAACCAATGCGGGATGATTGTCCCGAGGAACGTGCAAATTGCCGAAATGCGGGTGCAGTCCCGTTGCTAAAATCAGCGAGTGTAAATTTTGATGTAGCAGCGTGTACCCCAGACTCAGCAAACTGTTCACCGGATCTTCAGGTGGTCGCCGAGTGCGCTTGTCAAAGGCAAACGGTTCTTTCACCAATGCCCCCAACGCTCGAAAATAAATGCGAGACCCGTTGCCCTCGTGTCCCAATAGGGATTCCAACAACTCCACTTCAGGGATTTTCGCCTGCCATTCCCCCAGAGCCTCGATCGCCTCCACCACTTCCGGAATCTTACGCTCTCGATTGAGACGGCGCAACAAAATCCGATAATTGTGCAACTTAGCCGAGACGATCGCCTTGGCCTGACGCAAAACAAACTCAAAATCCTCAGAACAATGAACTTGTCGCGTTAAATACTCCACCCGCGTCATGCCATCGGTTTGCAGGCGACCGAAATAGCGCCCCCGATAGGACAAGAACAAAATGGGGATGCGACGGCGCAACGCCAAACCGATCGCACCGTGGGACAAATTGCAACAGCCGAACAAAATAATGTAATCCACCGCATTAACGGGAACGGAGACTTTCACCTCTCCATTCCGCAACACTTGAAATTGCTGGTGTTTCACCTTGACGTAAGTGCCTTGCTCGGTAATATACAAAGTGGTCATGCCATCCCTCCAAGTATCGAGATATTTTGTGGGTTTGGTTGAAGATTTACGAGGTGAGACAATCGAACAAGCGCGAGGTCGCGACGACAAAGGCACGGACTTGCGATCGCCCTTCTTGCGCTGGGGCGTTTTATACTGAGGCGCGATAATGTTCCCCCCACCAAAGCGATAGCCGAGGAACACAAACTCATCATCGGGGGCAAAAATGTGAGTTTTCTCCGGTTGCAGCGCCAGATACAGATCCGACAGCCATTCCTCAATGCGATCGAGAATCCGCGTGGCTTCCGTCAGTCCTCCCGTCACGATGATGAAATCGTCACCATAGCGCGTCAGATATGCCCCTTCATCGAGACATTGGCGATCGAACTCGCTCAAATACAAATTCGCCAAAGCCCCCGAGAGGATGCCTCCCTGCAAAACGCCGCGATGGGACGGGACGGGCATTCCCCGCAACACCACCCCGGCTTCTAACTGACCTTTCACCCAGCGAACCCATTGAGCATCTGCACCAAGTTTTTCCAACTGGGAGAGCAGCAGCGTCCGACAGAGGGTATCGAAAAACCGGGAAATGTCCGCCTTGAGAATCCAAGTGGTCGAAGAATAAACCTCTGCCACCCGAGCGATCGCGTGGCGCACCCCCAACCCCGGACGATAGGCAAAAGAGCAGTCGGAAAAAGCCTCTTCCAAAAATGGATAGAGACAGCGCAGCAAAAAGCGCTGGACGATGCGATCCTTTACCGTGGGAATGCCGACGAGACGATGACCGCCGCTTTTTTTGGGAACTTGAAAGCCCAAAGCCGGAAAAGGACTATACACATCTCGCTGCAATTGGCGGGCGAGGCACTTCAACTCTTCCTCGATAATCCCGGCAAACAATTCCACCGTCATCCCGTCGATCCCTGCCGCTTTCGTGCGGGCGCGGACTTGGTGCCAAGAGGGGAGTAGGGAATGGGGAGTAGGGAGTAGAGGAAGAAAACTGGTAACTGGTGACTGGTGACTGGTGACTGATAGAGGGGGTGAGCGCATGAACAATTTGGATTAATTCGACAGTCCCAGCAAAACAAATCGGTTTGCGCGATCGCCCCCGAGTTGGATTTTTGCTAACTCATACGCGAACTCATAAAATTTGCGGCAAATTTTTCTTGCAACTCGGGGGCGAGCAAAAATGAGCATTTCATTCAATACGGTCAGTACGCAAAAGGAGACGCAATGAAAGCCCTTTACCTCGTCGAACCGGGGTCGCATTTGGAAGCCGATCGCCGCGACTTCGCTCTCATTATTTCGACTTCGCTCAATAATCCCCAAAACGACGCGATCGCCCATCGCCAGCCCATCCGCGAAACCCAACAAATCGTTATCTTTGCAGGCTGTACCGTGGGACGCACTGCCAGCCGCGCGATCGATCGCTATCGCATTCCTTTCAGTTTCATCGGCGATAAGGGCAGCATTACCGCCCATAACCACCTGCACGAAACCCCCGTGTATGCCCCCTTGCAACAAGAGCGGAACCGCGATCGCGAGTTCTGCCTCGCCTTCGCCCAATCCTTGCTGCGGGGTCGCTGGTACAACGCCGCCAAAGTCCTGCGAGACGCGAATGCCAAAGAAACCCTCGATCGCCATCTCGATTCTTTGCCCGCTCTGAGTCGTTGGAACGCATTGCAGGCATGGCACGCCGAAACCCGTCGCTGTTACCGGAAGGCGCTTTTATCGGTCTTGGAATCGATCGCAACATTCGAGGCCGCCCGCACCCTCGCCTTTGCCCTGCTCTCCCGCGAATTGTCCGCATTGCTGCATCATGCCGGATGTTCGGCGGCGATCGGTACTCTGCACAAACATTGCCAAAACCATCAGCCCCTTCCCTGCGACCTGATGGAACAGTTTCGCCCCGTTGTCGAAGCATGGCTGTTGAGCAATGCCGTCGTTCTCGACAATTGTGCGACTTTTGTGAGGCAGTGGGAAATCTTTATGGCTTCCGCGATCGCGCATCCTTACATCGGCAAAACCAATTTGCGAGACGCGCTGGCATGGCAGGTTAACGAATACGTTCGCGCGATCGCAGAAACCGCAGACTATCGCCCCTTTTTGTTGAAATAGCCGTGATTTATCTGATTTGTTACGACATTACCGACAATCGCCGCCGTACAAAAGTGTCCAAATTGCTCGAAGCATACGGCATCCGCATCCAGAAATCCGTGTTTGAAGCAACTCTGACCCCGCCGCAATTCCAAACCCTGACGCAAAAACTGCAAACGACGATCGACCTCAATCGCGATCGCTTGCGTTTCTATCCCCTGTCCGTTCGTTGCCGCAACCAGACCCTCATTCTCGGACTCCAAGCCGATTTCGCGATCGGGGACGGCGCAGTGATTCTCTAGCTTTCTCAATTTCTGCATGGAACTCGTTTCCCTGTCTCTTTCTGCCAAAGCAACCAAACAACTCAACGCCTTACCCCTCCAAACCCAGCACAAGTATCGCAACGCCTTCGATCGCCTGCAACGCTTCGGGGCAAAGTATCCCAGTCTCCGCACCCATCGCATTTACATTCATTCGTTTAGCTCGGAAATCTCCCTGTGGAGTTCTTCGGCATCGATGGCGCTGCGATTCTACTGGCATCATATCGAACCCCGAAGCATTGAGGTCAAAGCGCTGGATTCCCATTAATTCTCTAAAAACCCATGTTCGATCCTCACTTCCTTTCCCTTCTCGAAAATCGTTGCTTTAACGAATTGTTAAACGCCTTGCCCATGCCGCTTTCTGCCGATGACATCGAAACCTTGGTGTCGTGGGTAACGCACCTGACGGAATATCTGGAGGAAGAATTGATTCGCCACTTGCTGGATCGCTGGCAAAATGCGATCGCTTTCCATTCTCCCCTCCCCCTTGCCAATATCCCCGAAGCCAAATATGCGATCGCGCAGCCCGTTCGCTGGATTCCCTTTTTTGAAGACGACGACCCCGACACGGGCCAAGTCATCGGGCGGTTTTGGTGCTACGCCGCTCACTTGCGTTCTTGGCAATGGTGTTACTTGGTTTGGCTCGATGCCAATGCCCCCGGTGCGATGCTTTGCCCGTTTGATATCGCGTGGGAAATTGATGTGGAGGGAATCGGCCAATGAAAAATTACCTCCGTTCCGAACCCCCCGGCTATTGGAAAGCCATGCAGGATTGTGAACTACCCCTTGCTTGCTACGCAGAGCAAGGGGCTTCAGGCTTCGCGGGGGATTGCTTTCCAACAATAGAATTGCTGGCGAGACTTACATCCTCTCCACCCACAGAGACGCTGGTTCCCAACGCCTGTATCTGTCTGATGCCTTCCGCTCTGATGTTTTTAGCGGCATTCTCATCGCGATCGTGATGGCTGTTGCAATTGGGGCAAGTCCACTCCCTCACATCCAAGGGCATTGCATCCATCTTGTGACCGCATTCAGAGCAGGTTTTAGAACTGGGAAACCATCGGTCAATCTCAACCAATACCTTGCCCTCTTTGGCAAGTTTATAATCGAGAAAATTCACGAACGTTCCCCAACCGACATCAGATATAGCTTTAGCGAGTTTGTGGTTTCTGACCATTCCCTTAACGTTGAGATTCTCTACAACGATGACTTGATTATCGTCTACCAGTTTCCGACTCAATTTGTGTAAGAAATCTTGGCGGGAATTGCTGACTCGCTCGTTAACTTTAGCTACGAGTTTACGCGCTTTCTCTCTCGATTTAGAACCTTTCTGCTTGCGAGAGAGTTTTTGTTGCTTGCGTTTGAGATTCTTTTCATGTTTAGCGATATGTTTGGGGTTGGCATATTTTGCAGTATTTTCGCCATCGTTGACGATAGCAAAATCTTTGATTCCGAGGTCGATTCCCGCTACTTTTCCATCGGTGCTAGGCATTGGCGTGTCTCCTTCCACTTCAAACAGTAGGGAGGCGTAATGCTTGCCGGATGGGGTGAGGGAAATCGTGACGGTTTTGAGCATCCCTTGGGGGAGTTCGCGGTGAAATTTAGCCTTGATAGTGCCTATCTTTTTAGGCAGTTTTAGGCAGTCTCCTGCGACTTTGACCCGTTGGGGAAATTGGATCGATTGCCGTCCTTTTTTCCTTTTGAAATGCGGATATCTGGCACGTTTGGCGAAGAAATTATCGAAGGCTTTCGAGAGGTTCAAAGTTACCGATTGCAGCACTTGAGAATCGCAATCGGTTAACCATTCAGTCCCCTCCTGTTTCTTCAGTTTGGGTAAGTAAGCATTAAGTTTAGAACGGCTCAACCCCTTACCCGTTTCTTTATAGACCCGTTGGCATTCAGCAAGCGCGTAATTCCACCACCAGCGAGCGCACCCGAACATTCTCGATAGGGCGTGTTTTTGCTCGTCTGTAGGGTAAATTCTGATTTTTACGGCTTGGTATTGCATGGATCTAATCTCGTTTACTGATGGATTTATCAGCTTTTATAATAATACAATATATTGGGTAATTTGTTAATAGAAAACATGAGGTTTTTTGGAAGGAATTTGGGACGGCATTACACCGTCCCAATAAGGTTTAGTTGGCGCGATACGCCGCGATCCACGTCGATTTCCGGGTTAAGGGTCCGTATTCCCTGATCTGGTCTTTAGTGAGTCCCTTGGTTGTCAAGCACTCGCGCTGTAAATCCCCCATAGAGAGCGCGTCAACATCCAAGACAGCCGCACCGACCATTGCGATTTGGGTTTGACTTGACCCCCACAAAATCGGCGGCTATAATCCAGTCATAGAAAGGGTTTCATTTGGGGGACCTTTTAGACTTCTCTGAAGTCGATTGAATGGAAACCAACTCCTCTAACTCCCAAGCATAATTTCCGACCTTCTTTCAGACTTCTTCTGAAGTCGATTGAATTGAAACTCATTTGCGTCCGTGTCGATCGGGACGATAACATTGACTTTCAGACTTCTTCGGAAGTCGATTGAATGGAAACTTGAGGTGGCAGCGAGGGGTCGCTCGTTCTTGCTGCTTTCAGACTTCTTCGGAAGTCGATTGAATGGAAACGCCTGTCAACACTTCCAACACATCAACGCTCACCTGCTTTCAGACTTGTTCGGAAGTCGATTGAATGGAAACCGTTTTAATTCCCAACGCAAAAGAGCGATCGCAATTCGTATGAACTGAATCAAAGCGATCGCTCTTTTGCTCAATAAAAATCCCCCGATCGCGCGATCGGAGGGAAAGAAGAGAGGTGAACTCGTGTGAAAATCTAATATTGTCGAGAGATGCAGGGATTATGCAGTAGCGATTTGGATTTTGCCTCGTTTCACGGCTCGAAGAATGCGGTTAACAGCACGGCGTTCGTCTTCGTCCAAGCCTTCATCGAGAGAAGCAGCAAGCAAGCCGTAGCGATCGCTCAACGTTAAAATGCCCGTATCGGTAGCAGAAGCGAAGATTTCAGAGATAGCACCGGGGATGAGTTGGAGGTTTAACATGGTCTTGCAGTCCTTTTCTCTCTCGACATCTTTATCATCCCGTTTTTGCCCGAATTCCAAAGCGATCGCCCTACCCCTGCTGGCGTGAATCTCCTCGCTAGTTCTGCGTGAATTCATGCAAGCGAAGAGGCGATCGAAATGGGAGGAGACAAGCGATCTGAGAGGATGAGACAGTGAGATCGCGATCGCTTGGCTGACGGTAGAAGCGATCGACGAACCAAGCGCCAAGCGATCGCCATTAACAGCCGCACATCCCGATTCTGCAAGGGAAATGGAGGGGATTTTTGTGCGATCGCGATTGGACTTCAGGATTATTGAATGCGATCGCTCAGGTCTTGCAACTCTTTAGCCAAAAAATTCTTAGGATCGCGATCCTTACAGAGTTCAAAATCGCATAAAATTCGGACAAAAGGTTGTTTGATTTCTTTGAGATAGAAATCTTTTACCGTTGGCATTGGATTCCAACTTTCTACTTCTTTTCGTCTTTTTTCATGTTCTTTTTCATAATCTTCATCCTCTTCATCTCGTTTTCTTACTCGACAACTGTAGAGATAACATAAAGCGTCAATTTTCTCGACTCCTCGCAAATTGTGGACGAGTTGATTTCTTCGATCTAAATCGTATATTTTTTCACGCTGACACGCCCAATCTAACAATAGCCAAGACCAATTTTTTTTGTTCAATTGAACAGAAATCAAGTCTTTTAACCAAGCAAGAATTTGAGAATTATACTTTATTTCAAAT